>NZ_BQKV01000053.1 GCF_022180365.1 Faecalibacterium gallinarum
TGGCGCGTAAGGCGCTGGCGGAAATGGTAGGTATTGAGTGGCGGTATCTCGCCAACATTGAGAATAAAGGGACGATCCCCAGCCTCCCGGTCGTGATCCAGCTTATCAAGACCTGCGGGCTTCCTGTGGAACGGTATTTCAATCCCGAAATGCTGCGCTCGGAAAGTGAGCAGCGCCAGCGGGTCGGCCACAAGCTGAAACTCTGTCCCGAAGAATACCTGCCGATCATCGAGGGCGCGATTGACGGGGCCATTCAAATTGAAAAGCCAAAGAAGAAAGAAACGGGGGATGCCTGAAAACCATCCTCTGTTTTCTTTTGTTTGCGAGGGGTGCAAAAGCGCCCTTTATTTTTTTACGCTTTTTTTCTGGAAAGTTCCTGTTTTGCGGGTAGTTTGAGGGCTTGCGAAGGTACTTATAGCGGAGAAGAACAAAAACAGCAAGCATAGGAAGTGTAGCCACACTTCCGAAAAACGCCCGTCCCGCCCCTGCGGGCCGTCCGTTTTGCTTGTTGGGGAAATCCCCAAACCCCTTTGCCGGAAAGGAGCGTGAAACGCAATGGCAAACCGAAAGCGTCAAATCGTGCTGCGCGTCCCGGTGACGCCGGAAGAACGGGCCATCATCCAGCAGAAAATGGCCCAGCTCGGCACAAAGAATTTCTCGGCCTATGCCCGGAAAATGCTGATTGACGGGTATATCATCCACATGGACACCAGCGACATCCGGGCGCAGACTGCGGAGCTGCAAAAAATCGGCGTCAACGTCAATCAGATTGCGCGGCGTATCAACAGTACCGGGGCTGTGTACGCGCAGGACGTTGAGGACATCAAGGGGGCGCTGGTACAGATATGGCAATTACAAAGATCCATCCTATCAAGGTAAATCTGAAAGCGGCCCTTGACTACATCGAAAACCCGGACAAGACGGACGATAAAATGCTGGTATCGTCCTTTGGCTGTTCCTACGAAACGGCGGATATTGAATTTCAAATGCTGTTAGATCAGGCGTTCAAGAAAGGCAACAATCTGGCCCATCACCTGATACAAGCCTTTGAGCCGGGCGAAACCACGCCGGAGCAGGCCCACGAGATCGGGCGGCAGCTTGCCGACGAAGTGCTGCAAGGCAAATACCCCTATGTGCTGACTACCCATATAGACAAGGGCCATCTGCATAACCACATCATTTTTTGTGCCGTGGATATGGTACAGCAGCGCAAGTACATTTCCAACCGGCGCAGCTACGCCTACATCCGGCGAACCAGTGACCGGCTTTGCAGGGGAAACGGCCTGTCCGTGGTAAAGCCGGGCAAGGACAAGGGCAAGTCCTACGCCGAATGGGACGCCCAGCGCAAGGGAAAGAGCTGGAAAGCCAAACTGAAAATCGCCATCGACGCGGCCATCCCGCAGGCCAAAGACTTTGACGACTTCCTGCGGCTCATGCAGGCGCAGGGCTATGAAATCAAACCGGGCAAATTCGTTTCTTTCCGCGCCCCCGGTCAGGAACGCTTCACCCGCTGTAAGACCTTGGGTGAGGACTACACGGAAGAAGCCATTACCCGCCGGATCAAGGGGCTGGCCGTGGACAGAGGCCCGAAACGGAAAGCCACAAAGGAAATCACCCTGCGGATTGATTTGGAGAACAGCATCAAGGCCCAGCAGAGCGCGGGCTATGCAAAGTGGGCGAAAGTCCACAACTTGAAGCAGGCCGCCCGGACGCTGAATTTCCTGACCGAACACGGCATAGACGACTATGCGGCGTTGGAAAGCAAGGTGGCAGAGATCAGCGCGGCCAACGATGCAGCCGCCGCAGCCCTGAAAACGGTGGAACGCCGCCTGTCCGATATGGCGGTGCTGATAAAGAATATCTCCACCTACCGGCAAACCCGGCCCGTGGCGCTGGAATACAAAAAGGCCAAAGACAAGGCCGCGTACCGGCGCGAACATGAAAGTCAGCTTATCTTGTACGAGGCAGCGGCAAAAGCCATCAAGGACGCAGGCGTGACAAAGCTCCCCAATCTGGCCGCCCTGAAAGCCGAATACCGAAAACTGGACGAGGAAAAGGAATGGCTGTACCAGAAGTACGGCGAAGTGAAAAAGGAACTGGCCGACTACGGCATCATCAAGCAGAATGTGGACAGCATTTTGCGGGTGACGCCCCATCAAGAAAGGACACAAGAGCTATGAGCATACCGAGAATGAATTACCGGCAGTACCGCAAGGCCCGGAAGCTGACGCATGAGTGCTGCAATTACTGTGACGGGAACTGCCTGCTTTTGGACGATGGAGAGGAATGTGTGTGCGTCCAGAGCATTTCCTATTCGCTGCTGTGCCGGTGGTTTAAGGCCGCCGTCCTCCCGCTGGACGCGGCCCTGTGTGCCGAGATCAGCAAGAGCCGGGACGAGGTGAAACGCTGCGTCGAGTGCGGGGCCGTGTTCACGCCGAAGTCCAACCGGGCCAAATACTGCCCGGATTGCGCGGCGCGAGTGCGCCGGAAGAAAGAGGCTGAACGGCAGCGGAATAGATACCTGTCTTTGTCTGTAAGGAAATAATTTTATTGTGGTAGCCGGGTGTGGCCCGGTTGAAAAAAGTGCCGGGCGCGAGGCCCGCAGGCCGCCGCGTCCGGCGCTTTTACTTCTGTATTGACTTTTATCAAGTAATATCTTTTTCCTGATAGGCCATAACTGCAATTTTGTGTGATATGAAAAAGAAAATGGCAGCTATAATGAGTACAATATTGAATGGCAAAAGGATATTTCCTTTCACTGGAATAAACAGGTTGATAAGAAGTACCAGCGCAACGATAATGCCCGTCGAAGCCAAAAATGACATCAAAAAAACAATCTGCGATTTATCGGGGTCAAAAAAGTATGCACATGGAAGGCTAAAGCAGCCAGCAAACAAAGCAGCACTTACCCCTATGGAGCCATACAGCAACAAAGAAGCCAATGACATTTCAGCGCCAAAGATTGCAAGCACACCACAGGGAATAAGGGCTGCCATGATCCCTAACACAGAAAGAATAATAAAGAGAATGAATTTTTCTCCAATAATTTGGCTTCTTGACACTGGCATGGTAATTACGTTCTTATTCCATTTCGAGTTTGCATCGCTTGTGATACTGATAAAAACTGCTGTCGTGGCACATGGGGGAGCCAAAACCAAAAGCGCACTTGCTTCTATCAAAACCGAAAGGCCAAACCCCAAAACGATTAAACTACCGATTATTACAAGGATATTGCTTTTGGCAATATACAAGTCTTTCAATAAAAGTCCTTTCATCATCTTTCCCCCTTTACATAGAGAAGCATAATTTCGTCAATCGTTGCCGGAACCACCATTGCTTTCGGGTATTTCCTCTGCATTTCCTCCCTGTCTGAAACCAAAATCTGCCACTCGTAGTCCATTTTTCGATACACAATAATATCGCTTTTGTCTAAGGCATCAAACTGGGCAGCCCCGCATTTGATGATGCCGTATTGCTCTGTTAATTCATCTTTCGGCTTGAAAAAGACCACTTGCCCTTCATGGATAAACACGATGTAATCGGCAATTTTTTCTAAGTCACTGGTGATATGGGAAGAAACCAGTATGGAGTGTTCTTCATCCTGCACGAAATCTAACAGCATATCCAAAATATCGTCCCGGATTACAGGGTCAAGGCCACTGGTCGCTTCGTCCAAAATCAGCAGTTTAGAATTGTGGGACAATGCGACGGAGATTGCCAGCTTCATTTTCATCCCTTTTGAAAACTGGCTAATTTGTTTATCAGCGGGCAATGAGAATTTTTGCAAAAGGGACATATAGGTGTGTTCGTCCCATGAATGATAGATATTCTTCATTACTCGGTTGAGCCTTTTGGGGGATAGGATTTCCGGGTAATTGCTGCCGTCAAAAACAACGCCAATCTGTTCTTTGGTATCGTTGTCCAATTCTTCTTTCCCCATAATAGAAATATACCCTGCGTCCTTTTGAATAAGCCCCAAAGCTGCGTTAATTGTCGTGCTTTTCCCAGCGCCATTTTCGCCAATCAGCCCTACGATGGAACCTTCTGGAACAGAAAAAGAAACTTTATCCAAAACAAAATCCTTATATGTTTTGGTAAGCTCTGAAATCGTCAAAGCATTGTTCATATTCAATCCTCCTCATACAAAAGTGTTAGTAGATCAACCAACTTATTCAGTGAAATTCCGCTTGTACGCGCTATTTCGATTGCCTCGCTGAAATGTTCCTCTATTTTCTTCTGCTGTTCCTCCAAATAAAAATCTTGGTTTTGGACAGAAACATAGCATCCCTTTCCTGCCGTCGTTTCTATGAAACCGTCTGTTTGAAGGAGATCGTATGCTTTCTGCACTGTCAACACACTGATGTGCAATGATTTAGCCAATGCACGAATAGAGGGAAGTGCTTCACCAGCTTTCAGGTCGCCACTCATAATTTGGGTTTTAATTTGCGTTGCAATCTGTTCATAAAGTGGCCGACTTGTCTTGTTGCTTACAACAATCTCCAAAATCTCACCGCCTTCCGTTCTGTACTGTATCACATTGACAAGTACAGTATAATACGTAACAAGTCGGTTGTCAATAGGGCAAGACAATTTCATGGAAATTTAACAAATCGCCTCCTGTCTACGCATTTAGGGTGGTAATAAGCCAGCCGCAGCAAGGCTTTTCCGGCATGGTCGGCGGGCAGGCAGGACAGATTATCCAATCCCCACCAGAGAGGGCTTCTAAATGCGTAGGAAAATGTTTCCGCCGCTGGTATTTCTCCCGGTTCTGTGTTATGCTGATACAAGCATAAAAAAGACAGGAGTGTATAGGATGCCCGAACAGGAAATGTTGCTGGACAGCGCCACGATCAAGGCAGCCGTCGCAGGCGAGAAGTGGGCTACGGAAAAAGTGATTGAACACTATACCCCCATGATCGACGAGCTGGCCGTAGACGAGGATATGAAACAACACTTGATTATGAAACTGTTGGAAGCCCTGCCGAATTTCCCGATGGAGCAGGCATAAAGGCAAAAAAACAGCGCCGGACGCAGAGGCCATACAGCCCCGCGCCCGGCGCTTCGTTATGTTTTATTTACTCGTCTGTGAAATGGAACTGGTACGCCTCAAAGTCGGCGTCGGTCATGGTGTCCAGCTTGGTAAGGGTCTGGCGGGCCAGTGCCGCCATTTCCCCGTCCATATCCGGCTGCGCGGCATGGAGCTTCGCCATCGTCCTGCGCCGGTCGGCATTGTGATACAGACAAATCAGGTTTTCTTCCTCCACATTAGACTGCATTGTCATACCTCCAATTCGTTTTTCTTGGTGCGGGCCGGGGCCTTTTTCGGGGCTTGGGCCTGTTTGGTTTCGGATAGCTGCTTTCGGATGGAAGCGCGGGGCCGCCGCACTTCCTTGTCCCGGCTCTCGTCTTTGCCTATCATGGCATATATCCCATGCCGGTCTTTCATGCCGGTAAACACCAGCGATTTGTAGGGCAGCATGGAAAAGAGGCGGTCGGTGTCCCTGCTGGACGCGATCTGCGTAAAATAGGGGGACAGTTCCACCATGAAATGCGTCTTGTTGGGGCTGTTGGGGGCAGAAAGACCTTTCATTTCCGCAACAATGCGCTGGGCCTCATCCCGGATCAGGCGGTCATGCAGCGCCGTGACGTGGGCTTTGAAGTCGCCGGAAGCAAGCTGCTCCCGGCCTTTCTGCTCCTGCCGCCGCACTTCCCGCAGGTTTTCCGGCTCATTGGGTTTTGCCTCATACCGCAGGAACGCCCCCAGCTTGGGGTCAGGCCGTCCGTCAAAATACAGGCTGGCGGGCTGTTCCCGGTTGCCCTTTTCATAGTGTAGGATGATGGTGTCGGCCTGTACCGCCTCGGCTGCGACGTGCCGGAAATGCTGGGGATAGTCCAGCTCATAGAGATTGCCCCGTATCTTTCCGCCCACCTTGCCGGTCAGCTCCACGGCGTAGGCCAGAATACGGTCGCGGGTCTGCTCCCCATAAAAACGCCATGTGTTGTGCTGCCGGGTATCTTGCAGGAAAACGTCGCGCTCTCGGAAACAGTACGTCCCGGACGGGCGGGACATCCACAGCAGCGTTTTGTCCTCGGCCCTGTCACTGGCGGCGGCCTGCCGGATGATTTCTTTGTCAATTTCAAAATCGTTGCGGTAAAAGGCGGTGTTCTGGCGCATAAGCTGTTCCAGCGCGGCCAGCACATCCACATTTTCAAATCTGTTCACGGCCTACACCTCCAATTCTTTTGATTTTTCCCGCTGCGGCGGCTTTTTGGCCTGTTCCTCCTTGGCGGCTTTAAGCTGCGCCCGGATGGACGGCTTTTTCTGGCGCTGGGCGCTCTTGGACGCCGGGCGGGTCTGCTTCGGCTTCTTGTCCTCCGCCTTGGCTGCCTCGGCCACATCGAAAAGGGAAATCTGTTCCCCGGCCTTTGCTCTGGCTTCCAGTTCCCCCATCGACGGGGCATTGTTCAATACGCCGTCAATCATGTTGTAATTTTGCTCGGTGGACATTTCAGCGGTCTTGATGGGGCTTTCCTGCATAAACTCCGGCACAGGGGTAAACCCGATGCTGTCACAGTAATGGGCTTCCTCCTTGCCACCGCGATTTACCACAACAACGTCCGAAACGGACAGGCTGTGTCCCCGGAAACCGGCGGGCCGGTCGTCGGCGTTGAACGTGCGGTAAATATCCTCCAATGTGGTCTTTTTGTCCAGCGGGGCCGTGTAGACAAGCGCATAGTTTTTCCTGTCCACAGTAAGCCCTGCGGCCTGCAATTCCTCATAGGGCCGATAACGGAAGTCGCGCCCCTGTGGGCCAGCAGGCACTTGATAGATGGAAAAGGTGTCCCGTTCCGGCTGGTCGGCGCTGCGCTGGGCCAGCGTTTGTTCCGCCCGTTCCCGTACATCCTCCCGCAGCGGCAGCGTATAGAGGGTGGACGCAGAGGAAAAGCCCACGTTGTTGAACACATAGTCCACATCGGTTTCTTTCAAAGCTCCCGCTGTGAAGTAGTCTGCCCGCGTGGGGGTGTCGCTCACCTTGCCGTCTGCAATATCATGGCTCAATCCCGTTTCCAGATGGGTGCAGATTTTTCCGTCCACGGCCAGCGTCACATAGTACCAGCCGATATAGCCGCCGGTCTGCTCGTCGGCCCCGTCGTTAAACTCCACATTCAGCAGCGTGTAGGGCTTTAGGCCCTTTTGGGCGGCGATCTCGTTGTCCTTGGCCTCCCGCTGCAACAGAACAGGCAGGGCGGCTTCCTTGGTGGCCTGCACGATCTCCGGGTTAAAATGCACCAATGCACTATTGACACATTCTGTCTGTACCTTTACGGTTTTGGCCTTTGGCGTCAGGTGGTTGCCGATGAACAGGGACGCGCCGTTGTCAAAGTGGATGGACATATCACTGGTGCCGCGCCATTTGCCGGTACAGGGGGACGTGCGGATTTCGCCGGTCTTGCAGCCAAACGCCTGCGCGATTATATCAATCTTGCCTTGTAGGGGCAGGTCTTTGTAGCGGCCAGCGATTTCCACCGCCTTTTTCTGCAAGTCGGTCATGGGCTTGGCCTGCGGCCCGGCTTCCTGTTCCGGGGCAGGCTCCGGCTCTGGTGCTGCCTCCTGTTCGGGGGCCGGTTCCTGTGGCTGCTCCTGTTCCTTGGCGTACAGCTCCTTGACGGCCTCCTGCGTCAGCTCCCCGGTGTTGAGCTGATCCAGCAATTCCCGGCATTTTTCTTCCGTCCCCCCATAAAGAACCGCCCCGATTTTTATGGTGCCGTCCGCCTGCGGGACATAGGCTTGCAGCAAGTACAGGTTTTCCGGGCTGTCGCTGCGGGTGGCGGCGTGTACCCGGTAGACACATTCCTCCGGCTCGGCTTGGGCCTGTGCCATCTGCGCCTGCTGCCGGATGCTGCTGCGTTGCAGCTCCGTGGGTTTCTCGCCGGTAAGGGGCTGAATACTTGAAATGCGGTCGGCGGCGTAATAGGCGTTCCCATTCAAAAGCCGCTGCCATGCCCCGACGCTTGGCGCCCATCGGAAGCCGTGTTCTTTTAGCTGCTGGCGGGCGTCAGCGTCCGGCTTATCTTCAAAGAACACCTGCAAACGGCTCTGTTCCCGGTTGGCCTCCACATGGCCGCCCTCAAACTCCCAGCCCACATAGACGGTTTCTCTGGCGCGGGTCAGGCTGTCGATCCGCTGCCGGATGCGGCGGATTTCCGCGTTGTTGTTAGACAGCTCCCAGCTCTGAAAGGGTTTCTTTTCATAATGCCAGCCGGACACCATAGCCGCTTTCAGCTTTTCAAGATTTTCAGGGGAAAGGTGCGGGCAGCCGTCCAGCGTACCGTGTTTGCGGTAGTAAGCGTTCACGGCTTTCATGGTTTCCTGCGCCTTTTCCAGACCGGCCAGCTTCTTTTCCAGCTTGGGGATGGCCTGCGGGTCGTCCTGCCGGATGCCGCCCATGCCGGTACTGCGGATTTTATCAAGCAGCCCTTGGATGTACTGCCATTCCTGCATTTTGCTGTCGCGGGCTGCGTTTTGTTTTTCTTTCTGGCGTACCGGGAAATTGGAACCACCGGCAATCAGGATGGAAGGAACACGGGCGTCAATAGCATAGCTGTGGTTCATGT
This sequence comes from Faecalibacterium gallinarum, assembly GCF_022180365.1. Taxonomy (GTDB): domain Bacteria; phylum Bacillota; class Clostridia; order Oscillospirales; family Ruminococcaceae; genus Faecalibacterium; species Faecalibacterium gallinarum. Next base: position 8,617 of record NZ_BQKV01000053.1, read on the forward strand.
TGGCGGCCAGCTTCCGGGCGTAGGTGTCAAGCAGGCTGTCGATTTTCTCATGGTACATGGGATCAACGCGCTTTTTCTGTGCCTGCGCGATTTCAAAGGCATTATCCACATAATGCCGGTACTCCGCCGTGGCGCTGCCGGGCTTGTAATCGGAATAGCTGCTCATCTCCTTGGCGCGGCGGGCCGCCCCCTCATTGATGGAATAATAGTAGTCGGACGCCGCAGGCTCCTTTGTCGGCTGTTCCGGGGCTTCCTGTTGTGGCGGCTCTTGGGCTTCCTCCGGGGCAAGCTCCGGCTCTGGTGCTGCCGGGGCCTCATAGCCAGCCGCCGCGTATTCCTCCACGGTCATACCGGCGTCAGCGGCTTCCTGTGCGATCTCGGCCTGTACCTGCGCTTTGTAATCCTGCAAGCTCCGGTCGAAGTCAGAAAGTTTCGGCGGCTCCGGCAACTGATACTGTCCCTGATTGAGAAGCGGGCGGCACTCCTTGACGTAGTTTTCCAGCGCCCCATAGTAGGCTGTTTCCTCCGGCGTCAGGGTTTCGCCGGACGCCAGCCGGGTTTGCGCCTCCTGTTCCAGCCGGGACAGGTTACAATGCAGCTCCATATAGGGGACAAATTCAGTTAGAAGCATATCCCGCTGGGCCTTGTCTGCCTCCCATGCCTCCGGCCCCTCATGTTTCAGCACATGGTTTTTCCAGCTTTCATCCTGCGCGTAGTATTCGTGATAGCCTTGGATATGCTCGATCAGGGAACCGTCCCCGTCGCCAAAATCCTGCCGCCCCTCGTAGTTGTCCGGCTGCCCCTGAAACGAGAAGTCAATGCGGAACTTGGTTTTATCGTACCAGCTCCCCGCATGGTCTGGCTGTTCCCGTTCCAGCCGTTTGGAACTGTCCAGCGCCCGGAAAATGGCGTCAGCCTCATGCAGCGGCATTTGCTGGCCGTCTTTTAGGTGGGGGCTTTCACTCCAAATAATCGTGACAATCGGCTCCGCTGCCGGGTCGTTGGCTATGGTCTGTTCCGCCCTTGCGACAGCAATCTCACTTTCTATCTGGCTTTTCACAAAGTCGTCCATGTAACCGTGTTGCAGTTCAAAGCCCTGTTTGCACAGACGGTTGATAAGCTCAATCACCTTATCGGTATCGCCCACGGCCTCGGCATACTCCATAATCAGGCGGCGTTCCCCGTCGCCCAAACGCGGGCCGTCCTTTTCGGCCAGCGCCACCAGCGCGGCGGCTCGTTCCGTAGGGGACGCCTCCGGCATCAACGGCTTTTCATTCAAAAGGCCGTCAATTCCATTCCACGCCTGCGGCTCCTGCCGGGGTTCGGCCCGTTGCAGCGTCCCGTCGTCTGAAAGGACAAAGCCCTGTGTCTGAATGGCGTCCAACGTGCCTTGCGTCACCTCGCCGGTGGCTTTCACATCGGCGTCAATCAGGGTTTGCAGCATGGCTTTCACGCTGTCGGTCATTTCCTGTTGCTGTTCCGGGGGTAGTTTGGTAAACACACTGTCCGGCGCTGGCTGCTCGGCGGCCTGTTCCGGGGCCGCGTGTTCCTGCTGGGCCTGCCGTTCCTGCTGAAGCTCTAACAGGTGGATTTCCATTTCATTGATAAGGTCATTGGCAGCGGCCCGGATCGTTTCAAGGGACGCCTGCAATTCTTTCAAATCCCTGCCGGAACTCCAATTTGCAATGTACCCGAAAGAATAGTCCGACGTGTCCAGCCCCCAATACTGGCATACCGCATAGGCTACGCTCTCGGCCTGCACCTCGCGGGTGGCCTTGTCTGGCTGCTTATCCTCCGCAAGATGGCTGTTTTTCTCATACAGGCGGGCGTGGGCGACTTCATGGATGGCAGTCTTTAGGGTCTGCAATTCGCTCATGCCCGCATTGACGGCGATCCGCTGTTCCAGATAGAAGCAGCGGCCCTTGGTTCCGTCCAAAACCGGCTCAATGGAAATAACATAGGGGGACGATCTTTCCAAAGCCGCCTGCAAATCCTGAAACTGCTCCACGTCGCCGGACAGCATATCCACATGGGTCTTTGGAAGCTCCTTGCCCTCGGTCTGGCTTACGTCATACACCGATACCACACGATAGTCCGGCACCGTGATTTCCTGTTCCTCCATCACCGGCTTGCCGTTTTTGTCCTTGATGGGTTCGCCGGTGTCAGGGTCTTTCTTGGCAACGCGCTTTTTGACTGTGTAGAATTTAGGGGCTATGATTTTCAGCCCGGCTTCGCCCTGTTTTCGGGTGCGTTCAAATTCCGATTGCCATTTCCCTAAACCAGCTACCAGAGAAGCGTCCGGCTTTTGCAGGAAAATCAGCATGGTATTTCGGAAACTGTATGTGTGGAACTTGGACATTGAGGTGAGGTAGGCTTTATAATTCTCACTGTCCAGAACACCCCGCACCCCGGCTTCCAGCCTGTCGGTGATCTCTTTCATGTATTCGTCTTTAGTCATGCCTTTTATGATAATCGGGCCTGCCTCCGGCAGAACAGCGGCGGGGGCCGCCGGTTCGGTGCGAAAGGCTTCTCGGTCGGCCTCCGGCTGGGGATAGGCCATCACCCGGTATTCCTCCGGCACTGGCTGTCCCTCATAGACACGCTGCCATTCGTCGCCGCTTTTCACCAGATAGCCATAGTCGGTGAAAACACCATGCTCCGTATTGGCAATATGCAGGCCAAAGCGGGGTAGGAAAATCCCGGCTTTCCATTCCTCCGGCATATCCACCATGCCGGAACGGTTCAGGTAGTAGTCCCCCAACTGGCCGGTGCCGGTGACATCCGGCAGATGTACATAGAAATCCACGTTGTCGGGGTAGTCGATGATCTGGCCGATGCTGTGGAAGTCGCTCTGCGGGCTTGTCAGGGCGGCGTTCAGCTCCGCAAGCTCGGTGGCGTCCAGCTTTTCCAGTCTTGCGGCAAGGAAGTTCAGTTCGTCCACGTCGGCGGACAGCACCAGATCGCGGGGCAACTTGACAGGATGCTCCTGTGGGCTTCGATAGTCGTACAAGAAAAAGTCCTGCGGATTGTCGGCGCTGATGCCGATTTCCCGCAGGGCTTCTTGCAGCTTTTCGGTTGTGGTCGGCAGGGAAAGCCAAAGGCCCTCTTTGCCCTGTTCATAACGCTGGCGGTTGTGAAGAAGAATAGAAAATACTTCGCTCACGGGTTCCCTCCTTTCTTGGTCTTGCTCCATCAATTTCTGCATCAACTCGTAGTTCTCAATGCTCATGTGGCCGTCATAGGTGTACGGGTCGATGTCGTCCCCACGGTAGGGGCGCTCATAGAACGGCAGTCCGGCAGCATGGGCTTTTTCCCGCGCCGCCTCCAACACATCCGGCGGCAGTTCGTCGCTGTGGGCCTCTATGAATGGGGAAATGTTGTTCAGGCCGTTGTCGTAGTGGTGCCGCACACCGGTAGCCAGCTCCGTCACGCCCATTTCCTCGGACAGATAGCCGGAATAGTAGCCGTTCACCACAACGGCCTGTGGGTCGGCGGCCTGTATCTCTGCAAGCCGCGCCCTGTCCTCTGGATAAAGGGTGTCGTCCAGATCAAGGTGAAACGCCTCCGCCTGCCAGCTCCGGCCCTCGCGCCAGAATGCCAGCCATGCAATGCCGTTTCGCAGGTCGTCTTGATACTCTGATACGATGTCCCTAAGACTTGCCATCGGCAGCCCTCCTTTCTGAAAAATGGCATAAGAAAAGCAGGAAACCTTTCAAAGATTTCCTGCTCGGTGGTGCCGCCGGTGGGCGGCTGGTATTTAGTTTAGAAAGTTTGGACAGATTGGCTGATAAATAAATTATCATTCATCATCTTTAGACCGTTTTTCAATATCACTCATACCCAGTAATGCAAATATCAAGGCTACAACAACAATAGAAATATCTTTTACAGAAACAGACGGCATAAAATAGTCTGTAATCCTTAATCCCCAATAAGTTGCAAATGTATCCAAAAATACATAAAGCAATTTTGCTTCCTGTATAGATAATTTGTTTAGAGAAAGCAACGCTTTTGGTAATGCACTGGCAATCAAGCTAAGCGGATAAGAAAGAATTGCAGCCACAATGAAAAATAAAATAACACTTCCTACCGATTTATATTCAAATCCAAACAGCTTCATTACAGCACCACTTAACAGCGCCAATACGGAAAGTACAATAGTAATCAAAAGTCCACATGATAGTAGTGTTATTACTTTTTCTTTATGTCTGTCAAAATTTCTTTTCATCTGTTCTGTACTCCCTAAAAGAAATTACTGGTTCCATTATACAATGTCCATCCGCTTTTGGGAATAGATGATTTGTAAACTTGCTGAACAGAGGCAGGGGTTTGGGGATATGCCCCAAAAAGCAAAATCCCCGGCCCGGCAGGGCAGCCGGGTCAGGGATTTGCCGGAAGTGTGGCTACACTTCCTATGCTTGCTGTTTTTTAGTTTTTGTCCCTCCGTTCAATGCGATAGTTGACGTATTTCCCGCCCGTATCAGCCAGAAGCACCGTCCCGTCGTAGGTTTTCCCGGTTTTCATGGAGCGCAGGCCCTTTACCTTTGCCTTTCCGTCTTTGAGCAGCGCGGCGGCGATTTTCGGCGTGAGCGCCTTGCCCCGTTCCTCAAAAAATCGGTCATTCTTCCACATGACAAACTGGCAGGCCCGGTTTCCGCAGTAGTAGTTCTTCTTGCCCTCGTAGATGGCTTCGCCGCAGCGGGGACACTTGCCAATCGCCACGCGCTCTTTCTGAAACAATTTCTGTGCGTCCTCGCTGATCTGCGAATAGCCGGAAATCAGGCCCCGCGTCATTTCCTCAATGCCAGCCATGAAGCCGTCCGGGTCAGCCTCGCCCTTGGCAATGGCCGTCAGCGTATTTTCCCATTCAGCGGTGAGCTGGGGAGAAGTCAGCACATCCGGCAGGACGCAGGCAAGGTTGTGGCCGTCCTTGGTGGGAAGAAGCTGCTTGCCTTTCCGTTCCACAAAGCCCATCTGTACCAGCTTTTCCAGAATGGAAGCGCGGGTGGCCGGGGTTCCCAAACCTTGGCGCTCGGCGTCCTCCGGCATATCCTCGGCCCCGGCCCGTTCCATAGCCGACAGAAGCGTATCTTCGGTGTAGGGCTTCGGGGGCGTGGTGAAATGTTCGGTGACGGAAGCCTCCACCTTGTCAAAAGTCTGCCCCTCGGCCAGCTCCGACAGTTCCCGCGCCAGCTCCGGCGCGTCCTCGTCGGCGTCGGCCTTAAAGGAAGCGCGGAAACGGCGGTCAATCTCTTTCCAGCCCGGCGTCAGGATGGTTTTGCCCTTGGCGGTAAACTCTTTCCCGGCACAGGTGAAAGTGGCGGTGACAGCCTCAAACACATGGGGCGCAGCCACGGCACACAGCAGCTTGCAGCAGACAAGGGACAGCAGTTTCTTTTCGCCCTCGGTCAGCCCGTCAAAGCCTTTCTGCACAAACTCCATCGTGGGGATAATGGCGTGGTGGTCGCTCACCTTTTTGCTGTTCAGCACCCGGCCAAACTGCGGGGAAATGTCTATCCCCGCCGCAAAGGGGAGCAGAGGCCACAGGCCGGACACAATGCTTTCCGCTGTGGGCTGCATATCGTCGGTAAGGTACTGGCTGTCGGTTCGCGGATAGGTCAGCAGCTTCTTTTCATAAAGCTGCTGGGCATAATCAAGGCTCTGCTTGGCGGTAAATCCAAACAGACGGTTGGCCTCCCGCTGCAAGGTTGTAAGGTCGTAGATGCGGGGCGGCTGCTCTGTTTTTTTCTCACGCTTCACCGATACACAAACGGCCTGCGCTCCTGCACAGGCCGTCTTGATGGCGTCAGCGTCGGCAGCACTGGAAACGCGGTCGCTGGCCGCCTCCATGCCGCCCGCCGCGATATGGACGATGTGATATTTTTCTTTCTTGAAATCGCTGATCTTGGCCTCCCGGTCAACCAGCATTTTTAAGGTTGGCGTCTGCACCCGGCCCACGGTCAGGGTCTTGTGGTAGAGGATGGAGAAAAGCCTTGTGGCGTTGATCCCCACCAGCCAATCGGCCTGCGCCCGGCACAGGGCCGATTGATACAGGTTGTCGTAGTCGGCCCCCGGTTTCAGGTGGGCAAAGCCCTCCTTGATGGCGGCGTCCTCCATGCTGGAAACCCACAGCCGCTTGAACGGCTTTTTGCAGCCCGCCATCTGGTAGACGAAACGGAAAATCAATTCTCCCTCGCGCCCGGCGTCGGTGGCGCACACAAGGCCGTCCACGTCGGGGCGCTCCATCAGGGAACGCAGGATGTCAAACTGCTTTTTCTTCTCGTCCGGGATGATATACTGCCATTCCTGCGGCAAAATCGGCAGGTCGTCATAGGCCCATTTCTTATAGCGGGGGTCATAGGCCCCGGCGTCGGCAAGGGAAACAAGGTGGCCGATGCACCAGCTCACCAGATAGCCGTTTCCCTCCATGTAGCCGTCCTGTTTCTTGTTGGCTCCGATCACGCCCGCAATGCTGCGGGCGACGCTCGGTTTCTCTGCAATTACAAGCTGATAACTCATACTTCATCCTCCTTTTTCGGTTCATCTTCATCCAGCAGATAGTCGTCTAACGGTCTGGCTTCCACCTCGTCGGTGTCGTCCTCAACCTCCGGGGCCGGTTCGTCCTCGTCGTCCTCGTCCTCCCCGAAGTCGTATTCGTCCAGATCGTCATTGCCCTTGGTATCGGCTTTCGGCTTCTTAAACTTGAAGAAGTAAAGGGCCGCGCCGCCGCCAATGAGCAGCACCACAAGGAACACAATCAGGCCGCCCATGCTGTTTCCGGCTTCTTCCTCCGGCTCGGTGGGTTCTGCCGGTTCCTCGGCTTCCGGCGCTGCGCCCACGCAGGCGGTGAGATTGTCCTTGCATACCGGGCAGGCGGTGTTGACAGCCCCGGCCTCGCACTTCTCCGTACAGGTACAGGTCGCCGGGGCGGTTTCGCCGTCCTCGGTCAAGGCCATCAGGTCGGCTTCATCCACTTGGTTCAGGAAATGCACGGTTTCCTCGCCCTCGTCGTCCCGGTCGATAATCAAATAGAAGGTGTTTCCCGCCTTGGTTTGCAGCGTGATAAACTGCTTGCCGCCGGTGGTGCCGATGTCGTCAATCAGCGACAGGTTCCCGTCCGGGGTCAGGGCGGCGCTGCCGCCTGCCGATCCGCCAAACTGTTCCAGCAGGGCGGAAAGTTCGTCCCCATTCAGGGTAAGGGAAAAATCCCCGTCGCCGGTGGCGGCGTCGCTTACCGTCAGATAGTCGCCGCAGACGTAGCCCTCGCGCTCCGGCAGGAGAATTTTCACCCAGCCGTTATCCTCGGTGCCGATCACTTCCACCTGCGTCCCGTTGGGAAGCTGGGTAAAGGCTTGGTTGTCTGTCCCCGCGCCGGTACGGACGTTGAGATTACCTCCATTCGTGACGACAGTGCCGGTCTGGTTGAGGGTGCCATCGTCTTTGTTGGTGAGCCGGATGCCCTCGTCGGTGACGGTAACATCCACCTGCGATCCCAGCAGGGAAGAAAGCAGGGCGGCCATTTCCTCGTCGGTCATGGTTTCCGCCGCGCCGGTGCTTTCCTTGTCCTCGGTATTTTTGGTTTCCTCGGTGCTGCCGGACGTATCGTTGCCGCCCTCGGTGTCCTCGGCGTCCAACTCAATGCCGCCGGTGGTGGGGGTTCCCGTTTCCTCCGGGAGAGGTGCCGGGTCAGGGTCAGCGCCCCCGGCAAAGGCGGTAGTGGAAAAGGCCGTGAGGCACAGCACAGCGGCCAGCGTCACGGCAAAGGTACGGAAAAACTTATTCTTCATCGGCGTTGTCCTCCTGTTCGTCCTGTTCAAAATCCGGCTGCGGGGCCGGGGGTGCCTGCAATGCGCCGCCGCGCACAAAGGCGGCAAATTCCTCCGGCGTCATGTTCAGGCCCCGCACAAGCTGGACGATCTGCAAATTTTCCTGTTCGGTCTTTGCCGCTTCCAGTTCCCGAAGCTGCTTTTGCAGCTCCGCGATCTTGGTCTTGGTTTTCTGAATATCCCGTTCGATACGGTCAAGTTTGTTGGTTGCCATAGAAAAACGCTCCTTTCTGGCGTCAAGGCAGACGCCCGTAGCAGTAAAAATGCTGTTGCCAATAGCTTGAATTTAAGTTCGTGTAGGAAATGGGATCGCCGCAATGCAACATCACGGAATTGCCCACATACAGCCCCACATGGGACACGCCGGGGGTGTCGTAGGTGCCGACAAAAAATACAAGGTCGCCGGGCTTGGCCTGATCCGCCGTGACAGGGGTGCAGATGTTGTAAAGGCCCTGCGCCGTCAGGCGGCCCACGTTCCAGCCGGAATGATTGATTACCCATGAAATAAACCCGCTGCAATCAAAGCTGGTGCTGGGTGAGCTGCCGCCCCACACATAGAGCTTCGGATGAACCCTAAAATTGAGCTATGCAAAGCAGCGTATTGACGCATTTTGGAGCAATATCATTTTTGACGCACATAATAGCCTCAGAAAGCGTCAAAAGTGTCAGGTAAGGATTTGTATACTACCAAGCGCACTAAAACGCCTCTACGGGGCGCACAGAAGCCCACAGAGGCATTTTAAAATATGGCATCAACCCACACCAACACGAAACGGAGGAAAAGGACATGGCAGGAAAAGACAAAATCATGGAACTTGACAGGGCAATCAGTGACACCAGAGCGGAGCTGGACGCCATACGTCAGGAAAAGAAAGAGGCAGCGGGCAACCCGGAACGTCTGGTACTCGCAGAGAAGCAGGAACGGCGCATAGCCGGAACGCTGGCCGCATTGGAGCAGGCAAAGGCTGCCGCCACATACAAGCCGCCGGAGCCTACAGACTGCGCGGAACTCTTGGCAGGCTTACAGGACTACATGGACGACAAGGCCGAAAAGGAGCTGAAAGCACGGGAGGCCGTCGAAGCCGTCCGGCAGGAGCTACGGGAGATTGAAAACGCCTTGCAGCAGGCCGCCGCCGACTGCGACGCGGTAAAGACCGTCGAACTGGCAGAAAGACGCGGAGAGCTTCAAAGCAAGCTGAAATATCTGGACGAAATGCGGGAGCGCGTCGAAGCTCTCCCGGTATTCCCGGACGGGGCTTTTGAGAAAACATGGGCGGCCATCTGCGAAAAGGCAATGCCGGACTGGGAAAAGCAGGTTTTACAGGTGGAGACGCTGGCAGCGGAGTATAAAGCGGCTTGCGCTGGCCTGCTGGCAATGCACGACACCTTGAAAAACGCCCAAAAGGAAATTCAGAGCATGGCGGAGGCAGAGGGAATATGGCCCCCGGTGTTTGCCCCGGTATTTACGGTAGGGCTGGACGCTAAAAAGCTGATGGTCGAAAAGAGCGACTATATCCGTTTGGGAGGGCTTACAAGCCCAATTTCCGGCAGGGCACTATAAAAGACCGCCCCGGCGGGTCCCTCTGCCCTGCTGCCCTCCTGCTCCACAGAGAAATGCTATCTTTCACAGGGGAGCGGGAGAGCTACGGCCAGAAATGCCCCGGTTCGCGTCAGAACGCCCCGCAGAACGCCGTGAGCGACGCGAATAGGGGAAATTATAGGCCAGATGGAAACAGGCCATCAGAGGCCGTCAGAGGCGTTTTCAGAGGGTAATGCAAAAGTGTGTCAACCGTTGGGCGGAAAGGAGGCGCAGGAATGGCGATAGAGGATTTATTTAACCACAGGTGCAGTATCTACCACCTACGGGAAGAAACCACAAGCCCCGGCTGGGGACTTCCCGGACAGACAGAATACAGTTATCCCGATACCCCAGACTTATCCGGCGTTCCCTGTCACTTCAACGTGGGCGCGAGTACGGAACTGGCGCAGGAATCCCCATTCACAACGTACCTCTACACGGGAAAGCTCAATCTTCCGGCCGGTACGGACGTGCGAATAAATGACAAAATCGTGAACGAGGCGAGCGGGCTTGATTTTACAGCACAGGAGCCGCAGGACATACGGGGCCACCATGTGACCGTGACAATACAGCGCAAAGGGAGCCTTAATAATACCGCTTTATAGCCCCATATTGGGACAAAAACGGTGGTAAAAAGGTTGTACTTTGGTTATGCAGAAATAGCGGAAATACACAGGAAAACAGGAGGTGAGATTCATGGCCGGATTGATAGCCCGTTTCAGTTTAATCGACGAAATGAGCAGTCGGCTTGCTGACATAGCGGAGCGCGGACAGGATATGCTTTCCAAGTGGGAAAAAGCAGGGGCAACAATACAGACGGCCTTTGACGATATTTCAGGCAGCTCCGCACAAGCAGTTTCGGCGGTAGATGGTGTCGCTTACTCCATTGAGGACATCAGAAAAGAGCTGGACGCAATGGGAGACGGCTGGGAGAAAGAGCTGGACGCTTCTAATAAGGCGCGAGCTGGTATTATTGATTTTTCTACCTCTGCTGCCTCGCTGTCTGATACGATTGACGAGTACAGCGATGCTTCGGGGGAAGCAGAAAAGGCTCTGAATGAATTTGAAAAGGCACAAAGAGAAGCCGAAAATGCCGCCGAAGAATTTGAACGCTCGGTATCATCTGGAACAACCGAGCTTGACCAACTCGAAGCTGCAACTGACCGGGCAAGACAGGCCGCAGAAGAATTTTCGGAGGCAAATAATGTTGCCTCCGACAGTGCAGACGCGCTTTCGCAGGCGACACAAAATGCAGGTGCCGAAACGCAACAGAGCGGTTCAAGCATAGAAAAATCTATACAGGGAATGGCGACAGCCCTTGCCACAGCAGGAATCGTAGACAAAATCAAGGATATTGGATTAGCAGTTTACGACCTTGCCGACAGCTTTTCAGAGGCAGAAAAGACCGTAATCGCACAGACCGGGGCGACCGGGCAGGAACTGGATAAACTCATGGAAAGCTCGCTCGATGTATTTGCTTCATCGAGTGCAGATAACCTAAACGATGTTGCTGCCAGCATGACAGCGGTTCAGACCGCGACAGGGCTGGCCGGGGACGCACTGGAAAATGCGACCAACGCAGCCCTCACTCTCGAAAATGCTCTTGGCTTTGAGGTATCAGAAAGCACCAGAGCAGCAAGCGCACTGATGAAGAACTTTGGCCTCAACGCAGAGGAGGCATATAACATCATCGCCGCCGGAGCGCAGCAGGGAGCAAACCAGAACGGAGACCTGTTGGACGTACTGAACGAGTATTCAGCGCAGTATGCAGCCCTCGGACTTTCGGCAGAGGAGTTTATATCAAGCCTTGTTGACGGTGCAGATGCAGGAGTGTTCTCTGTGGACAAGGTAGGCGACGCAGTCAAGGAGTTTAATATCCGTGTAAAGGACGGCAGCGACACAACTACGGAAGCCTTTGAAATGCTTGGAATGAACGCCGATACAATGGCGGCCAGATTTGCGGCAGGCGGAGAGACGGCCCGGACAGCGTTCTTCGAGGTCGTCAATGCGCTGGACAGCATGACAGATCCGATGGAAAAGAATGCAGCAGCGGTCAACCTTTTCGGAACCATGTACGAGGACTTGGAAGCAGGTATTCTCCCGGTACTCGCTGGAATTGAGGGCGGCTCTATTGACACGAGCAATGCACTAAGCACAATGGCGACAGAGGCCCAGTCGCTCGGAGACAAGTGGCAGCAGGCAGGCAATTCCATTCAAACCGCTTTCGCAACAGCGGTTCAGCCTACCATTGAGGATTTTTCAGACGGGATGGCCGATATTGTCAGCAGCATAGGGGATTTCCTTAACGAAAATCCGGCGGTCACAAAAGGAATCACGGCTCTCGGTGTAGGCGTGGGCGTTGTCGCTGTCGGTATTACAGGAGTTGCCTTTGCGACAAAGGTTGCAATCCCAGCGGTAGTTTCGTTTGGAACGGCATTTAATGCAGCTTTGGGGCCGATTGGATGGGTAGCCCTAGGCCTTACGGCTCTTACAGCAGCAGGCACAGCCCTCATAACCATGCTTTCGGACGCAAGCGACGAAACAGCAGGTATGACGGCCACTACCCGCGACCAGTATTACGAACTACAAGACCTTACGGCGGAATATGAACGCGCCTGTGCAGAAAGCGGAGAATATTCAGACGAAGCTCTTGAGCTCAAATATCAGGTCGATACACTGTCGGAATCTTTCGAGGCTAACAGACAGACCGTAGAGGAATTTACCGCAGAGGTAGACGCGCTTTGCGAAAGCACTTTGCAGCTATCGGATGATTTTGACACTGCTATGGGCGAAATTACTTCCCAAGAAACAGGTGTCCTCGCTCTTGTGCAGAGGTACGAGGAGTTGTCAACACAGGCAAATATTACGAGAGCGCAGGAGGAAGAACTGGCGGCCATCACTCAAAAGCTGTCCGAAACCTACCCGGAATTAGCTGAACAATTTGACAGCACAACCATGAGCGCGGAGGAATATGTCGCCGCTATGGAGCGGGCCTGTGAAGCTCAAGCCGAACAGCAACGGCAGGCGGAGCTGCAAGAAACCTATACAGAAGCCCTGCAAAAGCAAGCGCAACTGGAAGATGAAATCGCAAAGGCAGAGGCCAACCTGAACGCCGAGCGGGAAGCCCGTGGCATGTATTATGACGAGCAAATGAAACAGTGGACAAACGGCGGCTACACAGAGGATAGTTTGTGGGCGAGCTGGACGACCGACCTCGACGAGTACAATGACGCTCTTGACGAATTAAACGCGGCGCAGGCAGAAAATGAGGCCACGCTTGCCGAAATCAGGCAGGAATGGGAAAACACAGCACAAGCGACCGAGGACGCAATCACCCTTAACGACGACTACAGAGCTGCCGCTGCAACAGCTTACGAAAGTGTACGAGCTGATATAGAGGCCCTTTGTGCAGCCTATGACGAGGCCTACCAATCAGCTCTTGAGAGCTTCGAGGGACAGTTTGGCCTATTTGACGAGGTAGAGGCAGACATGGAGGCCACTGTCGCAAATGCACAGGCGGCCCTCGACAGCCAACTTGCGTATTGGGAAAATTACAGCACCAACCTCGAAACGCTTACCGCCTATGGAGAAACGCTTACCGGGGAGGCGCGGGAAAATTATGAGGAGCTACTGTCTTTCGCCCAATCTGGAAACGAGGAGGCCGCAGGGCTTGCCGCAAGCATGGCGGAGGCCATCAACAGCGGCAACGATGAAGCAATAAGCCAGCTATCCGAAACAATGGGGCAGGTATCAGCAAAGCAGGAGGAAGTTGCGGCTGCTACGGCGGATTGGCAGACCCAGTTCAGCGAGCAAATGCAGGGCTTTGAAACGGATATGCTCGCCATTGTGCAGGAAATGGATATAACCCCGGAGGCACAGGAAAAAGCAAAAGCGGCAGTGAGCGAGTATGCCGCCAATATCCGTGCTGGAAAGAGTGGTGCGGTTGCCGCAGCAAAGGAGGTAGCGAACTCCGTCTCTGCTGCCCTGTCAAGCGTAAGCCCGACAATCCACGTAAATGTTGCTACGAGCGGAAGTATTCCCGGCCACGCCAACGGAACAACCAACGCAGAGAGTATGTTCCTTGCTGGCGAGGAGGGGCCGGAGCTGGTGGCCCGGCCTGCAGCGGCCTACGCCAACGGCACGACAGACAGTACAGACTACTTTATCGCCGGAGAGAACGGGCCGGAGCTTATCATCGGGGAGCAAGGCAGCACCGTATTCCCGACTGAGGAGACAGACAGGCTCATATCCGCTTTGACAGAGGCAGAGGAAGCCCCTGTATTCCCGACAAGAGATATAGCGGCACTGGCCGAGGAAAGAAAGCCTTTATATATTCCTCTGCCCCTTGACGGTTCCGCCACATCTTCCTCTGCTTCGCACAACAGCGGACAGGCGGCACAGGACAAAAATATCTTTGTGCGTATCGGAGGCAGTGACCCGATAAAGGTTGAGGGAAACGGCGCGAGCAAAGAGACTATGTTGGAAGTCCTTACGAATTACCTCAAGCCCGTACTGATGAACATTATCCAGAGCGAAATTTATGAGGAGGGCGATCTATCGTATGATTATTAAACCCACCTCCCCTCTCCCGCTTCTGCGGATAGGAGCTAAGTAAAATAAAAGAGGGGGCCGGGCGAAGCACTGAACAGGAGCTGCCCGGCCTCTCTTTTTTACCTATGGCGAACAGGCCCGCTCCCGCTCGCCAAAAATAATATATGCAGGAGGCAGAAATGGAAAATAAGACGGAAAGCACCACGAATGAAGAACTGGTAGAACTCCTGCAGGCCGCCGGGCAGGGAACGCCGGAGGCGGCGGGCATTATGGCGGAGCTATGGGAGCGGAATATCAATCTGGTGAGGCTGACTGTCCACAGGCTTACAGGCATGGACTATTCAGAGACGGGATTTGAGGATATGGAGCAGCAGGCGTATTTTGGCTTTCATGCGGCGGCTTTTCACTACTCCCCGGCAGAGGGGCTGCGCTTCTCTACCTACGTCACAAACCGTATAAAATGGGAATTATGCCGATACTATGAGAATAACGGCTACACGGTGCGCATACCCGCTTTTATGCGGCAGAGGATTAGAGACGGGGAAAAGAAGCGGCGGCAGATTGAGGCAGAAACGGGCGCAGCGGCGACAATGGAAACCGCCTTGAAATCTCTCTGCCTATCCCCTGCTGCCATAGCCTCCACGTTGGAAGCATACCGAAAAATGGAGGCGGCAAGCCTTGAGGCAGAGGCATACGGCAGCAGCGAGGGCGACAGCGTTTCTTTGCTGGATAGGCTGGCCGATAATGCAGACGTGGAAACGGACGTAATAGGCGAGGTCTGGCAGCAGGAGCTACACGAACTCTTGTTCCGGGCATTACGGGAAGTGCCGGAGGAGCTGCGCCGGGTAGTCGTCCAGCACTATTTTACGGGTTTATCCCTGTCGTGTATTGCAAGAGAGAGCGGCATAACAAAGCAGACCGCCCACGAGCGGGAGCAAAAGGCTTTTCAAACCATACGGGCCGGGCGATACAGCGCGGAGCTGTCCGAGTTCTGCCCGACGCAAAGCAGCAGGGAGCGGGCCGAAAGGCTCATAAAGCAGGAACGCGAGGCTGTGGAGCGTCTGCGGCTTACCGACGATGAAAGGGGGCTTTTGGCATTATGACACGCTATGAAATGGGGAAATACTGGCTTTTACATACCCTTGAAACTTACCACAGTACACCGCTGGGAAAGCCGGAGCGGGAATTTATTGACAGGCTCATAGACAGAAGCCGACGGGCAGCAGGCAGCGCAGAGGAAAAGCGGCTGCATAACCTTGTCGTTTTGCGGTATATCACAGCCACAAGGCCGCCGAAACAGCGGGTCTGCAATCTTTTACACATTGGGCGACAGGGCTATGAAGCTGTCACGGAACACGCCATAGACAGGCTTTTAGTGCTGGCATTTGGAGTGAACGGGATAGACTGGAACGAGGAGGGGAACACATGACACCAGTAAAAGCAATACGGGCGAAATGCCTTGACTGCTGCTGCGGCAGCGCGAAAGAAGTCAGGCTATGCCCGGTGTATGGCTGCCCGCTCTACCCTTTCCACATGGGCCACAATCCCAATATACGCCGGATGTACACAGACGAACAGCGGGAAGCTATTGCGGAACGGCTGGCCGGGAGACGCAGGAGCGCAGACGCGGCAGAGTGACAGCATATAATAATTATCCGGGAATATCCGGGGAGAAAATTCCCGGAAACTATACAAATACGAGAACGGTTTTGCTCCGATGGCTTCTGCTGCACACAATACAGCCCCCGACAGGGGCAACAAGTAGGCCCGCTCTTGCTATTTTCGAGGAAGAAACGATAATAAACGGGGATTTCCGGGGAGAAAAAAGCCGGATATTCCCGCATTTTTTATTTTTCGGGGATTTACCAGCCGTTGTTTCCTACGAAACGCAGCTCCGCTCCTATCCGCCCAATGGGGCAAAGTCCACAATACTCTGCCTTGAGATACAGCGGAGCCAATAAATACATAATTTTCTGAAAAAACTTTCCAAAATCGCTTGACTTCACTTAATAAGTGAAGTATAATTAAGTCAGAAGTTAAGACAAGGGTAAGCGAAAGCGGACGGGAGTACCGAAAGGGAAAGCAAGAACGCGACGCAACACCGGGAAACAGGATAAGAGAGATTGAGATGCCGCAGAAGCCGCTAGATGTTTAAAGCCTGCCGGGGCTTGCCCGCCCACCAAGAAAGGAGATACCGCCATGACGGAAAGAATGATTGAAAACAGAGTGAAAAAATTACAGGAAATCGAGGCACAGCAGAAAGAGCTTGAGGCCGCCGCCGACGCAATCCGGGCGGAGCTGAAAGCCGACCTTGAGGAAAAAGGCGTGGACGAGCTGAAAACCAAGAATTTTATTCTTCGCTGGAAAGAGATTATTTCCTCCCGGCTGGATAGCAAGGCACTGAAAGCCGCGCTGCCGGATGTGTACGGCCAGTTTTGCAAGGAGAGCGCAAGCCGCCGCTTCACCATCACGGCATAAAGAAAAGCCCCATACAGCAGCCCCCGACCAAAGGAACGCTGTATAGAGCCTCCACCCAACACCCCGAAACGGGGAGCGGTAATTTTATTATAGCCGCTCCCCTCCACAAAAGCAAGAGATTTAGGAGAAAAGCCATGAAAGAAAATCAGATTAAAGACCACTGCGCGGGCTGCGTTCATTTCCGCCCGCTCTCAACAAAAACGAGTACGAGCCGCTTATGGGCTTGCCATTATATTCTTGACATAGGGCACAGCCGGGGCTGCGAAGCCTCTGCCTGCACAATCAACCACACAGCGAAAGGGGCGGCGATAGCATGAACGAGATTTTTGCAAAGACTTTTTCCGAACTTAC
The DNA here is from genome assembly GCF_022180365.1 of Faecalibacterium gallinarum. Lineage (GTDB taxonomy): Bacteria > Bacillota > Clostridia > Oscillospirales > Ruminococcaceae > Faecalibacterium > Faecalibacterium gallinarum. The sequence continues at coordinate 25,402 of NZ_BQKV01000053.1, forward strand.
CACAGAGGAGCCGCTGGAAATCTATGGCCTCGGAGATACGCCGCTTACGGGCGACCAGCTTTCTAAATTATTTTCGGTCATAAATTACCGCTTTGAAAACCTGCTGCCGACCACTACCCACACAGAGCGCAAGCCATTCGAGCTATGCAAGGCCATTTGTAACGACCCGCTGTACGAAACACTGGCTTATGCGATTGTAGGCCGCTTGTGGGAAATGGGAATAAGCCGGAGCATTGAGCCAGATAGATCACCAGAGGGGGAATAAGAGAATGAGCTATACTGAACTTTACGACGCATACGAGGAAAACGCCGAATTACATACAGAGACACCAGAGGTAGAAAAGGCGGAGCGGGAATTTACCGAGCTTTTACACCAGCTCCCGAAAGAGACGATGTTTGAACTCGACATACTGGCCGGAAAGCTGATTGTGGCCTATGAAAAGAGAGGCTTTTTGTTCGGCCTCAACGTACAATCAGCTTTATTTCAGCAGGAAAGAGGACGGCAATAGCCGTCCGATTCCTCCCCTCTTTTCCTCCCCTCTTTTCCTCCCCGTTTTCTCCTGCCCTACCGCTTATCACCAAAACCGGGCAACAAAATTGTTTACGGATAACACTTGATAAGTGAAAGAGGCTGTGATATACTAAGATTGAGCAGGAGGTGACGGGAATGCCGCAGAAATACACAGAAGCCCGAAAGAACGGGAATAGAAAATGGGACGCAGCAAACCTCGATAGGATGTCCATTGCGTTACCAAAAGGCCGCAGAGAGGAGATAAAAGCGTTTGCGGCTTCACAGGGAGAAAGCGCCAATGCTTTTATAAGCCGGGCCATTGAGGAAGCCATGCGGCGCGGCGGATGGATTTTCACAGAGTAAACACGGGGAGGAAATCACAATGCTTATTACGACCACAGATACGCTACAGGGAGTTGAAATCAAAGAATATATCGGACTTGTTTACGGTATCAGTCAGGACGTTACCGGGGGAATTGGAAAAACAGGAAACAAGCTCATGGCAAAGACGATGGAGCCATTGAAAGAAGCTCTGCAGGCCGCCGGAGAGGAAGTTGGAGCAGACGCTATTATCGGCCTGCGTGTAGACTTTGAAAAAGGATTTGCCAGAGGGACGGGCACAGCGGTTAAGCTCAAATAATCGTTGTAGATAAAGCCCTACGAAACCGCATACACTAACCATGAAAGGAAGTGCGCACATGAGTAATCGGGATTTTGCAAAAAGCCTTATAGACCAGATACCTGACAGCCGCCTTTACTATGTCATTTCGTATTTGCAGGGCGCAGCAGTGCCGGACGAAACGCCAAATGCTGAAACGCTGGAAGCATTCGCAGAGCTTGAAAACGGCGGCGGGCATAGATTCAGTGGCTCCACAGAACAGCTTTTCGCAGAGCTGATGGAGGGCTGAACATGCTGGAAGTAAGGTACTCCACCAAATTCAAAAAGGATTTTAAGACCTGTGTAAAACGTCACTACCGCATGGAACGGCTGCAGCAGGTCATTGACACGCTCCGAATACCGGAGCCTCTGCCGCCGAAAAACTCCGACCACAATTTGAGCGGAAATTATTCGGGCTACCGGGAATGCCATGTAGAGCCTGACTGGTTGCTTATTTACCGACAGGAGGCGGAAGAACTGCTGCTCTACCGCACAGGTACGCACGCCGATTTGTTTGGTATGTGACGGTCAAAAACTGTAAGCCGGAGCAAAGGAGTGAGTACGAGGCATGGCGAAGCATGGGAATAGCTTTTATTTGGAGCTTCCGAGAAAGATATTTACAGATGATTACAAAGGCTTGTCAACCAATGCCAAATGGCTTTACGCTGTGCTGAAAGAGCTGGAACACAGGCTTACAGGCAGAGGAAAAGATAGTTCTTTTTTTCAGAGCGATAAGGATTTATCGGAGGTTAGCGGGATAAAAAGAACTGCCTTGAAAGAAGCTAAAAAGGAACTCAGGGAAAGCGGGCTTATAGAAACATGGCAAGGTCATTTTGAGGCAGACGGGAAGCTATCAAGAAAACACATAACCTATTACCGAATAAATTAGTTTCCGTGGAGAAAAAAAGATTTTCAGATTTATACGGAGATTTCCGGCTCGAAAACTTCACGGAAAACCCGCTCGAAATGTGTTTCAGAAACGAAAACCAATGTTATGACAGGATTTCCGGGGAGAAAACGCCGAATGTATGGTATTTACTCCCCGGTTTTTGCTATTCAAACAGCGAATATCAAAAGTCGAAATGCGACCACTGTATCAAAAGTCAAAATACGACCACATACAGAGGCCGAAATGCGACCACTATTTAAGAATTGGATATTAAACTAAGAATTGGACTTAATAAAAACTAAGAATTGGAGTACATACCCCTTTTGAAAGGGGTACGGGGAAAACTTTTTCATTCTCCCCCTGCTGCCGCCAAAAGCAGCATAGCCGCAACTCGACAAAAAGGCATAAGCCATGATACGATACAAAAAGCAAATAGCACCCACTCTCCCCACCACAGAGACAAGCGCGTGCTATTTGCTATAAGCATTTTTACGGTATGGTCATTATATCATGCCGTTTTTAGAACCGCAAGGGGGAAAGGCATGCTATGGCACGAGAAGAATATTGCATATATTTGCGAAAATCAAGAGCGGATTTAGACGCAGAGGCCCACGGTGAGGGGGAAACCCTTGCGAGGCACGAAAGAATTTTGCTGGAACTGGCTAAGCGGGACAAGCTGAACGTCACGGAAATATACAGAGAGATTGTTTCCGGCGATACCATAGCCGCCCGGCCTGTTATGCAGCAGCTCTTACAAGAAGTGCAGGCCGGACGCTGGGCCGGAGTGCTTGTCGTTGAGGTAGAACGCCTTGCCAGAGGCGAAACCATAGACCAAGGCATTGTTGCGCAGACATTCCAATACTCCGAAACCAAGATCGTAACTCCACTCAAAACCTATGACCCAACAAACGAATACGACGAAGAATATTTTGAGTTTGGGCTTTTTATGTCCCGCCGGGAATACAAGACTATTAAGCGGAGGCTTATGAGAGGGCGCGAGGCAGCCAGCAAGGAGGGAAAATGGGTCAGCGGCTCCTGTCCCTATGGCTACAAGCGGGTAAGGATTGAAAATGGCAAGGGCTGGACGCTTGAGGTTATCCCGGAGGAGGCAGAAATCGTTAAACTGATATTTCAGCTTTATACCAAAGGGGAGCCTCTTCCAGATGGTTCCAAAAGGGATATAGGCCCACACCCCATCTGCCGGAGGCTTGAACACATGAATGTCCCGGCTCCATCGGGCGGGAGGGACTGGCGCACACGAACAATAGAGCAGATTCTGCAAAATCCTGTTTACATAGGCAAGGTGCGCTGGAATCGACGGAAAACAAAGCGCAAGGTGGAGGACGGTAAGGTAACACCAGAGCGGTATGTATCAAAACCTGAAAACTGGATTCTTGCTGACGGTCTGCACGAAGCCATTATAGACACAGACACTTTCCAACTGGCCGCAGATAAATTGGCAAAGCGCGGCCCTGCTCCCGTCCATCTGAACGGAGAACTCAAAAATCCATTTTCGGGTGTTGCGGTATGTGAGAAATGTGGTCGCGTTCTGGCATTGTGGAACAATTCAAAAGGCTACTCCATGCTGAAATGCAGAAACCGCTTTTGCGATAATGTTGGCTGCAGTTACGAAATTTTTGAGGCCCGTGTTCTCGAAGCCCTTTCCGGGTGGCTTGCCGGATACGAGTTGAAATGGGAGGAAGCCCCGGCCAAGAATGATGAACTGGTCGGCCTTGCCAAACGTGCGTATAATCAGGCCAGTAAGGAGCTTGAGAACCGAGAAAGACAGCTTGCACGAGCGCACGAGCTTTTGGAGCTTGATATTTACGACGTGGACACGTTTCTTGATCGTTCCCGCGTTTTGGCAGAACAGATAGCAGAGGCCAAAGAGAACAAGGTGGCTGCTGCCTCTGCACTTTCCAGCGCAGAACGGGCGGCAGAAAGCAGGAAGAACCTTATCCCCAAAGTAAAAAAGTTACTTGAAGTCTATGAGACTTTACCGAGCGCAGCCGCAAAAAATGAAATGCTCAAATCCATTTTGGAGAAAATAACATACAGGCGGGATAAACGCACAGGCCCGAAAGATGATTTTGAAATTACCCTATATCCCAAATTGCCATCATCCGAGGAGTAGAAACCCCGTCTTTATTGTGCTATAATAAACATCGTCCGAAACCCTATACATAGGGATAGCCCACATATTTATCCGCCTCCGCAATCATGGCCGCAAAGGTTTCATCCTCCAAAGCCTCCGGGGGGATTTCATAGTAGGTCGGCTCTTTGACGGTGGAAGCGTTGGGATAGCTGCCAGAGGGGAACAGGTCGGGCCGGTTGCCTAACGTCTGCATATAGGCGGCGTAGAAGCTCAACTGTTCCTCATTCATAATGGAAACAGGCAGGTGGGACAGGTCGTTGTTTACCAGCTTCACGTTGCAGATGTAGTAGGTGTACGGCACTTCCACGGTGTAGGTGTTGCCCTCGCTGTCCGTCCTCGTTTCGGTGCGGTAGCGGGTTTCCGTTTCAATGGTCTGCGTCAGGGTGTATTGCAGCCCAAACAGCCGGTCAAGGTCGCCCTGTACTTCATCCAGCGTGTAGGCCCCGCCGTGAAGCGCCGACAGGATAGAGGTCAGCACATAGGGGTCATGGCCGATGTCGTCCAGATCATAGCGGTACTCGTCATAGCCGGGGTGCAGGCTTTCGTAGTTGTCAAGCTCATGCTGCAAGTCGGCCTCCAACTCCGCGTAGGCGGCTTCGGCCCCCAGCATATCCGCGTCCTCGGACAGATAGGACGTGGCCGCAAGCCCCGTCCCGGTGCCGCCAAACATGGCGGTGCAGGATTGCAGGCCGCCCATAATCATCAGCAGTAAAAGGCCCACGCCGCCGATCACCAGCGCCCCTTTCCAGTGGCGGGCCACAAAGGTCGCGGCCTTTTCACTTTTCTTTGCGGCTTTTTTCGCGGCTGCGGCGCTGGCCTGCGCGGTCTTGGCGGCGGCTCCCGCCGCGCCCTGTGCCGTCTGGCCTGCGGCCCTCGCTGCCTTGGCGTAGTCCCGCTTGATTTTCTGTTTCTGCCAGAACCGGGACACAGGGTTGCTCACCGCCTGCGCCAGCTCCGGGTTATCCCGCAAAGATTTCTGGTAGATGTATTCGGCGTTGGCGGCAATGGATTTCCGTTCCGCCTTGGCTGCGGCCCGGTAGGGTTTGAGCTTATGGTGGCGGATGCCGCTGCGGATGGCCTTGCCCGCCTGCCGTTCTGCAAGTTCCTCCCCCTTGTGGCCGCCCTCCACGCCCACATTTTCGCCCTCGACTTCGTGGATTTTGCCGTGGACGAACAGCCCGGCTTCCTGAACCGGGCGGCTCATGGGATTGGGCTTTAGCTGGGGCGCGGGCTTCTCCACCTTATCAAAGCGCAGCTTGGTCTTGGCCCTGCCGGATGCCTCGTCGTAGACGGTTTCCTTGGTGACGACGCGCTTTTTCGGCAGCGCGTCTTTGGCGGCGTCCAGCTTATCCGCCTGTTTTTCTGCCTTGCGGACGTACTTGGAAAGCCGGGGGTCGGCCCGTTCTGCGGCGGTAAATTGCAGCCGGGAAGATGGCCGGTGCAGGGCTTCGCCTGCCTCCGTCACCACGTCTCCGGCGTCCTTGGCCGCCTGTTTCGCCTTGTGGCGGTCGCGGATGTCCCCGGCCCGTTCCAGTACCTTTTCCGCAGCGCCGCCCGGCTCGGCGGTATATTCCTGCTCGGCCTCCCGGCTGGACACGTTGATGCTCTCGCCGGTGGTCTGGTTATCCAGCGTCAGCCCGTCGCGGGTCATGCGCTGCGTCACCTTGTCACGGGGTTTTAAGGGCTTCATGGCGGTTCACCTCCTTTGGCGGCTCTGTGCCTCATACCGTGGCCCCCTCGCCTAACCGGGTCGTCATAATCCTGTAAAGCTGGGTGTTCTGCGGGATGGGGTTCTTAAAGGGCAGGATCACGTTTTCGTAAATCAAAAGCCCCTCGCCGGGTTCCGAATTGTCCACATACCGTAGCTGCTGCGGGGAAATGTTCAGCCGTTCCGCAAGGATTTTTCGGTCGCCGGACGCCTGATTTAACAGGCAGATAAAGTCGCTGTTCTCCAAAATGTTCTCAATCTCCGGGGAAGAAAGCAGGTCTTTCACGTTCTGCGTGGCACCTGTCGGGACGCCGCCCCATTTTCTAAACCGCTTCCAAATCTCGCAGGAAAAGGCCGCCGTCTGTTCCTCCCGCAAAAGCAAGTGGAACTCGTCGCAGAAATACCACGTCGCCTTGCCTTGGCTGCGGTTTTGGGTCACGCGGCCCCAAATCTGGTCTTGGACAATGAGCATCCCCAGCTTTTTGAGCTGCTTGCCTAACTCCTTGATGTCAAAGGCCACAATGCGGTTTTCGATGTTGACGTTGGTGCGGTGGTTAAACACGTTCAGGCTGCCGTTCACATACAAATCAAGGGCCTGCGCCACCCGGTCGGCCTCCGGGATATGCTGCGCTACAAGCGCCGCATGGAGATCGGACAGGATCGGCATATTTTCCGGGCGGGGGTCTGCCAGATAGGGCCGGTAGATTACCTGTACCGCCCGGTCAATCACCGTCTTTTCGATGGCTTCCAGCCCGTTCTTGCCGCCCATGACAAGCTCACAGAACGACAGCACGAAGTCGGATTTTAAGGCCAGCGGGCTTTCATCCTCCGAATAATTCAGGTTGATGTCCAGCGGGTTCACATAGGATTTGCTGGTGGGCGACAGCTTCACCACCTGCCCGTGAAGCCGCTGCACAAGGGGGTAATACTCGGCCTCCGGGTCACAGATATACACGTCGTCCTGCGTACAGAGGAACACGCTCAAAATCTCGGATTTGCAGCTCATGGACTTGCCGCTGCCGGGCGTCCCCAGCTTCAAACCGTTGGGGCAGCGCGCCCGTTTTCTGTCCAGCATAATCATGTTGCCGGTCTTGGCGTTGATGCCGTAATACATGGCGTTGCCGCCCTGAAAAAGCTCCTGCGTCACGAACGGGACGAACACGGCCACGCTGGAAGTCGTCAAAGAACGCTCGATTTTGATGTGGCTGGCCCCCAGCGGCAGGCTGCTCATAAGGCCCTGTTCCTGCTGGTAGTCCAGCCGGACAAGGGAATTGTTGTATTTCTGCGCCACGCCAGAGGCCCAGAAGATTTCGTTCTCCAACTTCTGCCGGGTGTCGGCGGTGTTCAAAACCAGAAAGGTGATCTGGAACATCCGTTCATTCCGGCTTTGCAGGGTTTTCAAAAGCTCTTTCGCGTCCTGTCCGTAGGTGGCAAGGTCGCTGGGAAGTATGTCCATGTCATAACCGCTGCGGACGGCCCGTTTCTGTTCCTGTATCTTCATGGCGTCAAGGTCAGTGATTTTCCGCTTGACGGTTTTAATGGCCTCGCCTTGGTCGATGGCCTGCACATGGAGATTGACGACGATGCCGTTTTCCGTGTTCAGGAAGTCGGCCAGCATTTCGTCCGACAGCTCCGGGGAAAGGATTTGCAGGAAGCTCACGGCCCCGTACTTGCCGCCCAGCCCGAACATCCGGGCATTGCCAAAGCGGAACGAGGACGGGGCAATGAAATCCTTGGTGGAAAGCCCCGACGGGGCAAGCCACTTCCAATCAAAATGAAACGGTTCCCCGTCCGGGTGGAAGATGCTGTGCATGACTTCCAGCCGTTCTTTTGCGTCCAACACCCATGCAACGGCGCTCATGCTCTTGAAATAGCCTAAGAGGTCGGTTTCAATGCGGCGAAGCCTTGCGCGGGCCATTTTCAGGTTGTCGGCCTCAATGGTGAACGTCAGGAACTTGCGCTTTTGCAGGCCGTTGTTGCCTTTCACAAGCTGGTCTTGCAGGATGCCGGTGTACTCGGCCCGGATGTCGTCGAAGTCGTCCCCCTGCGCCTTGATCTCAAAGCTCTTGGCGTACTGCTTGGGGTCGATCTTGCGGTTGACAAAAGAAAACTGGACGTGGATGGAAGCGTCCAGATAGTTGTAGAGGTCGCACAGGTTTTCAAAGACAGCGGTTTTCGTGTCTGCCTGCGCCAACTGATAGCTGATGTCCATAAATTCAATGCACTTGGAAAACGTGTTTGCCGTCACCCGGCAAACACCGTCCTGATACATAGCCTCATAAGGGATGCTGTCCTGCGCCGAATGAGGCTTGCCGTCGCCCTTATACTTTCGGATGATGGCCTGTATCTCTTTCTTTTCGGCGCGGGTGAGCTTTACCGGCGTCTTTGCCTGCGCCTCTTGCTTTTGCTTTTTGGACAATGGCATTTACCTCCTTTTCCATTTGATGCTGCCGCACAAGGGCAGAGTAAGCGTTGTTGGTCTGGTAGGGCCGTTCCTTTGGCTGGATGAAGCTGCACTGGATAATTTGCCATACCACCACTTCAAGGGGCTGGCCGTGGCGTTCGTACAGGGCCAGCAGGAAGCCGGGGAGCATGGCGAATACCATAATCAGCGCGGCGGCGCTGGTGGGGACGCGGCCCCGGATCAATAAAAAAAGCGGGACGCCAACAAGAAGCGCACCGCCAAAACAGATCAGTTGTCGTTTCGTCAGTCCCAGTACCACCTTGGATTTCACACGGGTTAAATCCTTGGGTACAGTCACATAAGCCAATCAAATCACCTCGTTTCTTTCAAAAATCAGGTCAGGGTCAGGTCGCTTGTTACCTCGTTGCCCCACACATCCCAGCCCAGCGTTTTCTGCCGGGCAAACAGCTCCACGCGGGAGAGGTCGCCCGCCAGCTCCACGATCTTGTCACGGGTCACGTCCGGCTTTTTGCTGTGTTCCTCCACCGGGGAGATAATGAACTGGTGGACACCGGCGCTGTGGCGTTTGGGCTTGCCGCGTTTGGCAAGCAGGCAGATTTCCGCATTGCCCCGCGTCCAGTAGCCCAGCCCGTAAAACCATGTGGGGCTTTTCTTGTTCCGTTTCAGCCAGACAAAGGCCACGGTCTTAAACTGGAAGCCCCATGCCTTAATAAGCTGCAATGCCTCCGGGAGCTGCGGGAACGTGGCCCACAAAAACAGCAGGCAGTCTTCTTCTGCCAGCCGCTTAACCGGCAGGGCGCACAGCTCGTCAATGCTCATGGTGGGATAGTGATGCTCCGCCGCCCCTGTTCGTTTACATTCATACCGCCACGGCGGATCGGCGTATATGATGTGATATTTCTGCGGTTCCTCGATAAGTCTTTTTCCTCCTGTGTAAGAATTGTAAGGTCAATGGGCTGTGAAAACTGCTTTGGATATGCTGCCAGTCTTAAACAGACAGAAGCACAAAAGCACTGTGTAGCCCATGCAGCCCCAAATCGCGCCGGAAATGTCCTCCGCTGTCCCGATGTCCTGTATCAGCACCGCATAGATGCCGACGACAACCATAATCAGGAACGCTTGGAAGCCCAGCGCCAGCAGGGATTTCAGATAGTTTTGGCCCATGCCGCGCCATTCGGCATTACCCAGCGTAGCAAGGGGGATCGGCCCCAGCGCGGTCACGGTATATATTTCAATCATTCTCCCGTAGGTCACAAGGAAAATGCAGATGGATAGAATGTTCATCGTCAGCCCCACAACAAGGGTCTGGAACCATAAGCCCAGCAATGGCCCGATGTCCATTGCTTCAAGGCGGCTTTCCAGATCGGGCAGCAGCGTGTCAAAGTCGATGCTGGTTTCCCCGATGATTACCCCGGCGCTCTGGTTGACGACGGCTTGGGTGGCGTCAAATACGCCCATGACGATATTCCATGTGTTTGTCACAATGAGGATGGCAAAAGCAGATTTGAACATCCAGCGGAAGAACATGGAGCTGTCGAAGTCGTGCATATTGTTTTTCTCGACGATCATTTCGATTAGCTCATAACACATGACAAGGGCAAGGATGGCCGCAGCAATGGGGACAATCACCGTTTCGGACAGGGATTGCAGCATACTAAAAATGCCTCCGTTCCAGTCCTGCGGCGTCGCCCCCACGTCGGAAGCGATTTCGCCGACTTTCGTATTGACCGTGTTGAACAGGCCGGAGAGGTTGCCCATAATGCCGTCAATTAAAATGCCTTTGATCCATTCCCCAATGAGATCGCCTATCATGCGGGTACACCTCCTTTCCCGCGCCCTCCCGGTTCCGAGAGGGCGCGGCGGGGATTATTTCAGGTTTCATGTCGTGTCAGTGGTTACGGTTCGGACAAGGCCGGGGCCATCAGCCCAGCAGCCCGGAAAGCAGGGGAACGAGGGTCAGGCCGATCAGGGCGACACCACCGCCCGCGACAAGCTGCTTAACACCTTGGCTCTTGCTGGCCGGGTTATCCTGCCCGTAACCTTCCAGCAGGTTCACGCCGCCCCACACACAGAGGGCACCGCCGAGGCCGATCACGATAGTCTGCAAAGTATCAACTGCGCTATTGAAAAATTCCATACATTTACCTCCATAAATTCAGATTGTGATGTTGTTTTGGGTACAAAAAAGCTGCCGGTCATTTCCAGCAGCAGCGTCACAATCCGCAGACGGCCCGGAGTTATTGGCCGTCCAGCCATTCCCGCAGGGTAAGAACATAAAGCTCTCCCCACACGTCACACATTTGTCTGGACACCTCAATGTCCATCAGCCGGGCATCTCTGTCTGTCGGTTCTGCAAAATCATGGTCGATCAACCATTGCATAGCGACAACAAAAGAAATCAATCCCCGGAATAGGTCATATCTGGATTTGAAGTATTCCGCAAATGTCAGTTCGTCCGAGTGTTCCATAGGGTCAGGCTCCTTTCTATGCCAGCCGCCTTATTCAGCGGCCATATCTTCATCCGACAGATCAATGTCGTACAGCTCAAAGGTTTCCGCCTCTGATACCACGCGCTTTTTCTTCCGGCGCATGGACGACAAATATCTGTCCACATCAAACGTGTTCTTTTTATCGGCATCCGAGAGGTATTTATACCGGGGATGGCGGGTAATGTCGTATTTGTCACTGAAAAACGGCCTTACTCCGCGCACCTGCAAAATACACTTGCCTCCGTCCATTGTTGCGATTTCGTCTTGGCTCATCAGCTCCTTTCCCAATTTTTGATAGTTCAGTCCGTGGGAAGTCTGTGCGCCCCGGTTCTCGCTCTGATTGTAGCTGTCGATGGTTTCTTTGCCCAGCACGTCAGCGATCTCCTTGGCGTTCTTGCCCCGCCCACTAAGGAAAAGCGTACAATCGCAGTTGTCGGAAATGATTTCCGCAGCGTCCTTGTAAATTGCCTTTAGCTGCGATTGGCTTTGCAAAATAATAGAAGCCGAGATTTCCCGGCTTCGGATGGTGGCAATGAGCTTGTCAAAGTTGGGGATTTGCCCTATATTGGCAAACTCGTCTAAAATCATCCGAACATGGACGGGCAGCCGCCCGCCGTATTTATCATCGGCCCGGTCACAAAGCAGGTTGATAAGCTGGCTCTGTACCATTGCCAGAATGAAATTAAACGTGGTGTCTGTGTCGCTCATTATGAGGAACAGCGCCGTTTTCTCGTCCCCGATGGTGTCAAGTTCCAGCTCGTCGTCCTCCATCAGCTCCCGCACCTCGCGGATGTCAAAGGGCGCTAAACGTGCGCCGCAGCTAATCAGGATAGAGGAACGGGTCTTGCCAGCGGATAAGAGGAATTTGCGATACTGGCGCACAGCGAAGTGATCCGGGTCTTTTGCTTCCAGCCGTTCAAACATCTGGTCTACCGGCGACTGAAATTCCGGGTCGTCCTCGCGGGCTTCACTGGCATTTATCATTTCAAGCAGCGTCGTGAAGTTCATTTCCTCGTCCGGCGCTTCGTACCAGATATAGCCGATCAGGGCCGAATACAAAAGCCGTTCCGATTTGACCCAAAAATCCTCGGCGCTTTTTTCGCCCTCGCCCTTGGTGTTGCAGATCAGCGTGTTTACCAGCTTCAAAATGTCTTTCTCGCTGTGGATGTAGCGGAACGGGTTATACCGCATACTCTTGGAAAAGTTAATGGTATTCAGCACTTTCACCCGGTAGCCGCTGCGGACAAGAAGCTGGCCCACCTCACCGATCAGGCTGCCCTTGGGGTCGGTTATCACAAATGAGGTCGGGTAGTCCTTGGACACGCATTGCATGAGGTTGGGTTTTACAAAAAATCTCGTCTTGCCGGAGCCGGAACCGCCGATTACCAGCACATTTTTATTTCTCGCCGTTTTCGGGTCTTTCGGACGGTTATTCATCGTCAGCCGTTCCGTCTGCGTCAGCAAAATGTTATTGTCAAAGTTGGGGTCGATGTACGGCGCAATGTCCTTGGCCGTTCCCCAACGGGCGCTGCCATATTCCGCGCCTTTGCGGTATTTCTTGGCATTTTTCCCCTTGAAATACACCATCAGCCGCAGGGCAGCGGCACCGGCAACGCCGATCAGCAGGTCAAAGGGGTGGATGCTGGGGGCAGCATTGGCAAAGGCCGCCGAACAGCCGTCCATGAAATGCAGCAGCTTTTCCGACAAGTCCACGCCTGCCGCCAGCCGGTATGCCTGCCCCAGCTTCCCGAACAGGTAAACGAAAATCAGGTACGGGAGATTGGACAGGATCAGCTTCTTTACTTCTGGCTTCATAGCGACAGCCCCCTTTCCTTGACTTTCTCCTTGGCCCGCTGCTGGGTCTTGGCCGCAGCTTTTTGTTTCAGGGCAGACAGGGCCTTTCGGATAGAGGGCCGTTCCTCCCGGTTCAGCTTCTTGGCGGTGAACTCCTTGAACGCCTGTTCCAGATTGTCGGCCTGCTTGGTCTTGAAAATCACGATATAGCGCGGCGGGTGGGTGGAACTGTCTTTCCGCAGCGTGTAGTCAATATCGTATTTCTTGGCGCAGGGGCGGAACAGGCCAATATTCGCGTCGGTGATTTCGATGTTAGAGAGTGCCGAACCGTCCTTTTTGAGCTGCCGCAGGCTTTGTTTGCCGTGGTGCAGCTTGGTTTTGCCCTTTTGCCGGGCGGCCAGAAATTTCTTCATGGCCGCCTGCAACACTTGGCCGGTCAGCTTCCCGGTTTTCATCGCTAACGCTATGGTTTTCTGGTCTACTTCTTCCTGCAACTGCTATCCCTCCTTGGAAGTCCAGCAGGCAGGCGGCGGGATGGCTTAAATCCGCACCCGCAGGCCGGAAAGGTCGTCGGCGCGGATGCCCACCAGATACCAGTCCTCGGCCATTTCAATGCGAGTGGGCTTCCACCTGCCGCCCACCATCACGTCAAAGGTTTCTCCACAGTGCAGCCCGCCGTAGTAGTCTGCCAGATCAAAGCGGATGTCGTAGCGGTCTGCCTGCTCATCAAAGATCAATGCACCCTGTTTCATAGGGCCGTCCTCCTTTCAGATTTTCCCGGTCGCCATATCATGGGCCACAAGGGAAGAATAGTAATTCCCAATCGTGGACGGGGCATTGAACAGCGCCGCCCGTAGATACTGCTTGATGTTTCGGATTTCCGTGGTGTTCTTGTTCAGGCAATCCAGCACAAAGCGGATGTGTTCGCTGTCCAGCTTCATAAACTTGGATTTCACCAGCTCCGCCGGATAGTCGTCACCGGCAACACGGATGGTCTTGCGCCGGGTGCAGACGGTTTCAAGGATCAAGTCTACAATCTCGTCCAGACGGTCGCCGTCATAGGGCAGATCGGCTTTCAGAATGTCATAGCTGATATTGTCCTTGATGATTTCCTCATACACCCGGTATGCCTCACTCGCATCCTTTCGCTTCCGTTCCGGCGGCTGTGCCGCCTTGCCCTCCGCAGGAGAGGGGGTTGGGGAATGGATAGGAATGGATTGGGTACTTGATAGATCAGTATTTGATTTTTCTTTACTTGGTATATCTTTATTTAATTGCATTGGATTTCCCGATACCGGGTTTTCCGACGTTGGATTATCCGATGTTGGATTTTCCAACACCGGGTTTTCCAATCCCGGCTGTTCTTTCTCCGTAGCCTCTGGCCGGGGCTGCGGCTGCTCGTAGATGGTATAAACCATGTCGGCCATCTTGCCTTTGCCGTCCCGGTTCTGCTGGCGGGTAATATACCCGGCCTTTTCCAGTTCCCACACCGCCGTCCGTATGGCGTCGATGCTTTCCCGGTTGATAAGGGACAAGCCTTTCAAGGTATAATCCCAGTTTTCGGGCAGGGACAGCATTTGCGAAAGCAGGCCCTTGGCTTTCAGGGACAGGTCTTTATTCCGCAGGTGGTGGTTGGACATCACCGTGTAGCCCCGGTTTTTCTCCACACGAAAAACTGCCATCTCGTCGTCAACTCCTTTCACTTGGAATAGAACCGCGTCATAGGCGGTGAGCTTGCCCGGCTGGTAAGGGCACTCTGCATACACGCAAAACTGGTATTTCCAGTCGGGGCGGTAAAAACGGCAGTCGCCGCAATCCTCCGGCGCTCCGGCGTCGCCGCTGTCGTAGTGATCGAAGCCGGGCTTGCCTTGCATGAGGCTTTCAAAGGCGCGGTCGCCGCCGGATGTGAAATACATGGCGTCGCCTCCTTTCTGGTTTTGGGCATAAAAAATGGCGTACCGTGGAAACGATACGCCGGACACCAGAAAACGCCCCGTGATCGGCTGGGAAGCCGTCAAAAGGCGTTTTCAGTGTGGTTATAGGGATATTCTGTTTTTTGATGATGGTTAAAAAGTTCAGTGTTTATGCGGCTTTCAGGGATTTGTGTATATAAACATGAGGCCACTGCTTTTGCTGATCCGGAAAATGAGGCTTTGATCCAGAAAGCCTTTGCCCGGCTGACGAAAGGCCGCACTGTCATCATGATCGCCCACCGACTCTCTACGGTAGTGGGAGCGGACAAAATCTTGGTATTGGACAACGGTCAGCTGATAGAGCAGGGCACTCACAAAGAATTGATCGTGGCGGGCGGGTTGTACACCCAAATGTGGACGGATTACAACCAGGCAATCCGGTGGAAAATGGAGAGTGGCAAGGAGGAAAGGTAATGTTTGGAACAAAGTTTCAGCGGAAGTACGCCCTGACCGACCAGGGGGTAGAGAACGTCAAAAAGGGCGTCTTCTGGACGGTGATTGTCAATCTGGTGGTGATGGGTGGCGTCGGTATCTTGCATTTTGTGATGTCCGGACTAATGGCAACTCTGACTGAAGGTACTCCTCTGCCCGGTGCTCTCCAGGTGCTGGCGGGTCTTGTAGTGTTTGCTCTTCTGTCGTTTTTGACCCATCTCCAGCAATACAAAACCACCTACGGCCTTGTGTACGGCGAAGTGAAGGCCTCTCGCCTGCGTTTGGCGGAACAATTGCGAAAACTGCCCCTTGGTTTTTTTGGAAAACATGATCTGGCTGACTTAACAGAAACTCTAATGGGAGATGTCAACCGTATGGAACATGTTTGGAGCCATGTGTTGGGCTACCTGTATGGTTCCTATATCTCTACGGCTGTGATCACGGCCTGCCTGTTCTGGTACGACTGGCGGTTGGCCATTGCTTGTCTTTGGGGAGTACCAGTGGCTTTTGGCCTCCTGTTTGGGAGCAGAAAGATGGCAGAGCGCCAGGCCGGGCAGACCAAGGAGGCCGCTGTTCGGGTCTCGGACGGGATGCAGGAAGCCCTGGAAAATGTTCGAGAAATTCGGGCTGCCAATCAGGAAGAGCGGTATCTTGTCGGATTGTATCAAAAGATCAACGACCATGAGCGGGTCATGATTCACGGCGAGCTGGTCACTGGTTTGTTCGTCAATGGGGCTAGTGTTATTATGCGGCTGGGAGTAGCGACCACAATCCTCGTGGGGGCCCAATTGATTCTGGCTGGGCAGATAGACTTTATGCTGCTATTTTTGTTCCTGATGGTCATCACCCGAATCTATGCGCCTTTTGACCAGAGTCTGGCACTAATCGCCGAGCTGTTTGTTTCTCAGGTTTCGGCAGATCGGATGAATAGACTATTTGATACCCCGATTGCAGAAGGAACAGAGAAGTTCTGTCCCAAAGGGCATGATATTGTGTTCGACCATGTGGGCTTTGCTTATGATGAAAAGGTTGTCCTGAGTGATATCACCTTTACCGCAAAGGAGGGCGAGATCACTGCGCTAGTAGGGCCTTCCGGCTCTGGCAAAAGCACCTGTGCCCGGCTTGCAGCACGGTTGTGGGATGTTACCAGAGGGACGATCAAAGTGGGGGAGATAGATATTTCTACGGTGGACCCGGAGGCATTATTAACCGATTATTCCATGGTCTTTCAGGATGTAGTGTTGTTTGACGATACAGTGATGGAAAATATCCGACTGGGTAAACGAGGAGCTTCGGATGCAGAGGTGATGGCAGCGGCTAAAGCTGCCAACTGCGAGGAGTTTATCAAAAAGCTGCCGCAAGGGTACCATACATCCATCGGCGAAAATGGAACTAAACTTTCGGGCGGCGAGCGCCAGCGGATCTCAATTGCCCGCGCACTACTGAAAAATGCTCCTATTGTGTTGCTGGACGAGGCCACTGCCTCTCTAGATGTGGAAAATGAAACTAAAGTACAAGACGCCCTCTCCCGGCTTTTGGCGGGCAAAACAGTGTTAGTCATCGCTCACCGGATGCGCACAGTGGCCGGCGCGGATCACATTGTGGTGCTAAAAGAAGGGCGGGTGGCCCAGCAGGGTACCCCGCAGGAGTTGATGGCGCAAGGCGGTCTTTACCGGCGGATGGTAGAGCTTCAGAGCGAGAGCGCTCAATGGAATCTAAAGCAGGCATAAATCGGCTGCCGTCAAAACTTAAAAAATAACATTTTTTGAATTCATATGGAAAAAATAGAGATCGTGGTCCGATTTACAATGGATCAGAAATTTATATGAGCCGTTATGAATATGGCGTTTTAAGCCTTTTGGCACGGCATCCTGGCAAACTGTTTACAAAAGAGCAAATTTTTGAAGCAGTTTGGCACAAGGACAGCGACAGCTATCTGCGAGCTGTATCCAGTACAATTGGACGAATTCGACAGAAAATTGAGGATGACAAAGATCATCCGCAATACATTAGAACCGTTTCAAATCGTGGTTACCAGTTCATGCCGAGACCTGAAGATATTACACATTCTATAAGAAATCCATAATAAGGAAAGCCATCTCAACGAATTTAGGCCCTAGATTCGTTGGGATGGCTTTTGCTGTATTTTGACAAATGAATAAAATGAAAAAAGACGTCATATCCTTGCAATATGAATATGGAACACTTTACAATAGAGAAAAATTATTATAAGGAGATTGGCCTATGCAAACATTTAATGATGTTTTAAACTGTTTTCGAGTTTTTTTAGAAGAGTCCTCTTATTTGGAAGTGGTTCCTTGCCGCTGGGGATATGTAAGACTATTCAACGAAGGTGAGCCTATTAATTTTAGTGCGGTTCTCTGCCAGAAGCCAGAAGAACTTTATCAGGTGTTGACCAATGATTTGGAGACAGAACTGGATGTAAGAAGAATGGATAACTGAAATTGGTATTGAAATGGTTTGATTTTAGCTTGGCTTTGGCATAGAAGCTTGGCAATCTATTCTATACTGTACAGCAAGGAAAAGAATATTATGATAATTCGATTTTGTTATAAAATTCTGTGAGATTCATTGCAAGTGAACGGGTAGAATCCAGCAGGGCTTTCCTTACTGGTTCTGGACAAGATAAGTATATTTGGTCCAGTTCTTTCGGTTCACATTCAGATTCGGCTGTTCGAGGTAGAATCAGAGCATCCAAAGAAACTGGCAAAACACGAAAAATTGCCAAAAGTATCTCATAGGACGGATTCATGATTCCTTTCTCAATATTAGCAAGATGCTTTGTTGATACATGACAAAGGGCAGAAAGCTGCTCTTGCGTTAAATCGGCTTTCTTGCGTGCAGTACAAATCTGTTTTCCCAAAGCGGCTATATCGGAATTCGGCATGATTGTTCACCTCAATTGTATTGTATCGTTCTTGTTTGATTCCTGGTATAACCTTATTGGTTCAGAAAAAAGGTCGGATTGTGCCGATTTTGATAATTTTATATTCTAACTCGGTCAGGTTATAAAAAAACGGTTACTTGACCGAGGAGTATTCATGCGCTGTTTGGATCACAGTTTCCGTCTCTGGAGGGATAACTGTGATTTTTTGTTTTGGTAATGCATCAAAAAAAGCCTGGCTTTCAATGCAGAGCAGACTGTAGTTGGACCGGCACAATCGTTCTGGTTTAATGTCTTTTATAATGCTGATATCTTATGCTGCGCCAGTTTCCCGTTTTGGGAGATTGGCGCTTTCGTGCTTTTAAAGTTAAAGTGCCGTGGACCGCCCAGTGTTTCGAAGTCGAGTATCTGCATTACAAAAATAACGGGAGAATTATGTTCGGATGATCAAGAACAAGAGCTACACCGGATACCTCATCAATGGAAACGTAGAAACCCATTGCCCAGAACTGCAAATCATTGATCCTGATCTGTTCGAGCGGGCGCAGGAAGCGCGTCATGCCCGGAAGCGGGAAAGAGGCGCAAATCCCCTCAGCTACAGTTCCCAGGCACTTTTGTGTGGTATTGTCTTCTGCGCTCACTGCGGAAACCGGTTGAGTCTTGCCAGCGGTGTCCGGAAGCGCATCCGCGCCGATGGTACTGTGACGAGGGAAAAGCGCATCCGGTACAGCTGCAATTACAATGTCCGCCATCCTGGCCAGTGCGACGGTCAGTCTGGCTATGGTGTGATCACCGTGGACAACATCGTAGAGAGCGTTGTTCGGATGAAGTTCGCAGAGATTCGGGAGTGTTCCAAGCAAAAGCTCCTGGAAGAAATGCGAAGCAAAGAGCTGAATCGAATCCAAAAGCAGATCCAACAGCTTGAAAGGGAGCTTGAGACAAAGCGGCAGGAACAGGATGTTCTGAAAGAAGAAACCCTTCGCGTGATCCAGGGCAAGAGCGGCCTTGACCGTGATATGCTGGCTGATCTGGTCGCTGAAAACAAGGAAGCGGTCCTCCGGGCTGGAGATGCACTCCAGAAAGCAACACAGGAACAGAAGGAGGTGGAGGAAGCTGCCAAAAAAATGCAGCGGGAATGCAGCGACCTTTTCACCTGGGCAAATGTTTATGACAATGCGGACTTCAATGAACGGCAGGCGATCCTGCATCAGTTCATCAAAGAAGTCCGGGTGGGGCGAAATTATGAAGTTGATATCGTCCTGAATGTGTCGCTGGAAGAACTCGAGGAATATAAGGCTCATTCGATGGCCGGAAGCACGAAAAAAACGGGGCAGATGGACCTTAAACCAGCCCCTGAAAATTTGTCCGGTAGCTCGAATGCCAGCATCGTCGTAATAGACGAAAATGCAGATCAACCTTTGAACATTTTGCCGAGGAACCTCGTTCGCGCTTCAGTGACATACAGTAACTAATTTGTTCCTGAAAAACGCAAAAAAATAAGCCGCAGCGCCAAAAAACGCTGCGGCAGTTTGGTGGACCTAATCGGGATCGAACCGACGACCTTACGGATGCGAACCGTACGCTCTCCCAGCTGAGCTATAGGCCCATAAAAATGACATTTTGACAAATGCTTGAGGAATTGAGATACAGGCCACAAGGGCAGGGGGCTGATTCAAGGATCGAATGCACTCCCAACTGAGCTACAGGCCCATATTTCGCCTTGCGACTCAACCAATATACCGCGTTTTGGGGCGTTTGTCAAGTGCTTTCTTAAAGGGGATAGGGGCGGAAAAAACGGCCCCTGCGGCGGCTCAACGCTCAAAATCTACGGTCTCGAGGCCGGGGATGCAGTTCAGCTCGCGGGCCACCAGGCGCTGCAGCCGGTACTCCTGCTGCAATTTGTCCCAGGTGTTCTCCGAGCGCAGGATGGTACTGCCCAGGGGACGTTTGCCCGGCAGCATCTTTACCACCGCTTCGGTGCCGCCCTCGGGCCGGGCGTTCAGCTCCAGCTCCCAGCCCAGCAGCCGGCAGTATTCCCGGCAGAGCAAAAGCCCGCTCTGGGTCCCGCCCAGAAAATGGGTGCGGTTCTCCCGCAGGTTGTCCCGTTCCTCGTCCGGCAGACCGCAGCCGTCGTCCAGAACCCGCAGCACAGGACAATCGTCCTGGGAGCGGCCCGGCTCCAGCACAACCCAAACGTGCCCGCCCTCCCGGCAGGCGCGCAGCGCGTTGGAGAGCAGGTGCAGACAAATTTGCTCCAAAAAGCCCCGGTCTCCGTAGACACAGCAGCCGTCCGCGTCACATTCGAGGGTCAGGGTGACGCCAATGGCCCGGCGGATCTGTTCCTGACCGGCGCACAGACCCCGCAGGAGGGCGCACAAATCCACCAGCTCCCAAATGGGGGGCTCGTTGCCCTGGATACAGCGGATCAGGGCCATCATGTCGGTGAGGGTGCGCTCCAGCCGGCCCGAGGCCACCGCAATGTCCGAAAGGGCCTGGGCGGCGCGTTCATCCTCGCCGTTCGCCTGGGGCAGGCTCTCCAGGTATTCCCGGTTCCGGTCGATCAGGTTCAGGGCGCGAAAACACTCCTCTGAGAACTGTTTGCGGGGGAAATCCTCCCACAACACCTCAGAGGCTGCTGTATACGGATTCGGAAGACTGCTCATCCCTGCACGACCCTCCTTCCGCCGCCGCTCCGGCCCGCTGCTGGAGCAGTTGCGCTTTGACTGCATAGATGAATTTGCCTGTGGTGAGCTTTTTATGGGTAAAGCCGTGGGCCGCCTTAAAGGCCTGCCACTCCGGCGTGTTTTGTTCGTCCAGCCATTCGATCATCCGGCGGATGCCGCTGTCCACCGCAGAGATCGAGACATTGTGCCGCTCGCCGACCTGCTGCAGAATCTCCTTGCGGATCGCCATTTTGCGCTCCGATTTCAGGACGATCTTCACCGCTTCGGTCAGGTAGTCACAGCTGACATCCCCCGTCCGGGCGCCCCAGATGTTGTACAGTTTGGCACACAGCAGCGCCGTCTGCCCGGCAGTCAGGCCGTAGAGCATCCGCAGCCCGTGGGACAAAGAACTCAGACTGTATGGGTTCATAATACAATAGTTTGCCGCCGGATGCAACCCCGCACCGGAATTTTCCGTCTGGCCCCAGCTGGAAAGCAGGACCACCAGCGGGGTACAGGGCAGCCGGCAGCGGTTGAGCAATACCACGAAATCCGAGGCGGTCATATCGGCCAGCTGTTCGTCCAACAAAATGATGTCGTAGGCCCGGCCCGCCTCCAGTGCCTCCAGGAGCTCACTGCCGCATCGGTAGCTCTGGCACAGAGCGAAGCCGTCTTGCTGGGCAAGGTAGTTCAGATGAACCCGGAGTTCACGGATATCGTAGCTGGCCATGGCGATCCGCAGCCCGGGCTCATGTTGATTACCTTTCACATATAACGCCGCCTTTCCCGTTTTCGTCCTCCGGGGTATAAAATTCAGTGATGATGTCCCGCCAGACTTCGGGCTGGACGCCGTTTTCGTACAGATACCGCAGCAGAGAGTAACAGCGTTGGGGCGGCTGGCCCAGCAGCAGGCTGTCACAGCACCCATTGCAGCCGGTGCGGCAGACCGTCAGCTGACAGGCCTTGTCGCCGGGCTCCATGGCATAGATCAGAGTATAGGGCTTTTGTAGTTCTTCGATCGCTGAAAAATGTCGGAACAAAGGTGCAAATATTTCTGTCATGTTTCGGTCTCCTCCCACCAAATATTTATAGAAATCCGCCATTGCACTTTTTTTCACATTCTGCTTGTTCTATTTTAAAGTGAAATACGGTCGGATGCAATGCCAAAAATGCGTCAAAATGTGTCGCTGGCCCGGTTTTGGGCTTCTTTGCGGCCGCCGCAACGCCTGGGCCCGGAGCGGCTGATGGCGCGGCGGGAAAAAGAATCACGATGCTGCGTCTAGCTTTCTGCACAAAATATTTTTCTCGCCTGGGGCAAATTCTTATCTCTTTCGAGCAAATTCGGGGCGTCGGATTGAATCTTTCATCAAATTGAAGTATAATTAAACCGTCTATGGAAGGACTAACCTGTTTGTTATCTAACAAATTAAAACCGCATAAAAATTAATCGGAGCGTACCCCAAGCGCAAGTCGAATCAGGAGGACAAAACATTGAGAGTTGGTCTTGATATCGGCAGCACGACCATCAAATGCGCCGTGCTGGATGAACACGACAGCCTTATATACTCGACCTACGAGCGGCATTACAGCCATATTCTGGAAAAGGCGCAGGAGCTTCTGCGCCGGATCGACGCCGAGCAGCTCCACGGCCAGGAGGCGCTGCTGAGCATTTCGGGCTCGGCGGGCATGGGCCTGGCGGACAGCTGCGGCGTGCCCTTTGTGCAGGAGGTGTTCTCCACCCGGGTGGCGGTCAAGCGGTTTGTGCCCCAGACCGACTGCGTCATCGAGCTGGGCGGCGAGGACGCCAAGATCCTCTTTTTGACAAACGGCACCGAGGTGCGGATGAACGGCAGCTGTGCCGGCGGCACCGGCGCCTTCATCGACCAGATGGCCACCCTGCTCAAGATGGGGGCCGACGAGATGAACGCCGCCGCCGAAAAAGCCCAGCGGACCTACACCATCGCCTCCCGGTGCGGCGTGTTCGCCAAGAGCGACGTCCAGCCCCTGATCAACCAGGGCGCCCGGGCCGAGGACATCGCCGCCAGTATTTATAAAGCGGTGGTCAGCCAGACCATCGCGGGCCTGGCCCAGGGCCGCCCCATCCAGGGCAACATCCTGTATCTGGGCGGGCCGCTGACCTTCAGCTCGGTGCTCCGCAAGAGCTTCGACGAGGCGCTGGGGGTGACGGGCACCTGCCCCGAGAACAGCCTACTCTATGTGGCGCTGGGCGCGGCCCTCTATGCGGACAAGGCGTTTAACCTCTCGGAGGTGGCCGCCGCCCTGGACCGCTACGCCGCCACCGCCACCTATGCCAGCGAGCCGCCCCTCTTCGCCAACAAGGAGGAGTACGAGGCGTTCCACGCCCGGCACCTGGCCCACAGCGTGCCCTGCGTGCCCTTCGGCGCCCACTGCGGCCCGGTGCACATCGGCATCGACTCGGGTTCCACCACCGTTAAGCTGGTGGTGGTGGACGAGGAGAGCCGGATCCTCTACACCAACTACCAGCCCAACCTGGGCAACCCGCTGCCCCTGATCCGGGAGCAGCTGCTCAAGATTTACAGCCGCCACCCCAATTTGCAGATTGCCAGCGTCACCACCACCGGCTACGGCGAGGATCTGGTGAAGAACGCCTTCCGCTGCGACTACGGCCTGGTGGAGACGGTGGCCCACTTTACTGCGGCCAAATACTTCATGCCGGATGTGGATTTCATCATCGACATCGGCGGCCAGGATATGAAGTGCTTCAAGATCGAGGACGGCGCCATCAGCAACATCTTCCTGAACGAGGCCTGTTCTTCGGGCTGCGGCAGCTTTTTGCAGACCTTCGCCCAGGCGCTGGGCTATGACGTCAAGGAGTTTGCGGCCCTGGGTCTCTTCGCCGACCGCCCGGTGGATCTGGGCAGCCGGTGCACCGTCTTTATGAACAGCTCGGTCAAGCAGGCCCAGAAGGACGGCGCCAGCATCGAGAACATCAGCGCCGGCCTGTCCATCAGCGTAGTGAAAAACGCCCTGTACAAGGTCATCCGTGCTTCCAGCCCCGAGGAGCTGGGCCGCCGGATCGTGGTCCAGGGCGGCACCTTCTACAACGAGGCCGTCCTTCGCGCTTTCGAGAAGGAGATGGGGGTGGAGGTCATCCGCCCGGACATCGCGGGCCTGATGGGCGCCTATGGCGCGGCCCTCTACGGCCAGCGCCAGAGCCGCCTGACCGGCAAACCCTCCTCCATCATGACCGAACAGGAGCTCAAGGACTTTGAGCAGAAGGTGGTCAGCGTCAAGTGCGGCGGCTGCGGCAACCACTGCCAGCTGACCGTCAGCACCTTCGCCGACGGGCGCAAGTACATTTCGGGCAACCGGTGCGACAAGCCCGTCACCGGCAAGGGGGAGGACAACTCCCTCAACCTCTACGCCTACAAGCAGGAGCTGCTGGCCAGCTATAAGCCGGTGCCGGGCAAGCGGGGGTCCATCGGCATCCCCCTCTGCCTCAACTTCTACGAGATGCTGCCCTTCTGGCACGCCTTCTGGACCAGCCTGGGCTTTGCGGTCCACGTCAGCCCGGTGTCCAGCCGGGGGCTCTATCTGGCGGGCCAGGCCACCATCCCCAGCGACACCGCCTGTTTCCCGGCAAAGCTCAGCCACGGCCACATCAAGGCCCTGAGCGAGATGCAGCTGGACGCCATCTTCTACCCCTGCCTGACCTACAACTTCGACGAGGGGCTGGGGGACAACCACTACAACTGCCCGGTGGTGGCCTATTATCCCGAGGTTCTGGCGGGCAACTGCCCCGAGCTGGCGGGCAAAAAGTTCATCTGCGACTATGTGGGCGTGCATCGGCCCAAGGACTTTGTGCATAAGATGGCCAAGGAGATCCTGCCCAAGTACTTCGGCGGCATCAGCCAGAAGGAAGTGCAGGCGGCCGCCGACGCCGCTTACGCCGAGCACGCCCGGCATATGGCCCAGATCCGGGCCAAGGGCGCCGAGATCATCGACGAGGCCCGGCGGCAGGGCAAGCGGATCATCGTCCTGGCGGGCCGGCCCTACCATGTGGACCCGGAGGTCAACCACGGCATCGACCGGCTGATCACCCGCCACGGGGCAGCCGTCGTCACCGAGGACAGCATCTCCGACCGGGTGGAGAAGTTCCCCACCAGCGTGCTGAACCAGTGGACCTACCACAGCCGCCTGTATGCGGCGGCCAAGTACTGCACCACCCAGCCGGATATGGACCTGGTGCAGCTGGTGTCCTTCGGCTGCGGCGTGGACGCCATCACCACCGACGAGACCCGGGAGATCCTGCAGGAGGGCGGCAAGCTCTACACCCAGCTCAAGATCGACGAGATCACCAACCTGGGCGCGGTGAACATCCGCCTGCGCAGCCTGTTCGCAGCCCTGGACGAGAAGGACGAGCTCAAGCGGGAGCAGGCGGGCCAGGCAACCAACGCCTGAGATACATAGGAGGCAAACCGTGGAATACCAATATCCCAAATTTACCCCGGAGATGAAGCGCACCCACACCATTCTGATCCCCAACATGGCGGTGACCCAGTTCCGGCTTTTGAAGTACGCGCTGGAGTTCGACGGCTATAAGTGCGAGATCCTGGGCAACTGCGGCAGCGCCGTGGCCCAGCTGGGGCTGAAATACGTCCACAACGACACCTGTTACCCGGCGCTGCTGGTCATCGGCCAGTTTTTGGACGCCCTGAACAGCGGCAAATACGACCTGGACCACACCGCCCTGCTGATCACCCAGACGGGCGGCGGCTGCCGGGCTTCCAACTACATCCACCTGCTGCGCAAGGCCCTGGTCAAGGCGGGCTACCCCCAGATCCCGGTGGCCAGCCTGAACTTCTCGGGCCTGGAAAAGGACAGCGGTTTCCAGATGACCCTGCCCCTGGCCCGCCGTGCGGTGGCCTGCATCTTCTACGGGGATATGCTGTCGGCCCTGCGCAACCAGATCGCCCCTTACGAGAACGAGCCCGGTGCGGCTGACCGGATGGTGGACCGCTGGGTGGAGCGGCTGGGCCGGGTGATCCTGGCCGACAAGGGCTATACCGCCCGGGAGATGAAGCACACCTTCCCCCTGATCGCCAAGGAATTCGCCACCATTCCGGTAACCCGGGTGCCCAAGGTCAAGGTGGGCGTCGTGGGCGAGATCTACGTCAAATACAGCCCCCTGGGCAACAACGATTTGCAGAAGTTTTTGGAGAGCCAGGACTGCGAGGTCAACTTCCCCGGTCTGATGGGCTTCTGCCAGTACTGCATCTTCAACATGGGCGAGGACCACACCCTCTACGGCGGCAAGCTGACCACCAAGCTGGTGACCGACCAGCTGCTGAACTACCTGGACGGCATCGAGCGGGCCATGCTGAAAGCCACCGCCGACGCGGGCTTCTACGCCCCGGGGCCCTTTAAGGAGCTGATCGAAAAGCCCAAAGGTGTGATCTCTCTGGGCGCCAAGATGGGCGAGGGCTGGCTTTTGACCGCCGAGATGATCGAGCTGGTCCAGGGCGGCTACGGCAACATCGTCTGCGCCCAGCCCTTTGGCTGCCTGCCCAACCACATCGTGGGCAAGGGGATGATCAACAAGATCCGGGCCATGTACCCGGCGGCCAACATCACCCCCATCGACTACGACCCCAGCGCCACCAAGGTCAACCAGGAAAACCGGATCAAGCTGATGCTGGCGGTGGCCAAAGAGCGGCTGACCAATCCGGCCGAGGCTGCCCCCCTGACGGCGGAGCAGATCGCGGGCGGCGCACCCCAGCTGGACCACCAGGCCGGCCGGGAGCCCATGACCGTATAATAAAACATCTTACAGCCTCAACCCCCTGACGGAGCCGCACAAGCGCAACTCTGCCAGGGGATTTTATGTTTCAGCACAAACAAAAATCCCCCGCCCGGAAAGGGCAGGGGAGAGAACATCACAAACTTACAGATGGACGTGCCGGGGGGTGCCGTTGACGTAGATGGGGGTCAGCTCGTCCAGGATCAGGGGACGGGCGTACTCCTCAAAGGCGGCAGTGACGTGCATCCCGTCGGGGGCGATCCAATCCAGGGGGACCTTCTTTTCCAGGTTGGCCACCTGCTGGACGTCCACCGACTCGGTGATGCACTGATAGGGGGTGTTGCCGATCCGCTTGAGGGCGATCATCCGGCCGGTCTCCCCCGCGAAGGCTGCCGC
Organism: Faecalibacterium gallinarum; assembly: GCF_022180365.1. Lineage (GTDB taxonomy): Bacteria > Bacillota > Clostridia > Oscillospirales > Ruminococcaceae > Faecalibacterium > Faecalibacterium gallinarum. The sequence goes on from NZ_BQKV01000053.1 coordinate 52,182, forward strand.
AGCGGCTGCGCCGCCGGCGGCGTAAGCCTCGGTGACGTCGGTGCGGCTGGCCAGGTGGCTGGCGCACCGCTGGAGGGTGGAGAACTCAATGGCCCGGCTCTTGCAGTTCAGCCGCTTGTGGATCAGCTCGGAGAGATACCGGCTGGTGCCGCTGAGGACGGCTTTGTGGCCGAAAGCGTCCAGCTGGCCTGCGGTGGAGACCAGGTCGCAGAGGTAGACTCCGCCGGCGGTTTTGACGCCCTCGCTGGCGGCAATAATCACATTGGGCTTGCGCTGCTGCAGCTCGTCCACCCGGGCCAGGAATTTCTCTTCGTCAAAGGGCACCTCGGGCAGCAGGATCAGGTCGGGGCCCTCGCAGTCCTCGCCCGCCGCCAGGCAGGCGGCGCCTGCCAGCCAGCCCGCGTGGCGGCCCATGATCTCGGCCACCGTGACGCTCCGCAGGTTGTAGACCGAGGAATCCCGGATGACCTCTTTCAGGATGGTGGCGATATATTTGGCCGCCGAGCCGTAACCGGGGGTGTGGTCGGTCAGGCAGAGGTCGTTGTCGATGGTCTTGGGCACGCCGATGAACCGGACGCTGCTGCCCACCCGGGCCGCATAGCGGCTGAGCTTGGCGATGGTATCCATGGAGTCGTTGCCGCCGATGTAGAACACGGCGCAGATGTCGTATTTGTCAAACAGGTTGAACAGCTTGACAAAGGGGGCGCTGTCGGTGTCGGGGTCGGGCAGCTTGTAGCGGCAGCTGCCCAGATAGCTGGAGGGGGTGCGCTTGAGCAGTTCAATGCTCATCCGGTCGTCCAGAAGCTCATCCAGGTCCACCATCTCTTCTTTGAGCAGACCCTCGATGCCGTATTTCATGCCGTAGACCGTATCGGCCCCCAGGCTGCGGGCCGTCTTGTAGACGCCGGCAAGACTCGAGTTGATCACCGCAGTGGGGCCGCCGCTCTGGCCGACAATTACATTTTTCGCCATGGGAAAAAACCTCCTTCTCATCCTGAAAAAACATACCGGCACGGCCGGGGAAAAACCGAATCGAAAACCGCTGAATTTCAGGGAACACTGTAAAAAGCCATACCAAATTTATTGTACCTGTTTCGGCCCTTGTATGCAACCCCCAATCGGTTGCAGCAGGGGGGAAAATATGATAGAATCGGGGTACACCCGTCCGGCGGCGTTTGCGGGGCGGGCCGGAGACTGAACACAGGGAGATTTTAAACAGACAATGGGCATTTCTCAGGATTACCGCTCCTCCCGCCGCCGGCCGCGGCAGGGGAGCATTTATAAAAAACTGCGGGTGGCGGGCTGCATCGCCGGCATCCTGGTGGTATCCCTGGCCATTACGGCCATTCTGGAGGGGGGCCAGGCCCAGGAGGCCGCGCCCCCGGTTTACACCCCCAGCGGGGTGGTGGAGGGCATCCTGGCGCCGCTGCCCATGCAGGGCGGCGGGTCGTCCTCGGGCAGCGGCGTGGAGGCCGGGGTCTTTGGGCCGGTGCAGCAGACCGCCGGGGGATACAGTGTGCTGGCCTATGACAGCAGCGTGATTCGCCAGCCCGCCTGCGGCCAGGTGGATCTGAGCTATTTTGCCGACGCGGCCTTTTTGGGCGACAGTCTGACGGTGGGCTTTGAGGATTACAGCATCAACCTCTCGGGGGCGCTGATCTGCGGCTACATCGGCGTCGGGCCGGATGCCATCGCCAACCGGAGCGCCGTTACCCATCCCACCCGGGGGCAGGAGGTGGCGCTGGATGTGCTGGCCGCCGCCCAGCCCAAAAAGCTGTATATCCTGCTGGGCACCAACACCCTGACCACCGTGGGCGCGGAGGAAAAGTTCCTGGCCTACTACGGCATGATGCTGGACGAACTGCGGGCGGCCCTGGGGGAAGACTGTGTGATCTACGTCCAGTCCATCCCGCCGGTGCGGCCGGAGGCTGCCGCCGAGAAGCCGGGCCTGGCCAGCGACCGCCTGCGGGCGGTGAATGAGCAGCTGGCCCAGCTGGCCGACTCCAAGGGCTGTGTCTATCTCGACCTGTGGGAGACCCTGGCCGACGCCCAGGGCAACCTGAAAGAGGTCTGCGCCGCGCCGGATGGGGTTCACCTGTCGGCGGGCAACGGCTACGGCGCCTGGGTCAACTATCTGCGGAGCCATACCCTCTATTCGGCCGATAGTCCTTGGACCGCGGGCAGCGACTACGCAAAATGATTATTTAAAACCCACCCACCCGCCCTCTTAGATGTATGGGGGCTATCGCCCCCATACCCCCCATTCTAGCCTTTAGGCTCTGCTTTCTGTCCACGGGGGGATGACCGGGGGTGGCGTTAGATAGAGCTGTTTTCGGCTGCTGTACAAAAAGAAAAGCCGCCGGGCTCCCTTCTGCGGGGAACCTGGCGGCTCTTTGTATATGGAATCTTTTTACTTGTTCTTGCTGCGGGCCTTCATCCGCTGCTCGTGGTTCAGGATCTGCTTGCGGATGCGCAGGCTCTTGGGGGTGACCTCCAGCAGCTCGTCCGGGGCCAGGAACTCAAGGCACCCCTCCAGGCTCAGCCGGCTGATGGGCACCAGGTGGAGCGCATCGTCCGAGCCGGAAGCGCGGGTGTTGGTCAGGTGCTTGGTCTTGCAGATGTTGACGTCCACATCCTCACCGGTGGGGGTGTAGCCGATGACCATGCCCTCGTAGACCTTCTCGCCGGGGCCGATCAGCAGGGTACCGCGCTGCTGGGCGTTGAACAGGCCGTAGGTGACCGACTCGCCGGTCTCGAAGCTCACCAGAGAACCGGTGGAGCGGTTGGCGATCATGCCGGCCCAGACGTCGTAACCGTCAAAGATCTGGTTGATGACGCCCTCGCCGTGGGTGTCGGTCAGGAACTGGTTGCGGTAGCCGAACAGGCCGCGGCTGGGCATCCGGAACACCAGACGGACCCGGGTATCGCCCAGAGCGTCCATCTGCTGGAGGATGGCCTTGCGCTGGCCCAGACCGGTCATGACCGCGCCCTGGTACTGGGTGGGCACGTCGATGACCACCTGCTCCATGGGCTCGTAGGTCTTGCCGTCGATGACCTTGGTCAGGACGTGGGGGGGAGAAACCTGCAGCTCGTAGCCTTCGCGGCGCATGGTCTCGATCAGGATAGACAGGTGCATCTCGCCGCGGCCCATGACCCGGAAAGAATCGGTGGTGGCGGAGTCCTCCACCTTCAGCGCCACGTCCTTCAGCAGCTCCTTCTGGAGCCGGTCGCGAATCTGGCGGCTGGTGACGTACTTGCCCTCACGGCCGGCCAGGGGGCTGTCGTTGACCGAGAAGGTCATCTCGACGGTGGGGTCGTTGATCTTCAGGAAGGGCAGAGGCTCCACCTTGGCGGGGGAGCAGAGGGTGTTGCCGATGGTCACATCGGGCAGGCCCGAGAAGGCCACGATGTCGCCGGCAGTAATGCTGTCGCAGGGGACGCGGCCGTTGGCCTGGAAGTCGTAGAGCTTGGTCAGGCGGCCCTTCATCTTCAGATCGGGGTTGTGCCAGTCGCAGACCTGCACCTCGTCGCCCACCTTGCAGGTGCCGTTCTGAATCCGGCCAATGCCGATGCGGCCCACAAAGTCGTTGTAGTCCACCGAGGAGCAGAGCATCTGGAAAGGTGCGTCGGGGTCGCCCTCGGGGGGACGGACGGCGCTCAGCAGGGTGTCAAACAGGGGGGCCAGGTCAGTGCCGGGCACATCGGGGTCCAGGCTGGCGGTGCCGGCGCGGCCGCAGCAGAACAGCATGGGGCAGTCCAGCTGCTCGTTCGAGGCGCCCAGGTCCATCAGCAGATAGAGAACCTCGTCGATGACCTCTTTGATCCGGGCGTCGGGGCGGTCGATCTTGTTGATGGCCACCACCAGGCTCAGATTCTGCTGGAGGGCTTTCTGGAGCACGAAACGGGTCTGGGGCATGCAACCCTCGGCGGCGTCCACCAGCAGCAGAACGCCGTTGACCATCTTCAGAACACGCTCCACCTCGCCGCCAAAGTCGGCGTGGCCCGGGGTGTCCACGATGTTGATCTTGACGCCCTTGTAGGTGCAGGAGCAGTTCTTGGCCAGAATGGTGATGCCGCGCTCACGCTCGATATCGCCGCTATCCATGACGCGCTCAGCCACCACCTGGTTATCACGGAACGCGCCGCTCTGGCGGAGCATCGCGTCCACCAGGGTGGTCTTGCCGTGGTCAACGTGGGCGATGATGGCTACGTTGCGCAAATCGTTACGAACCATAAAATTCAACCTTTCTATTTTCCCATCTATTCGTCGGCTGAGAATAGAACTGTATAACAACTGATTTAGTTTAAATCATTCCCTGGGGGTTTGTCAAGATTGTATAAAAATTTTTCCGCTCTTTCGGCGATTTGACCGCCTGAAAGTATGATATACTGGGGTCAGAAATTCCCCCGGCGGGCCCTTTGGCGCCGCCGGGCGGCAGATGGAGGTGCAACAGATTATGAAGCTGACCTTTTTAGGCGCCAACCACGAGGTCACCGGCAGCTGTACCCTGCTGGAAACCGCGGGCCTGCGCTTTTTGATCGACTGCGGCATGGAGCAGGGCAAGGACAACTACGAAAACCAGCCCCTGCCGGTGGCCCCGGGGGAAATCGACGGCGTACTGGTCACCCACGCCCACATCGATCACACCGGCCATCTGCCCCTGCTGGTGAAGCAGGGTTTCCACGGCAGGATCTATGCCACCCGGCCCACCCGTCAGCTGTGCAGCATCATGCTGCGGGACTCGGCCCACATCCAGGAGAGCGAGGCCGAGTGGAAAAACCGCAAGGCCCGCCGGGCCGGTGCGCCCCTGATCGAGCCGGATTACACCATCGCCGACGCCGAGGCCGCCATGGAATTGTTCGTGGGGGTGGAGTACAACCAGCGGCGGGAGATCGCCCCGGGGCTGGAAGTGCGGTTCACCGACGTGGGCCACCTGCTGGGTTCGGCCAGCATCGAGGTCTGGGTCACCGAGAGGGGCCAGACCACCAAGCTGGTCTTTTCAGGAGATATCGGCAACTTGAACCAGCCCATCCTCAAGGACCCCACCTATCTCTCCGAGGCCGACTATGTGGTGATGGAGTCCACCTACGGCGACCGGGAGCATCCGCCCCGGCCGGATTACATCGCCGAGCTGACGGCGGTCTTGCAGCGCACCTTTGACCGGGGCGGCAACGTGGTGATCCCCAGCTTCGCCGTGGGCCGCACCCAGGAGCTGCTCTATTTCATCCGGGAAATCAAGGAAAAGGGCCTGGTCAAGGGCCACCACAATTTCCCGGTGTACATCGACAGCCCCCTGGCCATTGAGGCCACCCACATCTTCCGCAACTGCTCCGAGGACTGCTTCGACGCCGAGACCCGGGCGGTTCTGGATTCGGGGGACGACCCCATCAGCTTCCCGGGGCTGCGGGTCAGCGTGACCAGCGAGGAGTCCCGGATCATCAACAGCGATATGACCCCCAAGGTGATCCTTTCGGCCAGCGGCATGTGCGACGCGGGCCGCATCCGCCACCACCTGAAGCATAACCTCTGGCGGAAGGAGTGCTCCATCCTCTTTGTGGGCTACCAGGCGGTGGGTTCTCTGGGCCGTACCCTGCTGGAAGGGGCCGCCCAGGTCAAGCTGTTCGGGGAGGAGATCGACGTCCAGGCCGAGATCTGCCAGATGACCGGCCTGTCCGGCCACGCCGACGTCAACGGCCTGCTGCGGTGGGTGGAATCCTTCGACCCCAAGCCCCGGCGGGTGTTTGTGGTCCACGGCGACGACGAGGTGGAGAACAATTTCGTCGAGACCTTGCAGCAGCGGGGCTTCACGGCCTGCGCGCCCTACAACGGCGCCGAGTGGGCTCTGGGTGCAGACGGTGAGGTCTGCCTGGAAGAGGGCAACCGCACCCGGATCACCCACCGTGCTCCGTCGGTGCCCCTCACCCGGTCCGAGACGGTGTTCCAGCGGCTGGTCAACGCGGGCCGCCGCCTGATGCAGGTCATCGAGCACAACCGGGGCGGCGCCAACAAGGACCTGGCCAAGTTCGCCGACCAGATCACCGCCCTGTGCGAGAAGTGGGACCGCTGAGTTACCAGCGAACGGCCGGTTTTGCCTTTTTATACCTATAAAGAAAAGCCGGCCGGTTTTATCAAAAAAATCCGCATCCCTCCGGCCGGACGGCTCAGGAGAGATGCGGATTGTTCTTTCTTGGGAGAAAAGGGGCGGGCGATTACTTGACCACCTTGGAGAGGGCGTCGTTCACAGCCTCGATGATGCCCTTGCTGGAGAAGGTTGCGCCAGCGGCTGCATCCACCTCGGTGGACTGGGCCTTGATGATGGCATCGGGAATGGTCTCAAAGGCGGGATCGCAGACACCGGCGGTCTCGCTGTGGGACAGAACCTCGATCTTGCTGATCTTGTCGCCGTCCATGGTGACCTTGACCTTGATGGGGCCGCCAAAGCCGTTGCCCTCGCCGATGTACTCGTTGTCGGCCAGAGTCTCCTCGACGGTGTTCTCAACCGGGGCGGCCTCCATGTAGCCGAAGTGGATGTTCAGCAGCTCGGCGGTTTTCTTGGCCACGTCGGCGGTGACACCGCCGCAGCGGGCCAGACGGCGGGGATCGCTCATCTCGGCGATGCCGGCAGCCGTCATAAAGGCGGTGACGCTGTCAGCGCAGTTCACGGTCTTGGCGACGGTGGAGACGTCGGTCTGGATCTCGGGCTGGTAGATGGGCAGGTTGGTGGAGGTGTACCAGCTGAACAGCTCCTTGGTGATGGCAGAAGCATCCGCGGGCTCGCACATCAGGCCGATGATGGCCGATGCACCGCCCAGAGAGCCGCAGAGGGTGCCGGCACCGTAACCGGCCTTGCCGTTGATGAACATCTCGGCGGGGATGGCGGTGTAGGGGAAGCCGACCTTCTCCTTCAGCTCGGTCAGCAGAGCGTTGGCCACGCCGAAGCAGCAGCCGTTCTGCTGGAAGCTCTCATAGCCCAGCTGCTCCACGCGGTCCAGGTCGAACTCACAGGACGGATAGGGATGAGCCGGGATCTCAGCTTCCACAGGAGCAGCAGAGGCAGCAGCCTCAGAGGATGCTGCAACCGAGGCGGCGGTGGAACTGGCCGCAGACTGAGAACAGCCGGCCAGGCCGAAAAGGGCCAGGCCGCTCAGGGACAGACCGGTCTGCTTCAGGAACTTTCTGCGGGATTCAAAATTAGACATAACGAGATGTCCTTCTTAGTTATAAAAAAGTCAAACTGGCCATATTCTACACTTCTGGATTAAAAAATCAATTGATTTTTTGCGCGCTGTACGCATTTAAAAGACATTTTGAGGAGGGTTTGGAGAAAAAATAACGATCTTGCATACGAAAATCCGATCCGTTACAAGTGGGTTACAAAATGCGGCATGGCAAAAAGAAAGCCGCCTGAAAACCTACGTCTTCAGGCGGCTTATGTTTGGAGCGGGTAATCGGAATCGAACCGACCTCCACAGCTTGGAAGGCTGTTATACTAGCCGATGTACTATACCCGCATTTGCGAAAGATATTATACCACACCCCCGGCGGAATGTCCAGAGGGAAAACGGGCGCTTTTTGTCCAAGAGCCTTTTGGCGCCCCGCTTACCATAAGAAAGGAGCCGACCCCATGACCCAAGATCAAAGCCCCATCACCGCCCGGCTGCTGGCGCTGCAAGACCCGGGCTATCAGGCCTTCCAGAGCAAATTGATCCCCACCCTCCCGCCCCAGCGGGTGATCGGGGTGCGCACGCCGATCCTGCGGCAGCTGGCCCGCAGCCTGGCGGGCAGCCCCGAGGCAGAGGAATTCTGCCGGGCGCTGCCCCATACATACTATGAAGAGAATAACCTCCACGCCTTTCTGCTGGAGCGGGAGAAGGATTTCGATGCCGCCCTGGCGGGGGTGGAGGCCTTTCTGCCCTATGTGGACAACTGGGCCACCTGCGACAGCATGTCCCCGCCGGTGTTCCGGCGGGAGAAAGCCCGGCTGCTGCCCGCCATCCGCCGGTGGCTGGCCTCGGACCAGACCTACACCGTCCGCTATGGCATCGGGATGCTGATGCAGCACTTTCTGGACGAGGATTTTTGCCCCGAGTATCCGGCGCTGGTTGCGGCGGTCCAGTCGGAGGAATACTATATCCAGATGATGATCGCTTGGTATTTCGCCACCGCCCTGGCCAAACAGCCCGAAGCCGTCTGGCCCTACCTGGCTGAGGGGCGGCTGAGCCCCTGGGTCCACAACAAAACCATCCAGAAAGCCTGCGAGAGCCGCCGGATCACCCCCGGGCAGAAAGCCGCCCTGCGGGCGCTGCGCCGGCCGGGCAGGGGAGACGCCGCCCGATAACCGCCCCCCGAAACCTTCCGGGCTGGCTCGCCGCAAGAGAAATTTCCCCGGGCAAAGGGCCATTCCCCGCCGCCGGGCGGCGCTTTGCCTGTTTACTTTGGGGGCGTTTTATTGTACAATAAGCCCAACAGATTTTATAACAGGTGGTGTATTGATAGATGGGACTGAAATATAACCGTATCCTGCTCAAGATCAGCGGCGAGGCGCTGGGCGGCGAGAAGGGCACCGGTTTTGATGACCCGACCATGGAGGCAATCTGCCTCGGCGTGAAGAAAGCCCACGATCTCGGCGCAGAGATCGGCATTGTGGTGGGCGGCGGCAACTTCTGGCGCGGCCGTTCCAGCGGCAAGATGGAGCGCACCCTGGCCGATAAGATCGGCATGCTGGCGACCGTCATGAACGCGCTGGCTGTCTCGGACAAGCTGAATCAGCTGGAGGTGCCCACCGAGGTGTTCACCTCCATCACCATGCCCCAGGTGGCCCAGCCCTTTACCCGGAACGGCGCCCTGGAGGCCATGGCTGCCGGCAAGATCGCCATCTTTGGCGGCGGCACCGGCAACCCCTTCTTCTCCACCGACACCGCCACCGCCCTGCGCGCTGTGGAAGTTTCGGCGGATATCATGTTCAAGGCGACCATGGTGGACGGCGTCTACGACAAGGACCCCCACAAGTACCCCGACGCCAAGAAGTACGAGACCCTGACCTTCACCAAGGTGCTGGAGGACCAGCTGGGGGTGATGGACGGCACCGCCGCCACCCTCTGCCGGGAGAACAAGCTCCCCATCCTGGTGTTTGACCTGGCCGACCCGGACAACATTCCCCGCGCAGTCCAGGGCGAGGCTGTGGGCACTCTGGTCTACGAGGGCTGAGCCCCCGGTATAAAGGGCCCCCCGGCCCGTATATAATAGAACATCCTGCGCAAATGACACAGGCCGCCGCGCCTGTGCGCCGATAAGATTTCAATAAAAGAACAGGAGACAGGACAATGAGCAGCAACACTAAGGTTTTTGAAGACAAGATGAAGGGTGCGGTGGACCACCTGGACCGCGAGCTGGCCGCTGTGCGCGCAGGCCGCGCCAACCCCGCCGTTCTGGATAAGGTTGTGGTGGACTACTACGGCGCCCCCACCCCCGTCCAGCAGGTGGCATCGGTGGCCGTGTCCGAGGCCCGGGTGCTGACCATTACCCCGTGGGACCGCTCGCTGCTGCGCCCGATCAGCAAGGCCATCCAGGCCAGCGACATCGGCATCAACCCCATCGACGACGGCCAGACCATCCGGCTGAACTTCCCGGCCCCCAACGAGGAGCGCCGCAAGCAGCTGGCCAAGGACGTCTCCAAGATGGGCGAGGAGGCCAAGGTGGCCATCCGCAACATCCGCCGCGACGCGATGGATAAGGCCAAGGCCATGAAGAAGGCCGGCGAGCTGACCGAGGACACCCAGAAGACCATGGAAGAGGATGTCCAGAAGCTGACCGACAAGTATATCAAGCTGGTGGATAAGACCGTCGAGGAGAAGCAGAAGGAGATCATGTCCGTCTGATCCCCCGCGCCAACAGACAAAGTGCCGTGCGCTAAGGAAAGGTGCGCGGCATTTTTTTCAAGGCCGGAGTTTTGTACATATACACCAGAGGAGAACCGCCATGTCACACACCAATGACTTTGCCCGGGGGCTGTCCATCGGCATCATCATGGACGGCAACGGCCGCTGGGCCAAGCGCCGGGGCCTGCCCCGCACCGCCGGGCACAAAAAAGGCGCCGCCGTTTTTCAGGACATCGCCGACTACTGCGATGAGCTGGGGGTATCGTCGGTCTATTTCTACGCATTTTCCACCGAGAACTGGAAGCGCCCCGCCGAGGAGGTGGGGGCCATCATGCGGCTGTTTGGGGAATACCTGATCAAAGCCTTCGACTACAAAAACCGGAACAACCGGATCGTCTTTCTGGGGGACCGCTCTGAGCTGGAGCCCCGTCACCGCCAGCTGATGGACGAGATCGAGCAGAACACCGCCCACAAAACCGGCATGGTGCTGAACATCGCCATCAACTACGGCGGCCGGCAGGAGATTGTCCGGGCGGCCCAGAAGCTGGCGGCCCGGGCTGCCGCAGGGGAGATCGCGCCCGAGGCCATCACCGAGGAAATGATGGCCGGCGAGATGTACACCCGCGGCCAGAAGGACCCGGACTTTATCCTCCGCCCCAGCGGGGAGAAGCGGCTGTCCAACTTCATGCTCTGGCAGGCGGCTTATTCCGAGCTGGTGGAGATGGACGTCCTCTGGCCCGACTTCACCCGGGCCGATCTGGACGCGGCCATCGAGGAGTTTAACCGCCGGTCCCGCCGGTTCGGCGGCATCTGACAGCGGCCCCGCTTTCTGTGCGGCGGGGTCAGCCCCGGCCGGTCTTGTGGGCCGGGGACATCAAGAAGGGAACAAAGATACGATGAAAACACGAATTATTACTGCCCTGGTGGGCATCGTCGTCCTGGTGCTGGTGCTGTTCACCTTTGACACCCTGGTGTTCAATCTGGTGGTGGCGGGCATCTCGCTGCTGGCGATGCACGAGGTCTACAACGCCCTCGGGTTTGAAAAAGCCGACTGGCCCCTCTATGTGGTGCTGATCCCCTACACCCTGTTGATCATGCTCTCCAACTATGAGCACGCCCGGGGCCTGGTGATGGTGGGCACCTTTGCGCTGGTGCTGTTTTACAGCATTTACCTGGTGGTGCGCAACGGCGTGGTCAGCTACCAGAAAGTCAGCGGCCTGGCGCTTTTTTCCGGCATCATCATGTTCTGCTTTTACTCCCTAATCTTCCTCAAGATGCTGCTGCCGGTGGAGGAGTACGGCTACGACGCCATCTTCTTCATCCTGCTGATCCTCTGTTTCGCCTGGGGCGGGGACACCTGCGCCTATTTTGCGGGCCGGGCCTTCGGCAAACACAAGCTCTGCCCGGTGGTCAGCCCTAAAAAGACGGTGGAAGGCGCCATCGGCGGCGTGCTGGGCACCATGGTCTTTGGGGTGGCGGCCACCATTATCTACTCGGTGGCGGCGGACCGGATGGATATCTTCACCCAGTCCAACATCGGCGTCTCCATGTTCGTCATCATCGCCCTTTTGGGCATTGTGGCGGCAGTGCTGGGCATCTACGGCGATCTGTTCGCCAGCGTGGTCAAGCGCCAGTGCGGCATCAAGGACTATGGCACCATTTTCCCGGGGCATGGCGGCATCCTGGACCGGTTCGACAGTGTAATGTTCATCGCTCCTTTTGTAACCATGGTGATTACTGCGGTGTTCTACCGCTGAGAAAAAAGCAGGAAGGGGAAGGACTATGGCAAAGAAAATCACCCTGCTGGGTTCCACCGGTTCCATCGGCACCCAGAGCCTGGACGTGATCCGGGCCCAGGGGTATGAGGTGTTCGGCCTTTCGGCCCACAGCCGGGTGGAATCTCTCTTGCAGCAGATCGAGGAATTCCACCCGAAATACGTCTGCGTCACCGACCCGGCGGCCGCCGAAGCGGTGGACGCCGCTCTGGCGGGCCGGGCGGATGCTCCCCGGCTGCTCCGGGGCCCCGAGGGCCTGGTGACCCTGGCCGGGCTGGATGGGCCGGACGTGGTCCTGAACAGCGTGGTGGGCATCGCGGGGCTGGGGGCCAGCCTGGCGGCCATCGAGAGCGGCCACGACCTGGCCCTGGCCAACAAGGAGAGCCTGGTCACCGGCGGCCACCTGGTGACCCAGGCGGTGGCCCGGCATGGGGTCCATCTGCTGCCGGTGGACAGCGAACACTCGGCCATCTTCCAGTGTTTGCAGGACGCCCACAGCGCCAAAACTCTCAAAAAGATCCTGCTGACCGCCTCGGGCGGGCCTTTCTTTGGGATGAAGGCCCCCGAGCTGGCGGGCAAAAAGAAGGAGGACGCCCTCCGCCACCCCAACTGGAACATGGGGGCCAAGATCACCATCGACAGCGCTACCCTGATGAACAAGGGCCTGGAGCTCATCGAGGCGGTCTGGCTCTTCGGGCTGCCCCCCGAGAAGATCCAGATCGTGGTCCAGCGCCAGAGCGTCATCCACTCGGCGGTGCAGTTCAGCGACAACTCGGTCCTGGCCCAACTGGGGGTGCCCGATATGCGGATCCCCATCCAGTACGCCCTGACCTGGCCCGAGCGGGGCGGCCCTGTGGCCCCCGAGCTGGACTTTGCCGCATTGAAAGTCCTGACCTTCGACGTGGCGGACGAGGAGACCTTCCGCTGCCTGGCGGCCTGCAAGAAGGCCATCGCCAAGGGGGGCCTTGGGCCCTGTGCGGCCAACGGCGCCAACGAGGAGGCGGTGAAACTCTTCCTCCAGGATAAGATCGGCTTTTTGGACATTGGCCGCCTGGTGGAAGCGGTGGTGGACAGCGACCGTTTCGGCGGGGACTACACCCTGGCGGACGTCTACGCCTGCGACCGGATGGCCCGGGAGTACGTCCGCAGCCACCTCTAAATAAAATCCCAAAAATCCAGATAGAAACCGGGAGAGTTTATGTCAGTTTTGATTACCTTGATCGCGGCGGTGCTGGTGTTCGGCGCGGTGATTGCGATCCACGAGTTCGGCCATTTCTTTGTGGCGAAGCTCAGCGGGGTGCAGGTGAACGAGTTCGCCATCGGTATGGGCCCGCTTTTGTTCCGCAAGATTGTGGGCGGCACCCAGTACAGCCTCCGGCTTTTGCCGGTGGGCGGCTATGTGGCCCTGGAGGGCGAGGTGAGCCCCGAGAGCCAGCAGGCCCAGAGCGCCGGGGACCCGGACGAGGAGGAAGAAGAGGAAAACCCCATCCCCCCCGAGCTGCGCACCGGCGTTCCCCTGAACCAGGTGGCGGTCTGGAAGCAGATGGCCATTATGGCGGCGGGCGCCATCATGAACTTTGTGCTGGGCTTTGTGGTGCTGGTGCTGGTGGTGGCCACCCAGCAGGAGGTAATCACCAGCCGGGTGATTTACAGCATCGACGAGGGGGCCCTCTGCGGCCAGACCGGCCTTGAGGCGGGGGACGAGATCGTCGCCGTCAACGGGCGGCGGTGCTTTGTGGCCAACGACATCCTCTACGAGCTGGCCCGCACCGAGTCCCACCAGGCGGAGATCACCGTCCGGCGGGACGGCGCGCTGGTGGAGCTGCCGGCGGTGCAGTTCGACGTCCGCGAGACCGAGAACGGGGCCTATATGGACATCGGCTTTGTGGTCTACGGCATCGAAAAGACCCCCCTCAACGTATTGAAAGAAGCCTGGAACAGCGAGCTGTACTATGGGCGGATCGTCTTTACCTCCCTCATCGACCTGGCCCGGGGGCGGCAGAGCATCAACGACCTGTCCGGCCCGGTGGGCATCGTCTCGGCCATCGGCCAGGCGGCCAGCTATGGGCTGGGGGATGTGCTGGAACTGCTGGCCCTTTTGACCATCAACCTGGGCATCTTCAATCTGCTGCCGGTGCCGGCCCTGGACGGCGGCAAGCTGGTGTTTTTGCTGATCCAGGGGATCACCGGCCGCCCGGTGCCCGAAAAATTGCAGGGGGCGCTGACCCTGGCCACCTTTGCGCTGTTGTTCGGGCTGATGATCTTTGCCACCTATAACGATATCCTGCGGCTGTTTGGCGGCGGGTTCTGACAGGCCCAAAGGAGGGCAATACCATGAGACAAATCAAGCGGGAAGTGAAAATCGGCAACCTGACCATCGGCGGCAACCACCCCATCGCCGTCCAGACCATGCTCAACGTGCCGGTGGAGGACATCGCCGGGAATGTGGCCCAGGCCCAGCGGTGCGAGGCCGCGGGCTGCCAGATTCTGCGGGTGACCTGCCCCACCGCCGAGGACGCCAAGTGCATCGAGGCGGTGAAAAACGCGGTGAACATCCCCATTGTGGCGGACATCCACTTCGACTACCGGGCCGCCCTGGCCTGCGCCGCCGTGGGGGTGGATAAGATCCGGATCAACCCCGGCAACATCGGGGATGACAGCCGGGTGAAAGAAGTGGTGGAGGCCTGCCGGGCCCATAACATCCCCATCCGGATCGGGGTCAACGGCGGCAGCCTGGAAAAGCACATCCTGGCCAAGTACGGCGCCGCGGTGCCCGAGGCCATGGTGGAGAGCGCCCTCTACCACGTCCGGCTGCTGGAAAAGTTCGATTTCTACGATACCGTCATCTCCATCAAGAGCTCCAACGTCCCCCGGATGATGGAGGCCTACCGCCAGCTGAGCGAAAAGACCGACTACCCCCTCCACGTGGGGGTCACCGAGGCGGGCACCTATCAGATGGGCCTTTTGAAATCCGGCATGGGCATCGGCGGGATGCTGCTGGAGGGCATCGGCGACACCATCCGGGTCTCCCTGGCGGCCGAGCCGGAAAAAGAAGTGGAAGCCGGCTTCAACATCCTGCGGGCCGTGGGCTTCCCGGTGGGCGGGCCGGAGGTCATCACCTGCCCCACCTGCGGCCGGACCCAGTACCCCTGCACCGAGATCGCCAACGAGGTGGAAAAGCGGCTGCGGGGCTATAAGAAATCCATCAAGGTGGCCGTCATGGGCTGCGTGGTCAACGGCCCCGGCGAGGCCCGGGAAGCCGACATCGGCATCGCGGGGGGCAAGGGCGAGGCCCTGCTCTTTGTCCACGGCCAGCCGGTCCGCAAACTGACCGGGGAGAACATCCTCGATCAGTTTATGGAGGAGATCTATAAACTCTGATACGGTGCACGGGGCCGAACCCCTGCAAAACCGGATCAAGCGAGAGAAAAAAGGAACCTGCCGGGGCGGCGGCTCTGCCGTCCGCTCCGGTTTGCATTAAAGGAGACAATCTGTGAAACCACTTGTATCCCAGCTCTGGCCCCAGTTCATGGCGGACCCGGATTTTGCGGCCTGTTTTGGCCGCGTGCTGGTGGCCCACGCCTGTATGCTGCGGCAGGAGCAGAGGGTCATATTTACATTGGAGAGTGCCGCGCCGCTGGACAAGGGCCTGTGTGCGCGGCTTTTGGCGTCTTTGCAGCCCGACTATGAGGGCTACGAGCTGCGCATCCACAACTGTTTCGGGTATCCCATGCTGGACGAAGCTGCCCTGCGGGATATTTTCGAGGAAATGAAGCGGGACGGCGTGCCCATCAACGGGTTTTTGGACCGGTGCAGCGTCAAAATCGAGGGCCAGGAGATCACCATCGGGGTGCACACCGGCACCAAGTTCCTCACCGAGCTGGAGTTCGACAAACTCCTGGCCCAGAAGATCGAGGACCACACCGGCGTAAAACCCGCCGTTCACCTGATCCTGGCGGCGGACGCCGGCGAGCAGCAACAGCTGATGGAAAAACTGGAACGGAAGGCCGCGCCCCCGGTGGTGAAGTTCGAGGCCAAGGCCAGCGCCCCGGCCATCCAGGTGGAGGGGCTGGACCTGACCGACAAGCCGGTGACCATCTTCCACGGCAAGATGTTCAAACCCAAGAACCTCACTCCCCTCAAGGATCTGGGGGGCGAGGGCGGCAAGTGCATGATCTGGGGCGATGTCTTCGCCACCGAGGTCAAGGGCAACTTCCGCAAGATCTACACCGTTTCCATCACCGACTATGCGGGCTCCATCAACCTGAAGATCCGCGCCCAGGAAGGGGAGGACTGCTCCAAGTGGGAGGGCCTCAAGAAGGGGACTACCCTCCTGATCCGGGGCGACTGCTCCTACGACAAATACGAGCACGACTATATCGTCTACCCCTACGACGTCCTCTGCGTGGAGCGCCGCCGCCGGGAGGACCACGCCCCTGAAAAGCGGGTGGAGCTCCACCTGCACACCAAGCTCTCCAGCATGGACGGCTTCTGTGACCCGGGCGGGATCGTCCGTCTGGCCCACAGCATGGGTCACCCGGCCATCGCCATCACCGACCACGGCGTCTGCCAGGGTTACCCCGAGGCCATGCTGGCCGCCGACGACATCCACAAAAAGGACCCCGACTTCAAGCTGATCTACGGCTGCGAGGCCTATTTTGTGGATGACATGGTCCCCTGTGTCTACGGTGTCCAGGATGTGCCCCTGGATGGGGAGTTCTGCGTCTTTGACACCGAGACCACCGGTCTGGACCCCGGGGTGGAGTACCTCACCGAGATCGGCGCGGTGCTGATTCGGAACGGCGAGGTGGTACAGGAGTTCGACACCTTCGTCAAACCCGGCAAGCCCATCACCGAAAAGATCACCGCCCTCACCGGCATCACCAACGAGATGGTGGCCGACGCCCCCAGCGAGGCCGAGGCTTTGCAGATGTTTTTGGATTTCGCGGGCGGGCGGACCCTGGTGGCTCACAACGCCAACTCCTTCGACATTCGCTTTTTAAAGGCGGCGGCCCGCCGCAGCGGCATCGAGCTGAACCTGAGCTATATCGACACCCTGACCATGGCCCAGACCATGTACCCGGGGCTTTCCAACTATAAGCAGGGGACCATCAACAAGCACCTGGAACTGCCCGACTACGAGGCCCACCGGGCCTGCGAGGACGCGGGGGCCCTGGGACGGATCTTCTGCGTCATGCTCAAGGACCTGGAAGAAAAGCAGATCACCCGCACCGGCGAGATCAACACCGGCCTTGGCGGCAACCGGGAAGTGCTGAAAAAGAAATATTACCACCTCATCATCCTGGTGCAAAACCAGATGGGCCTGAAAAACCTCTATAAGATCGTCAGCGAGGCCCATGTGACCTACTTCTTCAAAAAGCCCCGGGTGCCCCGGAGCCTCTTGAACAAATACCGGGAGGGCCTGTTGCTGACCTCGGCCTGCGAGGCAGGGGAGCTCTACCGGGCCATTGTGGAGGGGCGCTCTTATGAGGAGCTCAAGAAGATCGCCTCCTATTACGACATTTTGGAAGTCCAGCCCCTAGGCAACAACGAGTATATGGTCCGGGAGGGCCGGGTCCCCAGCGACGAAACCATCAAAGAGTTCAACCGGACGGTGATCCGGCTGGGAGAGGACCTGCACAAGCCGGTCATCGCCACCGGGGACGTCCACTTCCAGGAGCCGGAGGACGCCATCTACCGCTCGGTGCTCCAGGCGGGCAACGGCTTCAAGGACGCCGATCTCCAGCCGCCCCTCTACTATCGCACCACCGAGGACATGCTGGCCCAGTTCAGCTACCTGCCCAAGGAAAAAGCCTACGAAATTGTGGTGAAAAACCCCAACAAGATCGCGGCGGCCATCGACGGCACCGTCCGGGCCATCCCCCGGGGGACCTATCCGCCCAGCATCGAGGGCGCCGAGCAGCAGCTGCGGGAGGCCACCTGGAAGCGGGCCAAAGAGGATTACGGCGACCCCTTGCCGGACATCGTCCGGGAGCGGCTGCAAAAGGAGCTGGACTCCATCTGCGGCCACGGCTACGCGGTTCTGTACGTCATCGCGGTCAAGCTGGTGGCCTACTCCAACGCCGGCGGCTACCAGGTGGGCAGCCGTGGCTCGGTCGGCTCCTCCGCCGTGGCCCACTTCTCGGGCATCTCGGAGGTCAACAGCCTGCCGCCCCACTACCGCTGCCCCAAGTGCAAACACAGCGAGTTCATCACCGACGGCAGCGTGGACGACGGCTTCGACCTGCCGGACAAGGACTGCCCGGTCTGCGGCACCCGGATGATCGTGGACGGCCACGACATCCCCTTCGAGACCTTCCTGGGCTTCTACGGCGACAAGGAGCCGGATATCGACCTGAACTTCTCGGGCGAATACCAGAGCAGCGTCCACCGCTACACCGAGGAACTCTTCGGCAAGGCCAACGTCTTTAAGGCGGGCACCGTCTCGGGAATCCAGGACAAAACCGCCTACGGCTATGTGAAAAAGTACCTGGAGGAGCGGGGACGCACCGTCAACCACGCCGAGGAAAACCGGCTGACCCTGGGCTGCACCGGCGTCAAGCGGACCACCGGCCAGCACCCCGGCGGCATGGTGGTCGTGCCCGACACCTACGAAATCTACGATTTCTGCCCCATCCAGCACCCGGCGGACGACGTGGCGGGGGGCCTTTTGACCACCCACTTCGAATTCAAGTACCTCCACGACACCCTGCTGAAACTGGACGAGCTGGGCCACGATATGCCCACCTTCTATAAGTATTTCGAGGAGTATACCGGCATCCCGGTGGACTCCATCCCCATGAACGACCCCAAGGTGTACAGCCTGCTCACCAGCCCCGAGGCCCTGGGGGTGACCCCCGAGCAGATCGACAGCCAGACCGGCACCTTCGGCATCCCCGAGATGGGCACAAACTTTGTCCGTCAGATGCTGGTGGAGGCCCGGCCCAAGAACTTCTCCGAGCTGATCCAGATTTCGGGCCTGTCTCATGGGACGGACGTCTGGACCAACAACGCCGACGAGCTGATCCGCAGCGGCACCTGCACCATCGCGGAGGTCATCGGCTGCCGTGACAGCATCATGCTCTACCTGCTGCGCAAGGGCCTGGAACCCAAGATGGCCTTCGACATCATGGAGGCCGTCCGAAAAGGCAAGGTGGCCAAGGGCGGCTTTGCCCCCGGCTGGGAGGAGGCCATGCGGGAGCACGATGTGCCCGACTGGTATATTGAATCCTGCCGCAAGATCAAGTATATGTTCCCCAAGGCCCATGCGGTGGCCTACCTGATGAGTGCTATCCGGTTGATGTGGTTCAAGCTCTACCGGCCCCAGGCCTTCTATGCGGTGTACTTCACCGTCCGGGGCGACGACATCGACTACGAGGCGGCGGTGGGCGGCCCGGCGGTGGCCCGGGCCCACATCAACGAGGTGACCCGCCGGCTGAAAGAAGAGAAGAACGCCAAGGACGAGGACATTCTGGTCTCCCTCCAGCTGGTCAACGAGATGCTGGTGCGGGGATACGAGTTTTTGCCCATTGAGCTGGGCAAGAGCCGAGGCACCCGCTATATCCTCGAGGACGGTAAGGTGCGGCTGCCCTTCTCGGCCCTGAAGGGCCTGGGCGGCGCGGCGGCCGAAGCTCTGGAAAAGGCCACCATCGACGGCCAGGAGTATATCTCCATCGAGGAGCTGCAGCAGGCCGCCGGGGTCAGCAGCGCGGTGATCGACCGGCTGCGCCAGGCGGGCGCCCTGGGGGATCTGCCCGAGAGCAGCCAGGTGAGCTTCTTCTGAGAAGGGCCTGCGCGGCCCAATGTAAAAGAAACGTAAAGTAAAAAAGATTCTGTTCCTTCCGGTCGATTTGTGCTATAATAATCCCGTGTTTCGGGCTGCAACAGCCCCGGCACAGGTAGGATTCCGGCGGGCTGGGCGCCCGCTGGAGAATACGTCGGAATAAAAACAGGAGAAGTTATGTTGGACTTTATCAAACGGCAATCCCCGGCGCGGATCATCGCGCTGGGCTTTGCCCTGGTTATCCTGGTGGGCTCGGTGCTGCTGATGCTGCCCTGCAGCGTCCAGGACGGGGTGACGGTGCAGTACATTGACGCACTCTACACCTCCACCAGCGCCGTCTGCGTCACCGGCCTTGTGGCGGTGGATGCGGGAGACACCTTCACGCCCCTGGGGCAGTTCTTCCTCGGCGGCCTGATCCAGATCGGCGGCCTGGGTGTGACGTCGGTGGGCGCCGGGGTGATCCTGGCTATGGGCAAAAAGATGCGGATGAAGGAGCGCCGCCTGGTCTATGAGGCCATGAACCTCAACTCGGCCCAGGGGGTTGTCCGCTTCATCAAGAAAGTCTTCTGGACCACCGTCTTTTTCGAGGGGCTGGGGGCGGCGCTGAGCTTTACCGTGTTCATCCGGGATTATCCTTTCCTGAAAGCGGTGGGCATCAGCCTGTTCCACTCGGTGGCCGCTTTCAACAACTCGGGGTTTGATATCCTGGGCAATTTCCAGAACCTGATCCCTTATCGGGATAGTGTGATGCTCAACCTGGTCACCTGCGGGCTGATCTTCTTCGGCGGCATCGGCTTTCTGGTGATTCAGGAGATGCTGGCCAAGCGGTTCTGCTGGCGGAAGTTCTCCATGCACGCCAAAGTGGTGCTGAGCGTCAGTGCCGCGCTGATCCTGGTGGGTACAGTGCTGCTGCGGCTGACTGAGCCCATCGGCTGGATGGCGGCCTTCTTCCACAGCGTGTCGGCCCGTACGGCTGGTTTCTCCACCTATCCGCTGTCGGAATTTTCCCAGGCGGGGCTGTTGGTGCTGATCGTGCTGATGTTCATCGGCGCGTCCCCCGGATCCACCGGCGGCGGCATCAAGACCAGCACCTTCTTTGTGCTGATCCAGGGCATCCATTCCTCGGCCACCAACCGGGGGGAGAAGGCTTTCCGCTACTCGGTGCCCGCAGACGCGTTCCGCAAAGCGGCGGTCATCACCCTGATCGCCCTGGGGGTGGTCCTCACCGGCACCTATCTGGTGATCCTCTTTGAGCCGGAGCTGCCTTTCCTGGATGTCTTGTTCGAGATGGTCAGCGCCTTCGGCACGGTGGGTCTTTCCACCGGCATCACCCCGGGGCTGACCGTGGGGAGCAAGCTGGTTGCAATTTTGATTATGTACATTGGGCGTCTGGGCCCGCTGACTATTGCCTCGCTGTGGTACTTCAGCAACGGGGAGCGCACCCGCTACCCGGAGGGCAATATTTCGATTGGTTGACGCACAGGAGGAATACTTATGTTTGGCAAACCCAAAAAAGAGAAGATTTCCTACGGCATTGTGGGCCTGGGCCGGTTTGGCTACGCGCTGGCCGTGGAGCTGGCGGCCTCGGGCGCAGAGCTTGTGGTGCTGGACCAGGACGAAGAAAAGGTGCGGGAGATCCGGGAGCTGACCGAGAACGCCTATGTGGTCAAGAGCCTGGACAAAAAGACCCTGTCCGAGACGGGCATCCAGAACTGCGATGTGGCGGTGGTCTGCATCGGTGAGAAGATGGACGCCTCCATCCTGACCACCCTGCACCTGGTGAGCCTGGGCATCGGCACGGTGGTGTCCAAGGCCACCAGCGAGGAGCACGGCGAGATCCTGGAGAAGCTGGGGGCCCAGGTGGTCTACCCCGAGCACGACATGGCCATCCGTCTGGCCCACCGGCTGGAGGCCGGCCATATGCTGGATTTCGTCCAGCTGTCGGAGCAGGTGAACATCTCCAAGCTGGCCATCCCCGAAAAGATGATCGGCCGCACGGTGTTGGACGTCAACCTCCGCGGCCAGTTCGGGCTGAACATCATCGCCATCGAGAACGGCGGCAACGTCACCGAGAACATCTCGCCGAGCCTCCAGTTCCGGGCGGGGGATATCCTCTTTGTCTCTGGCGCAAAGGCCGGGCTGAACCGGATGCTGGACTGGATGGAAAATAAGTAATTCACTGGGTACATTAAAGCGCCTCTCTGCCGGTTCTGCCGGCGGGGAGGCGCTTTTCCTTTGGGATAGGCAATAATAAAAAAGGCAGCCGCCCCTCCCCGATCGGGGAGAGGCGGCTGCCTGGCTGTTGCAACGTTCAGGCGCGGGTCTTGATTACTCCACGCTGATCATATAGTAGTATACGGGCTGGCCGCCGCGGATGTGGCTGACTTCCACATGGCCGGGGCACTTGGCCTTGACGATCTCGGTGACCTTCTCGGCTTCCTCGTCGCTGACGTCGCAGCCCGAGATGATGGTCACAAAGCTGGAATCCTTCTTGCACATGCTGCGGGCCAGGCGATAGGTGGCCTTGGTCAGGTCGTTGGAGGTGGAGACGATCTTGCCGTTCTCCAGCGCCATGATCTCGCCCTTCTTGATCCGCTTGCCGTCGTACTCGCTGTCCCGGGCGGCGTAGGTGATCAGGCCGGTGGAAACGCCGTCGGCGGCCTTCATCATCCCGATGGTGTTGGCCTCGGGGGTGGCGGTGGGGTCAAAGTTCAGCATGGCGGTGATGCCCATGGGGATGGTGCGGGTGGGCAGGACGATCACCTTGCGGTCGGCCAGCTTCTCGGCCTGCTCGGCGGCCATGATGATGTTCTTGTTGTTGGGCAGCACAAAGACGGTCTTGGCGGGCACGCTCTGGACGGCAGCCAGGATGTCCTCGGTGGCGGGGTTCATGGTCTGGCCGCCGGAGACAACGGCATCCACGGCCAGATCGGTAAAGACGGCCTTCAGGCCCTCGCCGGCGGCCACGGCCACAAAGCCATAGTCACGGCTGGGGTCCACGGCGGCGTAGACAAACTCGCTGGCGATGGAATCCCGCTGGTTCTGCTCGGCCTTGGCCTGCTTTTCCAGGCTCTTGCCCTGCTTCTGGCGGGCCAGGAACTGCTCGTGCATGTTCTCGATCTTGAAGTTGGTCAGGTAGCCGTATTTGATGGCCTCGCTCAGGATCTTGCCGGGGTCGGCGGTGTGAACGTGCAGGTTGATGACGTCGTCGTCCTCGATGCAGACCACGCTGTCGCCGTTGGACTCGGCGAAGGCGCGCATCTTGGCGGCGCTGGCGCCCTCGTTCTTGTTGATCAGGAACTGGGTGCAGTAGCCGTTGGTGATGTCCTCCACCTTCATCAGATCGTCGGTGTAGACGCCCTTGCCGGCGTTGGCGGTGGAGAGCTTGGCTTTGTTCTGGGTCAGATCGGAGCTGGCGATCATGGGCTCGCCGTGGAAGACCTTGCCCATGCCCTCGAACACGATCAGGATGCCCTGGCCCCCGGCGTCCACGACGCCGGCCTTTTTCAGAACGGGCAGCAGGTTGGGGGTGTCGTCCAGGGCGCGCTGGCCGGCGGCCAGAACCAGATTCCACAGCTCGTCCACATCGGCGATGCCGCTGGCCCGGGCCTCCTCCGAGGCGACGCGGGCCACCGTCAGGATGGTGCCCTCGGTGGGCTTCATGACGGCCTTGTAGGCGGCCTGGACGCCCTTCTCCAGGGCGCAGACCAGATCCTCGGCGTCAGCTTCCTTCTTGCCCTCCAGAGCCTTGGAGAAGCCCCGGAACAGAAGGCTGGTGATGACGCCCGAGTTGCCGCGGGCGCCCCGCAGCATGGCGGAAGCAGCCACCTTGGCGGCCTCGCCCACGGTGCAGTCGTCGGCCAGGGTCTCCAGCTCCCGGACGGCGGCGCCCACGGTCATGCCCATGTTGGTGCCGGTGTCGCCGTCCGGCACGGGGAAGACGTTGAGCTCATCGACACGGGAACGCTGGTTGTTGATATTGTTGGCGCCGGAAATAATGGCGTCGCGCAAAATTTTACCGCTAATCATTTGTTTTCACTCCTTGTATTCCATGCGGGCTGCCAGAGCTGCCCAGTCTGTTTAGGCGATTACGTCGTCCACAGAGACCACCACCCGGGCAACTTTCAGCCCGGTGGCCTGCTCCACCTCATCCCGCACCCGATGCGTGATGCTCTGTGCAGCGGTGGAGATATTCAGCCCATAGCTGACCGCGATGTGAAGCTCGATGACCAGCCGGCCATCTTGCTGGGTGACACGGACGCCCTTGGCGGAGAAATCCGTGCCGAGCACAAGGCCTTTCACGGTGTCCGAAATGCTGCGGGGGGTCATTGCGGCCACGCCGTAGCAGTTCTTGGCCGCTTCGCCGACCAGCGCCGAAAAGTACTCGGCCGAGAAGCGGACATCACCCAGGGGAAAGTGGGAAGTGATCATAGTCGCTCTGCTCCTTTGTTTATAAAATTTAATTCTTGACTGTAAATTGCTCCAGCGAATAGAACAGGTCGCTCACACTGGAGACGACCCCGCTGACGCTGCGGTTGGCCACCGTCACGCTGCTGCGCCACAGCAGGGGAATATAGGGCATTTCGGCGGCAAAGACCTCTTCAAACGCGCCGGCCTGGCTGGCGTCTGCCCGGAACAGCGCGTAGGCGTCCAGCAGCGTTTGGCTGGGTGCCAGACCGTAGCGGGCGTTGCCGGTCCAAAACGGCATGAGATCCATATTATTATACAACTTCAATTCGCCGATGTACAGTTCAAATTGTTGCCGCTGGATTTGTTCCAGATAGACATTAAAATCCTCGGCGGTGGTCAGGGTGACCTGGATGCCCAGTTCCGACCATTCTTTTTGGAGCTGGGTGGCCGCGTAGACCTTGTCTGCCGAGCCGGTATACACCAGTACCTCCACGGCGGCGGGCTCGCCCTCCGGGGTTTCGTACCGGCCGGTCTGGTCGTTCCAGGCATAGCCCAACTGGGCCATGACCGTTTCCAGCTGGGAGAGGTCGGCCTCGGTGCCGATGGGCTGGCTGCCCTGGATGCAGTCGTAGAGGCTGTTCAGGGCGCCGGTGGCGGGGGTGGCGCTGATGTATTGGTCCGCCAGCTCCCGGCGGGAGAGGATCTGGCTCAGCAGAGCCCGGCCGCCGGCGGTGCTGCAAAGGGGATTGTCCGCCCTGGCGTTGACCCCCAAAAACATCAGGATGTTGGTGCGGAAATAGTTCTCATTGGAGGCCACGGTGGAGGAGGTGCTGGCCTCGGCCTGGTAAAAGTTGACGGTGCCCAGGGCCAGCCCCGAGACGATCTCGTCGTAGTTGGCCACATCGGTCAGCTGGACCCGCTCCGGCCCGCCCTCCACGGGGAAGGGCGCCCGGGGGTTGGGCACCAGGGCGTCGGCCCCGTCGTAGGTGTAGCGGCCGCTGGCGGTGGGCTGGGGGGAGGCGACCTCCCCGGCCTTGAGGATGGGCAGGTCCAGCAGATAGGCGAACAGACTGTCCGGCTCGGCCAGGGTGATGGTCACCCGATTGCCCTCGGCCGCGATCTCGGTCATATTGGTCAGCCGGGCCCCGTAAAGGGCGCTGTTTTTGGCCGCCGTCAGGCTGGCCGCCACGTCCTCCCCGGTGAGGGGGGTGCCGTCGGCAAAGGTGCAGCCGCTTTGCAGCAGGATGGTGACCGTCAGCCCGCTGGACTCGATGCTCTGGGCCAGCCGGAACTCCAGATCCATGGCAGGGGAGAGACGCACCAGCTTTTCAAACAGAAGGTCCGCGCACTGGACCGTCAGGCTGTTGGGGGTGAGATAGGGGTTGAATTGCCCGGCGTTGGCGGCGATGGCCAGCACCTGGGGCGCAGGCTGGGCGGCCGCCTGGGAGTCCGCCGTCTCGGAGGAGGCCGGGGCGATGACCGCCGGCCGGGCGCAGCCGGCCAGCAGGGCGAGGCTCAGAGCCGCAGCCGCGGCCCGGAGCAGGGTGTGCTTGGATACCATAAACAAATACAGTTCTTTCTGACCGGGGAAAAATTCGGCCGCTTTTTTCATAGTTTAGACATATGCATCCATTATACTAAAATCAGGACGGATAAGCCTGTATAAACAGTATAGCACAAAAAAGAAAACTGTGCATCGCTTTGGCGGGATTTTTTGATGGCAGTAAAATCCTGTTTGTGAAGAAAATCTAAAAATCCTGAGAAAGTGTTTCTTTTCATGTGCAGAAGTGCTAATATGGAGATGCGGAACCGCCCGCTCTCTGCGGGCTAAGGGGCCTTTCGGGGGTGTGTTCCCCTGTGGGGCACAGATCAACAGTAGGAGTACCAGTTATGAATATTTTGTTCTTTCTTTCACCCAAGCAGGACCTGATGTATGTCTACGACGATTTCACGCTGCGCCAGACGCTGGAAAAATGGGAGAACAACCGCTACGCGTCCATTCCGGTGCTGAATCGCCAGGGGGAGTATGTGGGCACCCTGACCGAGGGCGATATCCTTTGGGGGCTCAAGAACCTCCACGGGCTGGACATCGAGGCGGCCGAGGATGTGCCCATCGCCTCCTTCCCCCACAAGCGGGACTATCTGCCCGTTACCGTCACCACCAGTATGGACCAGCTGATCGAGGCGGCCATGAGCCAGAACTTTGTCCCGGTGGTGGATGACCGGGGCATCTTTATCGGGATCGTCCGCCGCCAGGCCATCATCCGCTACTGCTACGACAAGAGCCGGGCCAAGGAGAGCGACGCCCGGAACAAAACTCTGCCCGTATCCTCCCCGGCGGCCGGCGCCCGGCCCGGCGTCTGAACCGGATCGGATTTTTATAAAAATTCTCTTTTCACGGCGGCTTCGGCTGCCGTGTTTTTTTGCGTCCAGGCGGCAAAAGCGGCCAAAACCGTGCAGGAGGATGGAAAAATCCAAGTAAGGAAAAGGTCAATTTTGTGTAAAAAACACTTGTTGCGCCCGCGGGGGAGATGGTATAATAGAATTGTACGCGAATTTTGGGATATCGCGGAAAACTATGTAAATAAAAGGAAGCCATAAGAGGAGAGTCGTTATGGATATCACACACATCACCTCCCTTCTGGGCGGCATTGCGCTGTTTTTGTACGGCATGTCGATCATGGGGGCGGGCCTGGAAAAGCTGGCAGGCGGCAAGATGCAGAGCGTGCTTCAGCGGTTGACTTCCAATACATTAAAAGGCGTTTTGCTGGGCACCCTGATCACCGGGGTGATCCAATCCTCCGCGGGCACGGTCGTCATCTGCGTCGGCCTTGTCAACTCCGGCATCATGACCCTGACCCAGTCGGTGGGCGTCATCATGGGCGCCAACATCGGCACCACCGTCACCGGCCAGCTGATCCGGCTGGCCGACATCTCGGGCGAAAGCCTGCTTTTGACCCTGGTGCAGCCCAAGACCTTTTCGCCGGTGGTGGCCTTCATTGGCTGCATTCTCTATGTGTTCGTCAAAAACGCGAAGAAAAAGAACATCGGCCAGATTCTGCTGGGCTTCGGCATCCTGTTCACCGGCATGAGCCTGATGGACACCGGTGTCTCCCCCCTCAAGGAGAGCCCCTTCTTCCAGAACCTCTTTGTCAGCATGACCAACCCCATCCTGGGCGTCCTGGTGGGCCTGGTGGTCACCGTGCTGATCCAGTCCTCCTCGGCGTCGGTGGGCATCCTTCAGGCGCTGTCCAGCACCGGCCTTGTGACCTTCGGGTCGGCCATTCCGGTGATTCTGGGCGCCCACATCGGCACCGCCTTCACCCCGCTTTTGACCATCGGCGGCTCCTCCAAGGACGGCAAGCGGGCCGCGCTGGTTCACCTGTACTTCAACGTCATCGGCAGTATCATTCTGCTGATCCTGATTTATCTGGTTAAGTTTGTGGTGGGCATCCCCATGTGGGACGACGTGCTCAACAAGGGCGCCATCGCCAACATCCACACCCTGTCCAGCATCTTTGCCATGCTGATGTTCCTGCCCTTCAGCGCCGGGCTGTCCCGTCTGGCGGTGATGACGGTGCCCGACAGCAAGGAGGAAGAGCAGGAGCTGAGCATGCCGGTGCTGGACGAACGTCTCTACAAGAGCCCGGCGGTGGCGCTCCAGCAGGTCAAGAACGCCATGGCCAAGATGGCCCGCCGCTCCGCCCGGAACGTGGCGCTGGCCATGCCCCTGCTGGTGAAGATGGACGAGGATGTGGTCAGCGCCATCCGGGTGCGGGAAAACCTCATCGACCGGATGGAGGTGGACATCACCAACTATCTGATCCACCTGAACGACCAGGAGCTGGGGGACGACGAGAGCCACACCGTCAGCGACCTGTTGAACTTTGTCACCGAATACGAGCGGATCGGCGACTACGCCGTAAACATCATGGAAAAGGCCCAGGAGCTGGAAGACAAGGAGGTCTCCTTCAGCGAGAGCGCCCAGCGGGAGCTGAAATTGCTGGACAGCGCTCTGGAGCGGATTCTGACCCTGACCGACGAGGCTTTCTGCAACGCCAACACCAAGGTGGCTGCCCAGGTGGAACCCCTGGAGGAGACCATCGACATCATGGTGGAAAAGCTGCGGGACCAGCACATCTTCCGACTGAAAGAGGGGGTCTGCTCCATCGACGCGGGCGTCATCTTCCTGGACGTTTTGAACAACGTGGAGCGCATTTCGGACCACTGTTCCAACGTGGCGGCCCGGATCATCGGGATGGAGAACGGGCTGGAGTACGACTCCCACACCCTCAAAACCATGATGCACCATAACCCCAGCAAGGACTACACCCTGGCCTTTGAGAGCTGCCGCAAGGAATACCTTGTGCCGCTGGAAGGGCTGGAAGCATAAAAAACCAAAAAAGCCGCAGCACCCGGTCGGGCCGCTG
This sequence comes from Faecalibacterium gallinarum, assembly GCF_022180365.1. Classification (GTDB taxonomy): domain Bacteria; phylum Bacillota; class Clostridia; order Oscillospirales; family Ruminococcaceae; genus Faecalibacterium; species Faecalibacterium gallinarum. The sequence continues at coordinate 80,459 of NZ_BQKV01000053.1, forward strand.
CGGCTTTTCTGCTGCCGGATTCGTTGTATTTACAGAAGGTCAGTTGCCCAGATCCTCCAGCAGGGAGGCCAGCTCCTGGTCCCCCCAGACCACCAGACCCTGCTTGATCCGCAGCGCGTCGGGCTCGGGCAGCAGGTTCACATAGATCTCGGTCAGTTCCAGCCGCTGGGTGGGTTTGCCGTCGGCGCCGCAGCGGTAGACCGCCAGCCGCCCGCCCTCGTCGCAGAGATAGTATCCCCCCTGGGGCAGGGCGACCCCCGAGGCCGGGGCCTGGGCCAGAACGTTGGGGGGCGCCGAGGAGGCGCTCTCCGCCGGGGCAGAGCCGGGCGGGGTGGTCTGGGTGGAGAGCATCCAGGCAAAGCTGAATACCAGGGTGAAGGTGCACAGGCCGTAAAACAGGCAGTACCAGAGCTTTTTCATAAGGCGGGGACTCCTTTCGCCGAAAGAATTCCAAAAAACAAACAGGGCTGCAAGGTCAGGATGGGCAAAAATACCCTCTTTCAGACAGGGGAAGGCAAATTTCACAGCGGGGAGCTGTACTTTCCCCGGGCGAGTGTGCTATAATAAATGGAGAGCCTGCCGCGCCGCAGGCCCTCCGCCCGGCTGTGGGGGGAAGGCCCCGCGGCCATTCCGGCGGCAGACGGCCCGCCGGAATGGTGTGGGTGCAATTGGGAATAACAAAGAGGAACAGTTGCGGATAAAGCGGGCCCGGCCCGCACAAGGAAAAGGAAAAGAGTAGGAGGCGGTTTGTATCGCAACCAATGAAACACGCAAGATCCACCGCAGCGACGATGACGGACGCGCCCGCCAGCCGGCCGCGTCCGCTGGGCGGAGAGTCAATGTGAGCCACAGCAGACGGGATACCTCGGGCCCATCCGGCGGCCAGCCCCCAAGGCCCCAGAAACCCCAAAAACCCAAGAAGAAACACCCCATCCTCAGCGGGTTTTTCAAGTTTATCGCGGTGATGCTCTGCATCGGCATTATGGCGGGCAGCGCCCTGACGGTGGGCGCCGTCTACTATGTGGTCCAGGCCACCGCCAACGACGGCGATCTGCTGGATCTGGACAACATCGAGCTGAGCCAGTCCAGCGTAGTGGTCTGCACCGACCCGGACACCGGGGTGCAGGTGGAGTATGCGGTGCTGAAATCCAGCAACAGCCACCGGATGTGGACCGACCTGGAGAATATCCCCGTTTACCTTCAATATGCATTCATCTGCACCGAGGACAAAGATTTTTACAACGAGCCGGGCTTCAACCTCAAGCGAACCATCGGCGCGATGATCAACGAGTATATTCTCCCCATTTACAGCTCCAAACAGGGCGCGTCCACCATCGAGCAGCAGCTGATCAAAAACCTGACCGATGACGACAGCGCCAGCGGCATCGAGGGCGCTCTGCGCAAACTGCGCGAGATCTACCGCGCCTTCAACCTCTACCGCAATTATTCCAAATCCACCATTCTGGAGGCCTATCTCAACACCATCAGCTTTACCGGCACCATCCAGGGCGTTCAGACGGCGTCCATTGAGTATTTCAACAAGGACGTCAGCGAGCTGACCCTCTGGGAGTGCGCCACCATCGCCTCCATCACCAAGAACCCCACCAACTATAACCCCCGCACCAACCCCGAAAACCTGATCAACCGGCGGAATTTCCTGCTGTACAATATGTGGGATCAGGGCATCATCACCGAGGAAGAGTACCGCAACGCGGCGGCCCAGCCCCTGGTGCTGGCGGAGGAGGACGAGAACACCGTCTCCACCACCACCTCCAACAACTCCTACTTCACCGACGCTTTGTTCCAGGAAGTGGTCAAGGCCATCCAGGAGAAGGAGGGGGTCAGCGAGGCCACCGCCCAGAATATGCTCTATACCGGCGGCTACACCATCGAGGCAACGGTGAACCCCAAGATCCAGAGCCAGATGGAGCAGCTGATGCTCAACACCGGCGACCAGTATTTCCCCGCGGGCTGGCACGAGGAGGCAGTCTCCTCCCTGTCGGATGACGACGTGCCCGTGCTCAACGCGGACGGCACCCCCAAGACCACCGTGGCGGAGGACGGCACCGTGACCTATTACCGGAACGTCCGCACCCAGGCGGCCATGGTGATGCTGGATTACGACGGCAACGTGGTGGCCATGGTGGGCGGCCTGGGCGAAAAGACAAAGGACCTGACCCTCAACCGTGCCTACGATGTGACCCGGCAGACCGGCTCCACCATCAAGCCCATCGGCGCCTATGCCCTGGGCATTGAGTACGGCCTGGTCAACTGGTCCACCATGCTCAACAACTCGCCCCTCTACCTCAAGAGCGATATGATCATCCGGGACGACGACTACTGCCGCCGCAACGGCCTGTCCGGCCTGTCCGACCAGGCGCTGAAAGCTTATCCCAACGCCTGGCGCAGCTGGCCCCAGAACTACGGCGGCAACTACGGCGACAACAAGGATGTCCCCCTGTGGAACGGCCTGGCCCGCTCCCTGAACACCATCGCCGTCCGGGTGGGCGACCTGGTGGGGGCAAGCACCATCTTCAACTTTGTCTACAACACCCTCCAGCTGGATACCCTGGACCCGGTCAACGACGTAGGCCTGGCCCCCATGGTCATGGGCAGCCAGACCCACGGCGTCACCCCCCTGGCCCTGGCCGCGGCGTTCCAGATCTTCTATGACGGCCAGTACACCACCCCCCAGCTCTACACCCGGGTGCTGGACCGGGACGGCAACATCTATCTGGAGAGCAACGCCACCAGCTACCAGGCTCTGACCCCCCAGACCGCCACCATCATGAACCAGCTGCTCCAGAACGTTCTGTACAGCAGCGTGGGTACCGCAGCCGGCCGCTATCCCACCACCGGCGGGATGCGCTCCTTCGGTAAGACCGGTACCGCCAGCGACGAAAAAGACCTGTGGTTTGTGGGCGGCACCCCCTACTATGTCACCGCCGTGTGGTGGGGCTACGACGCGCCCTATGACATGACCAAGACGCTGGGCAGCCAGGCCAAGACCCGCACCTGCGTGGAAGCCTGGAAAGCTCTGATGAACACCGTCCAGCAGGGCTACGAGTATAAGGAGTTCCCCATGGCGGAGGGCGTGGTCCAGCGCAGCTACTGCACCGAGAGCGGTCTGCTGGCCAGCGGCGCCTGCCCCAGCACGGCTGTGGGTTACTACAAGGCCGATGATCTGCCCGCTGTCTGCAACTACAATCACAGCGGCGGCATTATCTCCAGCCAGGAGCCGGATACCACCGGCATCGACACCGACTGACACCGGCCGGCGGCGGGGAAAAGTATGAGTTTTTCGTCGAAATGTCTCAATTCCGGCGAGGAACCCCCGCTTCACTCAAGTGAAAACTGGCAAATCTGCCAAAAACGCATCCGGCCTCTTGCATTACAGGGGGCCGGATGCTATTATATTCACCACGAGAACACTTGTGCTTGAGAGGTGAACAGATTGGACCGCCGTTTCTATCTTGTAGACGCCCAGGTGCTGCCGGAAGTCTTTTTGAAGGTGGTGCGGGCCAAGGAGCTGCTGGCCAGCGGCGAGGCGCGGAATATTTCGGCCGCCACCCGCAGCGTAGGGCTGTCACGCAGCGCATTTTATAAATATAAGGATTGTATTTTTGATTCAGAGAATGGCCGGGAGCTGATTACCGTCATGGCGACTTTGCGGGACGAGACCGGCGCGCTTCAGAGCCTGCTGGCCGCCATCAGCGCGGCGGGGGCCAGCATCGTCACCATCAACCAGTCCACGCCCGAGAACGGCGCGGCTCTGGTGGCGGTCACCATCCGCACCGACACCATGCAGATGACCCCCGACGAACTGACGGAGAAACTTTCCCGCCAGCGCACCGTGGTCAGCGTCCGGTGCGGGTACGACCTGTGAGGCCCCAGCACCCCCGCGGCGGGCCTCGGTTTTGAGATTGGATTTTATCAGGAGAGAGGGAACGAGAATGGCTAAGATCGCAATTTTAGGCTTCGGCACGGTGGGCAGCGGCGTCTATGAGGTTCTCTGCCGCAACGCAGCAGGGGTCTCCCGCCGGGCCGGCGAACCGGTGGAGGTCAAGTATATCCTGGATGTGCGGGACTTTTCCGACCGGCCGGACGCCCACCTCTTTGTCCGGGACATCGGGGTGATCCTCTCCGATCCGGAGGTGCGTGTGGTGGTGGAGACCATCGGCGGCACCCGCTTTGCCTACCCCTACGTCAAGAGCTGCCTGGAGAGCGGCCGCAGCGTCTGTACCTCTAATAAGGAGATGGTGGCCACCTACGGCGCCGAGCTGCTGGCCCTGGCCAAAGCCCACAACTGCGCCTTCCTCTTTGAGGCGTCGGTGGGCGGCGGCACCCCCATCATCACCCCCATGCACCAGTGCCTGTCGGCCAACGTCATCAGCGAGGTGCAGGGCATCGTCAACGGCACCACCAACTTTATGCTCACCAAGATGGTGCGGGAGAATATGAGCTTCGACGAGGCCCTCAAGATCGCCCAGGAGCTGGGCTACGCCGAGACCAAGGACCCCGGCGACGACGTGGACGGCCGGGACGCCTGCCGCAAGATCGCCATTCTGTCCTCCATGGTTTGCGGGCACCACATCTACCCCCAGAACATTCCCACCCGGGGCATCCGGGATATCTCGGTGGCGGATGTGGAGGCCGCCCGCAAGCTGGGCTGCGTCATCAAGCTGATCGCCTGGATGAAACACCGCCCGGACGGCAGCGTGGCCGCCGGGGTGGAGCCCTGCCTGGTGCCCAAGTCCAACCAGCTGGCCGGCGTGGACGACGTCTTTAACGCCGTCATGGTCCGGGGCGATATGCTGGGGGATGTGGTCTTCTACGGCAAGGGCGCGGGCAAGCTGCCCACCGCCAGCGCCGTGGTGGCCGACGTGGTGGACGCTTTGAAACACGGCGTCAAGATTCACGACAGTTTGTTCTGGAAACCGGCTGAACCGGTGGACGGAATGCTCACCGATCCCACGCCGGCGGCATACTATGTGCGTGTGGCGGGGGTTGCCCCGGCGGTGATCGAGGCCATCTACGGCTACGGCCGTCTGGTGGCCGAGCGGTACGACGGCTGCTCCTACTTTGTGGAGCGGGCGGACGAGAAAGCCCTGGCAGCAGCGGCCAAGAAGGTCGAGGCCATGGGCGGCGCCGTCAAGCTGGTGCTCCGCCGCCTGCCCGAAGAGGGCTGACATCAGGGGAGACGAGACGATGAAAATTAAGGTATCCGTTCCGGCCACCAGCGCCAACGTGGGCTCCGGCTTCGACGCGCTGGGCCTGGCCGTGACCCTTTACAACACCGTAACCTTTGAGGAGAGCGATAAACTGGATATCTCGTCGGCGGACGGTACCCGAATCCCCCGCAACGAGTCGAATCTGGTCTACCGCTCGGCGCGGGTCCTGTTCGACCGGGTGGGCAAAAAGATGCCCCCCCTCAAGATCGTCCAGACCAACCCCATCCCCATGGCCCGGGGGCTGGGTTCCTCCTCGGCCTGCATCATCGCGGGCCTGCTGGGGGCCAACCGGATGCTGGGGGAGATCCTCAACACCCAGGAACTTTTGACCCTGGCCACCGGCATCGAGGGGCACCCCGACAACGTGGCCCCGGCTCTGCTGGGCGGTCTGACCTCCAGCGTCTTTGAGGACGGCCAAGTCTACTCGGTGAAACGGGATGTGGACCAGAGCCTCTGCTTTGCAGCGGTGGTGCCCGACTACAAGCTGCTCACCGAGGCGGCCCGGGCGGCGCTGCCCGCCCAGGTGCCCCACAAGGACGCGGTGTATAACCTGTCCCGGGCGGCGCTGGTGCCCGCGGCCTTCTGCGAGGGGCGGCACGATCTGCTGGCCATCGCCACCGAGGACCGGCTGCACCAGCCCTACCGGCTGCCGCTGATGCCCGGCGCCAAAGAGGTCTTCGCCCTGGCGAAGGACTGCGGCGCCAAGGCGGTTTATGTCTCGGGCGCCGGCAGCACCGTGATGGCGGTGGCCGAACGGGCCGATGCCGAGGCGTTTTACGCCGGGCTCCAGCAGGGCCTCGAGGGGCTGGAAGGGCTGGATGGATGTGAAGCATTTACACTGCTGCGCCTGGACGCGGACAACGTGGGCGCGACGGTTGAATGAATAGGGAACAGGAAGTCCAGGCGGACGTTTGGCGCTTCGGTCCCTGGTGGAACCCCTTGGTACAAGGGAGAAAAAGAGGAGAGTGACAAGTATGGCGTTGATCGTACAAAAGTTCGGCGGTTCGTCTGTCCGAGACCGTGACCGTATTTTCAACGTGGCCCGCATCGTGTCCAACACACGCAAAGCGGGGAACGACGTGGTGGTGGTTGTCTCGGCACAGGGCGACACCACCGATGACCTGATTGAAAAAGCAAAGGAAATTACCCACAATCCCTCCGCCCGCGAGATGGATATGCTGCTGGCCACCGGCGAGCAGATCAGCATCGCGCTGCTGACCATGGCCCTCAACGAGCTGGGCTGCAATGCCATCAGCCTGACGGGCTGGCAGGCGGGTTTCCGGACCGACCGGGCCTACACCAAGGCGCGGATCACCCGGCTGGAGACCGAGCGCATTTCCTCCGAGCTGGAGCGCAACCGCGTGGTCGTGGTGGCGGGCTTCCAGGGCCTGAACAAGTCCGACGACATCACCACCCTGGGCCGCGGCGGCAGCGACACCAGTGCGGTGGCCATTGCGGCGGCGCTGCACGCCGACCGCTGCCAGATCTTCACCGACGTGGAGGGCGTCTACACCGCGGACCCTCGGAAGGTGCGCAACACCCGCAAGCTCCAGGAGATCACCTTTGACGAGATGCTGGAGCTGGCGTCCCTGGGCGCACAGGTGCTGAACAACCGCAGCGTCGAGCTGGCCAAAAAATACAATGTGGAGCTGGAGGTGCTCTCCAGCCTGAATCCGGTGCCGGGTACCGTGGTTAAGGAGGTTGCAAACGATATGGAAGGTATGCTGATTAAAGGCGTCGCAAAAGATACGGACGTCGCTGTTGTCTCGATCCTCAATGTTCCCGATGAGCCGGGCATGAGCTTTAAGATCTTCGGCCTGATGGCCCAGAAGAACATCAACGTGGACATCATTCTCCAGTCCACCGGCCGCGAGGGCAAGAAGGACGTCATCTTCACCTGCTCCGAGGGCGACGCCGAGCTGGCCGTCCGCACCCTGAAGGAGGGCGCACGGTTCACCGAAGTCAGCTGCGACCGCACCTGCGCCAAGGTGTCCATCGTGGGCGCCGGCATGCAGAGCCACAGCGGCGTGGCTGCCAGCATGTTCGAGGCTCTGTCCAACAACAACATCAACATCCATATGATTTCCACCAGTGAGATCAAGATCTCCTGCATCATCGACCGCGACGAGGCCGACCGCGCCGTTGTCGCCATCCACGATATGCTGTTCCGCTGATCCCGAGTCCATCCAACCGCTGTGTTCCGCACAGCGGTTTTTTGTTTTTGCGGGGGCGGAACCGGCGGGGCGGCGGGTTTTCCATTTACAGAGGGCGGAAAACGCGCTATAATAATAAAATGCCGTAATTCTGCGGGCCGGTTCCGGCCAGATCCCCCTGCAAAAGGGCCCGCAATCCTGCAATAAGGGGAAAAGAATGGAGCAAAACAAACAAAACACCACGCCTGCCGGCCGCCCCCGGCCCCGGCTGACCAAAGCCCAGTGGCAGGCCCGGCGCCGCCGGCGGATTCTGCGCCGGGTGCGCAACTGGGTCCTCTTTCTGGCGGCCTGCGGGGCACTGGTGGCCCTGATGACTTCGGGGCTGCTGTGGGTGCTGGGCCAGGCCCGGACCCTCTTGGCCGGGCCGGAGGACTACCAGCCGGTGGCCTATGATTTGTCGGAATATATTTTCAACGGGGACGATCCCTACCTTGTATTGGTCAACAACAACCTGCCCCTGGACGCCGAGACCCAGCCCACCCTGGCCGAAGCCGCCCCGGGCATCCAGCTGGAAGCTGAGGCCGCCGCTGCCTGGCAGGCCATGGACGCCGCCGCCCAGGCCGACGGGGTGGAGCTGATTCTGGTGTCCGGGTATCAGGACGCCGAGACCCGCCAGGCGGCCTATGACGCCCGGGTGGAGAGCTATCTGGAAGAGGGCCTCTCGGAGGAGGAAGCCGCCCAGCGGGCCAAAACCGTCACCCCGGCCCCCGAGGGCAACGAGAGCGGCACCGGCCTTTCGCTGGAGCTCCTCTCGGACGGCTACGACAGCCTGGACACCGGCTTTGACAACACCGAGGCCTACCGCTGGCTGACGGCCTACGCCGCCGAATACGGGTTTATCCTGCGGTGGCCCGCCGACCGCCAGCTGGCCACCGGCATGGTCTACCAGCCCTGGCGCTGGCGGTATGTGGGGGCCGAGAACGCCCGGGCCATCCGGGCCAGCGGCCTTTCGCTGGAGGAGTTTTTGGCGCTGTACCAGCAAAACCAAGCCTGACTGACATAAAAAAGGGCCCGCGCCGAGTGCCCGGGCCCGGGAGGACAAACATTGGAACGTATACAGATCGCGCCGGGGGTACACCTTTCCTGTGACCCGGCCGAAAAATTCAACCGCTGCCGGGTGAGCATCCATTTCCTGTTCCCGGCCCGGCGCGAGACCGCCACCGCCCACGCGCTGCTGGCGCTGGTGCTGGAACGGGGCTGGGCGGGCTGCCCGGACATGACCCAGCTGACCAAGGAGCTGGCCCGCCTCTACGGCGCAGACCTGACGGTGGACGCCCGGCCCATGGGGTGCAGCCACAACCTCTGCATCAGCGTCACCGGCATCAAGGACCGGTTCGCCCTGGCGGGGGAGCGGCTGACCGAGGAATACGCCCGGCTGGCCTTGGGCGTGGCCTTCCACCCCTATCTGGTGGAGGGGAGCTTTGACCCCGAGGCCGTGGCCATCGAAAAACAGATGCTCAAGCAGGCGCTGGAGGACGAGCTGAACGACAAGCGGCTCTACTGCATGCGCCAGGCGGTGCGGGAGTTCTTCGGGGACAGCCCGGCGGGCATCCGGCAGGAGGGCTATCTGGAAGAGGTGGAGGGCCTGACTCCCGCCGACCTGATGGCGGCCTACCAGGAGATGCTCCGCACCGCCTCCATCGAATTGATGGTGCTGGGCTGCACCCCCGAGCAGACCGCCGCCGTGCGGGACGCCCTGCTGGCCGAGCTGGCCCGGGTGGACCGGGCGCCGGTGCCCCAGCCGGGATTTATGGCCATGCCCCGCCAGGCCCCCCTGCGGAAAGTCGAGACCTTCGACCTGGTGCAGGCCAAGCTCTGCATGGTGTTCACCCTGGGCCGGCCCCTGGATCTGCGGGAGATCCCGGCGGTCCGGCTGGCCATGGCCCTCTACGGGGGCAGCGCCACCAGCCGCCTGTTCTTGAACGTGCGGGAGAAGATGCACCTGTGCTATTACTGCTCTTCTTCCTTCCAGAGTTATACGGGGAGCATGGTGGTCAACAGCGGGGTGGAGCACGCCGACGCGGCCCGGGCCGAGCAGGCGGTTTTGCAGGAGCTGGCCGACCTGTGCGACGGGCCCATCCAGGACGACGAGCTGGAGGACTGCCGCCGGGGCATCCTCAGCGCCATGCAGGGGGTGGAGGACACCCTGGGCGGAATCGAGAACTGGTATTACAGCGAGATTGCCCGGGGCGAGGAGCTCCTCACCCCGGCCGAGGCCCGGGCGGCCCAGTGCGCCGTGACCAAGGACCAGGTGCGGGAGGTTCTGCGCCGGTTCAGTCTGTCGGTCAGCTACCTGCTGACCCGGAAGGAGGACGCCGATGTCTGAGAAACGCTCTGCCATTGAAGCATGTGCCGCCGACCAGTGGCACACCCTGCCCTCGGGGCTGACGGTGATTGTCCGGCCCATGCCGGGCTACTCCTGCACCCACGCCATTCTGGCCACCCGGTTCGGCTCCATCGACCGGTATTTCCGGGTGGGGGAGAAGGAGATCCGCCTGCCCGCCGGGGTGGCGCACTTTTTGGAGCACAAGATGTTTGAGGACGAGGACGGCGACGCCTTCGCCAAGTTTGCCCGGACCGGGGCCAACGCCAACGCCTTCACCAGCTTCGACCGCACCTGTTATCTCTTCACCGCCACCGAGCAGGTGGACGAGAGCCTGGATGTGCTGCTGGGGATGATCGCCCACCCCTATTTCACCCCCGAGACCATCGCCAAGGAACAGGGGATCATCGGGCAGGAGATCAAGATGTACGACGACAGCCCCGACTGGCGGCTGATGACCGGCCTGTTTGAGGGGATGTATCACAGCCACCCCATCCGCAGCGACATCGCGGGCACCTGTGAGAGCATCGCCGAAATCACCCCCGAGATGCTCTATGACTGCTGCCGGGCCTTCTATGCGCCGGGGAATCTGGTGCTGGCGGTGGCGGGCAACGTGACCATGGACCAGGTGCTGGCGGCCTGCGGACGGAGCGGGCTGGCCGAGCCCCGCCCCGCCGAGACCCCCCGCCGCCTCTGGGACGAGGAACCCCTGACCCTGGCCCAGCCGGAACAGACCCTCACCATGGCGGTGTCCAAGCCCTGTTTCGGCATCGGCTTCAAAGAAGAACCCCTCCCCTCGGGGGATCTGCGCACCGAGGCCCTCTACGACCTGGTGTGCAGCTGCATCTGCGGGGGAATGTCCCCCCTCTACCGGCGATTGTACGACGCCGGACTGGTCAACCCTGACTTTGGGGGCGCGGTGCTCCGGGTGGACGGCTGCTGCTGCTTCCTCTTCACCGGCGAGAGCGAGCACCCCGACCAGGTGCGGGATCTGCTGCTGGCGGAGATTGAGCGGGTGCGGGCCGCCGGGGTGGACGAGGAAATTTTCACCCTCTGCAAAAACGAAAAGTACGGCCAGCTGATCGAAAATCTGGAAAACGTGGAGGACTCCGCCAGCCAGATGGCGGACTTCGCCCTGGCGGGGCAGACGGTGGCCCAGCAGATCGGGATGCTGGCCGGCCTGACGGCGGCAGACGCCAATCGGGCGCTGGAAACCATCTTCCGCCCCGAGCGGATGGCTTTTATCAAGATTCTGCCGGACGGCAGCGCCTGTGCAGAAGATGCGGACCAAATGGAGGTAGAAGAATGAGCACAACGGTTACTTTCCCGGGGCTCGGGCTGGAGTTCGAGATCGACCGGGTGGCCTTCAGCATTGGAGGGTTTAATGTTTATTGGTACGGCGTCCTGATCGCCTGCGGGCTGCTGCTGGCGCTGGCCTTTGCCTTCCGGCACTGCACCGAGTTCGGCGTGGACGGGGACGCCATGGTGGATGTGGCCTTCATCGGGGCGGTGCTGGGCGTCATCTGCGCCCGGATTTATTATGTTTTGATGTCGCCTTACGGCTTCGACAGCCTGTGGGATGTGGTGAACATTCGGGGCGGGGGCCTGGCCATCTACGGCGGCATCATCGGCGGTCTGGGCTTTGGGGCCCTGGCCTGCAAATGGCGCAAGCTTCCGGTGCTGCCCATGTACGACCTGACCTGCATGTGCTTTCTGATCGGGCAGGGGATCGGCCGCTGGGGCAACTTCGTCAACCAGGAGGCTTTCGGCTACAACACCACCCTGCCCTGGGGAATGTACAGCGAGGCTACCCGGGCCTATCTGATGAACGGCGCCGTGACTCTGCCCGCCGGGATGACGATTGACCCCAATCTGCCGGTGCACCCCACCTTTTTGTACGAGAGCATCTGGTGCCTGGCCGGGTTTGTGATGCTCTGGCGCTATATGAAAAAGCGCCGGTTCCACGGCGACATCGCCCTGCGGTATCTGATCTGGTACGGCCTGGGCCGGTTCTGGATCGAGGGCCTGCGGACCGACAGCCTGCTCTTGGTGCCCTCCATCGGGCTGCGGGCCTCCCAGCTGGTGGCGGCCCTGGCCGTGGTGGGCGGCATCGCGCTGGAGATTTTCTTCCGCCGCCGCACCGCCGGCAAACCCCTGATGGTCAAACTGGCCGTCAGCGCCGAGAACCGCGCCCTCCAGAAAAAGCTGGAGCAGAAAACCGGCAAACCCGTCCCGGTGGAAGAGCCGGACGCCGTGCTGGAGGCAACCCAGCCCCGGGCAAAATTCCTCGAACAGACGGCGGAATACAACGCCTCCCTCAAGACCCGGCTGGAGGCTGAGCTGGCCCAGGCGGGCTGATCGAAGCAACGTTGGAAACCGGCCCGGCCGCCCATGGCCCGGGCCGGTTTTTGTGGGAGAAATTTCGCCAAACAGCGCAAATTCCCTCTTGCAATCCGACGAAATTTCTGCTATAATAATTCAGCCGCTTGGTGTAGGCCGCTAAATGGCCCCGATGAATGGGCCTGCCTTTATGACCAGCGAGTACAAGGAAAAGGAATGAATCACATGTACGCAATCATCGTTACCGGCGGTAAGCAGTACCGCGTGGAGCAGGGCGACATCGTCTACATCGAGAAGCTGGACGTTGAAGCTGACTCCGAAGTGAAGTTCGATCAGGTCCTCGCTCTGGGCGAGGAGGGTTCGGTCAAGGTTGGCGCTCCCGTTGTTGAGGGTGCTTCCGTCACTGCCAAGGTCATCAAGAATGGCAAGGGCAAGAAGCTGAACATCATCACCTATCGCGCAAAGAAGCACAGTGCTCGCCGTATGGGCCATCGTCAGCCCTACACCAAGGTTGAGATCACTGCGATCAACGGCTAAGGAGGAAGTTTACAATGGCACATAAAAAGGGCGTAGGCAGCACTAAGAACGGCCGCGATTCCATGGCTCAGCGTCTGGGCGTGAAGCGTGCCGATGGCCAGAAGGTCCTGGCCGGCAACATCCTGGTTCGTCAGCGCGGCACCCACATTCAGCCGGGTGAGAACGTTGGCATTGGCAGCGATGACACCCTGTTTGCTCTGGTGGACGGCACCGTCCGTTTTGAGCGGGTGGGCAAGACTGGCAAGAAGTGCAGCGTCAAGCAGTAACTTCTTTTCAAAACTGCAAACCAAAGAGCCGGACCATTTTGGCCCGGCTCTTTTCTGTGATTCTGTGAGTGAATAAATTTCGGCGCGCCGGGGCTGCTGGCCTTTGCGCGCAGCCAAAACGGAGGGACCCAAATGGCAGCACAAACCAACTTCATCGACATCGCCACCATCTGGCTCCACGCGGGCAAGGGCGGCGACGGCGCCGTCAGCTTCCACCGGGAAAAATTCGTGGCCGCGGGCGGCCCGGACGGCGGCGACGGCGGCCGGGGCGGCGACATCATCTTTGTGGCCGACGACCATCTGTCCACCCTGATGGACTTCCGCTATAAGCGCAAGTACACCGCCCCCGAGGGCGGCAAGGGCGGCGCCTGCAACTGCCACGGCAAAAACGCCGAGAACCTGATCATCAAGGTGCCCCTGGGCACCGTCATCAAGGACGCGGCCAGCGGTCTGGTCATCGCCGACCTGTCCGACCACGAGCCGGTCACCGTGGCCAAGGGCGGCCGGGGCGGCTATGGCAACGCCCATTTTGCCACCCCCACCCGCCAGATCCCCAAGTTCGCCAAGCCCGGCATGCCCGGCGAGGATATCCAGGTGACCCTGGAGCTGAAATTGATCGCCGACGTGGGCCTGATCGGTTTCCCCAACGTGGGCAAATCCACCCTGATCTCCACCATCAGCGCGGCCCGGCCCAAGATCGCCAACTACCACTTTACCACCCTGGTGCCCACTCTGGGCGTCGTCTCGGTGGCCGAGGGGGCCAGCTTTGTCTGCGCCGATATCCCCGGCCTGATCGAGGGCGCCAGCGAGGGCGTGGGCCTGGGCCATGACTTTTTGCGCCATGTGGAGCGCTGCCGTCTGCTGCTCCATGTGGTGGACGTGTCGGGCAGCGAGTGCCGCGACCCCAAGGACGATTTCGAGAAGATCAACGCCGAGCTGGCCCAGTTCAGCCCGGTGCTGGCCGAGCGGCCCCAGATCGTGGTGGGCAACAAGTGCGACCTGGCCACCGAGGAGCAGATCGAGGAGTTCCGCCGCTATGTGGAGGAGAAGGGCCTGACCTTTGTGCCCATCTCCGCCGCCACCATGCAGGGGGTCAAGGCCCTGCCCGGCCTGGTGTACAACCGGCTGAAGGATATCCCGCCGGTGCCCGTCTTTGCGGCCGAGTTCAAGAAGGCCGAGGAGAAGCCCGGCAGCCGGAGCTTCTCCATTATGCGGATGGATGCTCACACCTGGTCCATCGACGCCCCCTGGCTGGAGCGGATTCTGGCCGGCAGCAACGTGGACGACTACGAGAGCCTGCAGTACTTCCAGCGCCAGCTGGGGGAGAGCGGCATCCTGGACGCCCTGGTGGAAAAAGGCGTCTCGGAGAACGACACCATCCTGATCGGCGACTACCAGTTCGACTATATCTTCTAAGGGAGCGGCCATACCATGGACAAGCAGCCTGAAAAAATCGACCCCCGGGAGCTGAGCCCCCTGGCGCTGGCCTTTGTGGGGGACAGCGTGCTGGAGCTTCTGGTCCGGCAGCGGCTGGTGGAACACCACCGCCTCAGCCCCGGCCGCCTCAACGCCGAAAAGGTCAAATACGTCTCGGCCCGGGCCCAGTTCCGGGAGGAAAAACTGCTGGAACCCCTCTTCACCGAGGAGGAGCTGGCGGTCTTTAAGCGGGGGCGCAACGCCACCAAGGCCAGCGTCTCCAAACACGCCTCCCCCGAGGAGTACCGCACCTCCACCGGGTTCGAGTGCCTTTTGGGCTGGCTCTACCTGCGGGGAGAGCTGCCCCGGGTCCAGGCGCTGTTCGAGGCCCTCTGGCAGGACTTCGACCCCAACGCCCCGGCCTAAATAAAACAAAAGGAAAGCCCGCTGCTTTCCGCACGGAACTTCGTGCAGGGGGAAAGCAACGGGCTTTCTGCGGGGTTAAGGTTAAGGATCAGGCAGAGGCTGCGCCTTTGGTCCGGTCAGACGCAGCGCGCGGGAACGTTAGCGGCAGTTGCGGGTGGAGTTCTTGGCGCCCTCGTCGTCGGCACCCTTGGTGTACTGGTTGGGGTGCTTGTGCTCGCCGGTGGAGTTGGTGGTGCGGGCGGCGGTGCGGCTGCTGTTGGTGGTCTTGCTGGTGGTCTGGTTGCTGGCCTTATTGGTGGTCTTGTTGTTGGTACGGTTTTCCATAGTTCGTTGCTCCTTTCGTTTCGCGGTGGGGGCGCTGCCGCCGGTGCGGCGGGGCCGCCCTCACAGTGGTTAGTTTGGCCGCTGGGGGCGGCTTTATGCACGAGGGGCAGAAAGGCAGAAATGCCAAAAGGAGGGCGACAGAATGTCGATCGAATACTTTGAAGCCCGGGAGCGGGCCCTGCTGGGGGAGCGGTACGACACGCTCTACACCCCGCCGGAGGCCGAGGCTGCCCGGGGGATCACCGTTTCGGCCCTGCGGGCTGGGCCGGACCAGCTGGCGGCCCGGGCGGATTTCGCCCTGGAGCCGTCGCCTTTTTGCGGGGCGGGCTTTGTGGTGAAGGAACCCGGCTTTAAACCCGGGCGCCACCCCTACCACCACGCGGGGGTGTTCTATTCCCAGGAGCCCTCGGCCTCTTCGGCGGCGCCCCTGCTGGGGGTCCGGCCCGGGATGCGGGTGCTGGACCTCTGCGCCGCCCCCGGCGGCAAGAGCAGCCAGCTGGCCGCCGCCCTGGGGGGCCAGGGCCTTTTGGTGAGCAACGAATATGTGGCCGCCCGGGCTGAGATTCTGAAATCCAACCTGGAGCGGATGGGGGTGTCCAACGCGGTCATCCTCAACGAGACCCCCGCCCGAATCGCCGACGCCCTGCCCGAGTTTTTCGACCGGGTGCTGGTGGACGCCCCCTGCTCGGGGGAAGGGATGTTCCGCAAGGAGCCCGCAGCCCTGGCCCAGCACAACGAAGCCCTGGTGAAGCAGTGCGCCGCCCTGGGTTCGGAGATTCTCGACTGCGCCGCGGCGGCCCTGGCCCCCGGGGGCGAGCTGGTCTATTCCACCTGCACCTTCGCCCCCGAGGAGGACGAGGGTCAGGTGGCGGCCTTCCTGGCCCGTCACCCGGAGTTCCGGCTGGCGGACGTGATGGAGCGGGCCGCCCGGCCCTTCGGCAGCCCGGGGGAGGAAAACCGCACCGGCGGCCTGCCCCTGGATGTCTCTCTGGTGCGGCGGATCTGGCCCTGCCAGGGGGGCGAGGGGCATTTCCTGGCCCGGCTGGTGAAGGAGGGGACCCCCCGCACCCTGCCGCCGGAAGGGGAGCGGACCCCGGAGGAAACCCTCTGGCTGGCCCAGGCGGCCCGCCAGGCCCCCGCCGGGAAAGGCAAAAACCAGAAACCCGCCCGGGAGGACCCCCGGGCCGCCCGGCGGGAGAACAGCCGCGCCTGCCGCGCCGAGCCCGAGCGCCGGGTCCGCCGGGGGGCGCCTGCGGCCGAGAACACCGCCCCGGCCCAGAGCCTGGCGGCCTGGAAGGAGTTCGCCGCGGCGTACTTCCCCGATCTTGTGGACCGGCCCGCCGTCCTCCACGGGGGTGGGGTACTGCTGCCGGCGGTCTTCCCGCCGGTATCGCTCCACATTCTCCGGGCGGGGGTGTTCGCGGGGAGCGTCCAGAAGGGGCGGTTCGTCCCGGAACACCATCTCTTCACCGCCTTCGGGGCCGGGTGCGCCAACCGCGAGGAACTGACCCTCGGCGACCCCCGCTGCGCCGCCTATCTGGCGGGGCAGGAGATCGAGGCCTGCACCGCCCGGGAGGGCTGGTGCTGCGTCACAGTGGACGGCTGGCCCCTGGGCGGGGGCAAAGTCTCGGCCGGACGAGTGAAAAACCATTACCCCAAAGCCCTGCGGAACCTGGGTTGAGGCCGAAAACTGCGCCCCGGGCCTTGCACGGCGGGGCGACTTGTGCTAAACTTATATAGTTACGATATGTATACTGCCGCAGGGGGCCTGCCCGGCCGCCGCGGGAATGACGGATAACAGGTAGGAGGCTCTTTACCCATGTCTGGACACAGCAAATGGAACAACATCAAACGCAAGAAGGAAAAGACCGACGGCGCCCGCGCCAAGGTCTTCACCAAGATCGGCCGTGAGATCAGCGTCGCGGTCCGCGCCGGCGGCCCGGACCCCGTCTCGAACAGCAAGCTGGCTGACCTGATCTCCAAGGCCAAGCGGATGAACGTGCCCAACGACAACATCCAGCGCATCATCAAGAAGGCCGAGGGCGGCGACAAGACCGAGTACGAGGCAATGACCTACGAGGGCTACGGCCCCGGCGGCGTGGCGGTCATGGTCGAGACCCTGACCGACAACCGCAACCGCACCGCAGCCGACCTGCGCCACTACTTCGACAAGAACGGCGGCAACCTGGGCACCATGGGCTGCGTGGGCTTCATGTTCACCCAGAAGGGCGTCATCGTTATCTCTCTGGAGGACAAGGACCCCGACGAGGCCATGATGGACGCTCTGGACGCCGGCGCCGAGGACTTCGACGCAGGCGAGGACGCCGCCGAGATCACCACCGATCCCGAGAACTACTCTGCCGTCTGCAAGGCGCTGGAGGACAAGGGTTATGAGTTCATCTCGGCCGACCTGGCCATGGTGCCCATGACCACCACCACCCTGACCGATCCCGATCAGCTCAAGCAGATGGGCAAGCTGCTGGAGGCTCTGGAGGACAACGACGACGTCCAGAACGTCTGGCACAGCCTCGAAAACGAGGAGGATCTGCCGGAATAAGGGCGGAGACTGGTTTTCCCCCACGGGGTATGATACAATAAGCACAGCCGGGCCGAAGCTTCGGTCCGGCTTTTCTGTTACCAAAAACGGAGGGGAAACGATGGAACAGCGGATACTCTGCCCATACTGCATGGGCGAAATCACGGCGGGGGCGGCCAGCTGCCCTCACTGCAAACGGAACTTTCAGGGGCGCAACCCTCTGGGCACCCTGCCGGTGGGCACCCTCCTGAACGGGCGGTACACGGTGGGCGAGATGCTCAGCGTGGACGGCGAAGGGGCGCTCTACCGGGGCGTGGAGAACAAAGGCCGGTTCCGGGTGACCATCAAGGAATATCTGCCCATCACTCTGGCGGCCGAGCGGGGCAAAGACCTGAGCCTGAACCCAAAGCAGGGCAGCGAGGTTTTGTTTAAAACCACCCGGATGGATTTTGCCGACCTGTACCGGGCCATTCAGCGGATCACCCCGGCCACCGGCCTGGAGGCGGTGCTGGACGTGGTGGAGGCCAACAACACCGTCTATGCGGTGCTGGAAAACCCCGGCGGCAAACCTCTGCCCCAGTGGCTGGAAGAGCAGAAGGGGCTGATCTCCCCGGCGGACGCCTGCACCATGCTTCAGCCCGTCTTTAATGGGGTGGCGGCCATGCACCAGGCGGGGCTGGTCCACCGGGGCATCTGCCCCGACAACATCCGGGTGCTGGACAACGGCCGGGCCCGGCTCACCGGCTACGCCACCATCGGCCTGCGCACCGCAGGCAGCGGCCTCCACGAACAGCTCTACGAGGGCTACTCGGCCCCCGAACAGTATTCCACCGTGGAATTTGAGGGCCGTTACACCGACGAATACAGCCTGGCGGCGGTCTTTTACCGGATGGTCTGCGGCCAGAGCCCGGTGCCCGCCGCCCAGCGGCTGGTGTCCGACTCCAACCCCCGGGCCAAGACGGTGGCCCCCTCGGTGCCGGCCCATGTCTCCAGCGTGCTGGAACTGGGCCTGCGGCTCAAGCCCGCCGAGCGGATCCAGACGGTACCCCAGCTGATGCGGGCCCTGGCCTCCCCGGAGGCCGCCGCCGAGCTGGCCCACGCCATGGAGGAGCAGGCTGCCCGCCGCCCCGCCCGGGAACAGGCCCAGCCCCAGAACCGGGGCCTCAGCCTGACGGCCATCCTCACCGGCATTTTGATCCTGCTGGCCCTGCTGACCTTATTAACCCTCTGGAGCCTCCTCTCGGGCACCGGCCGGAGCGACCCGCCCGCCGCCCCCTCGGAGCCGGAGAGCATCGCCAGCAGCGTCACCGTCAACTATGTGCCGGACTTTGTGGGGATGCTCTACTCCCAGATCCAGAATAACCGGGATTACACCGGGATGTATCTCTTCTACGTCACCGAGGAATACCACGACAGCGCCCCCCAGGGCACCATCATCCGCCAGGAACCCGCCGCAGGCACCGCCCTGGACGGGGACGGCGAGACCATCCGCCTGGTGGTCAGTAAAGGCCCCCAGATGGTGGAGATGCCCAACACCATCGGTTTCACCCAGGAAGGGGCCATCCGTGAATTGGAGAGCCGGGGCCTGGTGCCCAGCTGCTTTATGGTGGTGAACGACGGCTCCTACGCTTCGGGCTGCGTGGTGGAGTGCAATGTGGCCCCCGGCACCATGGTGGAGGCCGGTTCCACCATCATCGTCTATATTGCCGCCGACCGGGATGTGCGGATCACCGCCACCCCCGAGACCGGGGCGGAACAGCCCGCCGGGGCCGAACCGGTGGAGGGGGCTGACCCCGCCGAAGAACCCGAAACCTGAGAAAAACCCGAGACCCGACCGAGGGGGGCCGCCCCGCTTGGCCGGGTCTTTTTGCGCCGGGGGAGAGAAACGCCAAAATGTGATAATTTTTTTAAGAGGGGAAAGTTTCTTGTCCCGCCTTTTCCTTTATGCTACACTGTTAACAATCGATTTCCAAATTTGGCGGCCCCGCGCCCGGCGGGGGAATTTATTTTGGGAGGGACGAAGGATGAAGATCAAACACAAGGCGGCCCAGGCCCTGACGGCCCTGGCTCTGGCAGCGGCGGTGGCCCTGGGGGCCCCGGCGGCTCTGGCGGCCCCCGCCACCATCGGCGGGGCGGACACCGCCCAGATCCCGGTTTCTCAGGAGCTGGAAGAGGAAAACTGCCTCGACTGGCTGTGGGATCTTTTGGGCCTGAGCGATAAGAGCAAGATCACCGTCAAATACCTGAACGTCAAGGGCCAGGGGCTGAAACAGAACGTCCGGCTGAACCTGGTGGACTGCCTGGTGGGCATCACCTATACCGAGCTGGGTTCCATCAGCAGCTACGCCGAGGTCAACTCGGCCCAGGCCGCCGAGGCCTGGCGGGCCCAGGCGGTGGCCATCCACTCCTATCTGGAGTACCAGGACCAGTATGGTTCCTCGGCCAACGCCCTGACCTATACCCCGGTGGATCAGATCCCCTCGTCCACCCGCAAGGCCATGGAGGCCGCCATCGAGCCGGTGGCCCAGGAGCTGCTGGTGTATAACGCCGGGTCGGGGTACTCGGTCTGCAACGCGGTGTTCTCTTGCAGCGCGGGCTACAACACCCAGACCGGCGTCTACGGCACCTGCTCGGCCCTGGACGCCTGGGGCACCGACGTGCCCTACCTCCAGAGCGTGGAGAGCCCCTATGAGGAGCAGTACCACAACCTGCTCCGCCGCAGCATCGGCAAGGACTACATCCACCTGGAATACAACGACAGCCGCCACCCCGAGGAACCCTACGTCAGCGCCGACACCAGCCACAAGAGCCTGGGCGGCTTTGTCCAGTACAACACCCTTGTCTCCAACGGCCGCAGCTACCGTTACATCGGCCAGTTCGTCAGCTCCCGGTACTGCTTCGACTTCGGCGCCGATGAAAACGGCACCCCGGTGATGACCTACTACGGCTTTGGCCACGGCGTGGGCATGAGCCAGTGCGGCGCGGTGGGCTTCGCGGTGGAGCGGGGATACAGCTACCGCCAGATTCTCCAGACCTACTATACCGGCGCCGCCCTGATGAACCAGGAATCCGGCGAGATCATCCAGCTGGCGGGCAGCCTGCCCAGCGGCTCCGGCTCGGGCAGCGGCTGGAATCTCTTCGATTTCCTCTTTGGCTGGCTGTTCTGAGTGTGAAATAACCGACCCTTTGGATGCCGCCCCGGCTGGGGCGGCATTTTTGGCTTTTTAGGCCGGTTAAAATGCCAAAGAATTGTTTGGGACGCTTCTCAAACGGGTAAAAATTTGGTATACTATTTCGGTATGTGGAATTTCAGCGCGGGAGGCAAAATCCCCCCGCAGCAGCATAGAGAATATGGGGCCCGCCGGCAAAAGCCTCCGGGCGGATGGAGAATCAGTCATGGATGAAACGATAAAAAAAGAACAGCAGATCTGGCTGCGCCAGGCGGCCCGCCAGATTTCGGCTGAGTTTGCGCCCCGGACCGTCCTGGTGCTGGGCGGGGCCGAGGGCACCTTGGCCGCCGAGCTGCGGGAACTCCATGTGGAGGCCTACGGCCTGATGGACATTGCCCCGGAAAAACCGGTGGAATATCTGGCCCGGGGCGGGGAGGACGCGGTTCTGCCCGCCGGCTGGCCGGAGGAATACGACCTGGTGGTGGTGCAGGGCGCCGCCGCCGAGCCCCAGCAGCTGGCGGGCAGCCGGGTGCTGGCCCTGAGCGTCCCGGGGGACGACGGGACCCTGGCGGGCTGGGCAAAGATGCTGGCCGAGCAGGGCTGCTACCGGGATTTCGATTGGCGGCGGCGGGGCTGCCTCTCGGACGCGGCCCTCTTCCGTCCGGCCCAGCCCGATGAGATGGCCCTGGTGGGGGGCTACGAGCGCCAGATGGACAGCTTGCGCCGCCGCCTGGCCCAGGCCGAGCAGAGCTGCCGGGAGTACCAGAAACTCACCGAACACCAGCGCAACCAGATCTCGGCGGCCCACGAGCACGAGCGCCAGCTGGAAGAAACCCTGGGCGCGGTGACCGGTTCCAGCTGCTGGAAACTCACCTGGCCCCTGCGGTATCTCCTCAGCAAGTCGAAACAGCTGATCCATAACTTCCCGCCCCTGGTGTTCCTGGGCTTTGTCCGCCGGGAGGGGGTGGCGGGGGTCCGCCAGCGGATGGAGGACCAGCGGTATTATAACCAGCGGTTCCCCGGCCAGACCCTCAAGGCCAGCCGCCTGGCCCCGGTGGACCTGCTGGTCCGCCAGGCCAAGAACCAGCCCGCCGGGCCCTGCATCAGCATCGTGGTGCCCCTGTACAACACCCCGCTGAACTTTTTGGAGGAGCTGCTGGACTCGGTCCAGAACCAGACCTATGAGAACTGGGAGCTCTGCCTGGTGGACGCCGGCCAGGACGCTGCCGTGGGCCAGGCGGTGGCCCGCCGGGCCGCCCAGAACCAGCGGATCCGCTACCAGAAGCTCGAAAAAAATGAGGGGATCGCGGGCAACACCAACCAGGGCTTTGCCCTGGCAAAAGGGGAGTACATCGCCCTTTTGGACCACGACGATATCCTCCACCCCAGCGCCCTGTGGTATGTGGCCCAGGCCATCGTCCAGCAGGGGGCGGACTTTATCTACACCGACGAGGTGACCTTTGAGGGCAAGGTGGAGAACACCACCCTCTACCACTTCAAGCCGGATTATATGATCGACAACTTCCGCTCCAACAACTATATCTGCCACCTGAGTGTTTTCAAGCGTTCCCTGCTGGAAAAGGCGGGCGGCGGCGAGCGGAGCGAATACAACGGCAGCCAGGACTACGACCTCTACCTCCGGCTCACCGAGCAGGCCGAGAAGATCGTCCACATCCCCCATGTGCTCTACTACTGGCGGTCCAGCCCCACCAGCGTGGCCAGCGATATCTCCGCCAAGCTCTACTGCCTGGAAGCCGCCGTCAAGGCCCTGTACGCCCACTATGAGCGGCAGGGGATCGCGGTGGACCGCGTCTCCATGATCCCCCACGCCCCGGGCTTCTACAAGACCGACTACACCATCGAGAAGCCGGGCAAGGTCAGCATCCTGATCCCCACCTGCGACCACTCCCGGGATCTGATGACCTGTGTCCGGTCCATCTACGAAAAGACCACCTACCCGGATTTCGAGGTCATCCTCATCGAGAACAACAGCAAGGAGGAGCGGACCTTCCGCTGCTACGAGCAGCTCAAGCAGGAACACCCCGATACCCTCAAGGTGGTCACCTGGGAGGGCAAGGGCTTCAATTACAGCGCCCTGAATAACTTCGGCGCAAAGTACGCCGAGGGCGAATACCTGCTGCTCCTCAACAACGACACCGAGGTCATCACCCCCGCCTGGCTGGAAGAAATGGTCATGTACGCCCAGCAGAAGCGGGTGGGCTGCGTGGGCGTCAAGCTGCTCTACCCCGACGACACCATCCAGCACGCGGGCCTGGGCTTCGGCTTCCTGACCCTGGCGGGCCATATGCACCGGAACTTCCCGGTGGCCCACCCGGGCTATATGGGCCGTCTGATGTACGCCCACGACGTCTACGGCGTGACGGCGGCCTGCCTGATGATCCGCAAGGAGGTCTACGAGGAGGTCGGCGGCCTGGACGAGAGCTTCGCGGTGGCCTTCAACGACGTGGACTTCTGCGTCCGGGTGCGGGAGGCCGGGTATCAGAACATCTTCACCCCCTTCGCCGAGCTCTACCACTACGAGAGCAAGAGCCGGGGCACCGACGAGAGCCCCGAAAAGCGGCAGCGCTTTATCTCGGAGGTCACCCGGTTCCAGACCCGGTGGAAGGCCCAGCTGGCCGCCGGCGACCCCTGCATGAACCCCAACTTCGACCTGGATAAAGAGGACTTCTCCTTCAAGATCCGGCCCATGGAATAAGCGGGGGAAAGCGCGATGGAAGAAAAACAGCTCACCCTCTCGGCCTGCATCGTCAACTACGGCGACCCCGCCGAGGCCCTGCGGGCGGCGGCCTCGGTGCTGGAATACACCCGCCGCCACCCCCTGACCCTCTACCTGGTGGACAACGCCAGCCCCGACGGGGCGGGCGAGGCCCTGGCCCGGGGGGCCGAAGGCCTGCAAACCGCAGAGGGGCAGACGGTCCGGGCCATCTGCCGGAGGGAAAACGGCGGTTTCGGGGCGGGGCACAACACCGTATTGCCGGAACTGACCAGCGATTACCACTTTATCTTAAACCCGGATATCCTGCTCGGGGCCGACACTTTGTCGGATCTGGCGGACTGGATGGACCAGCACCCCGACGTGGTGATGGCCCGGCCGGAGCTGCATTTCCCCAGCGGGGAATTGCAGGTGCTGCCCCTGCGGCGGTGCCGGCTGCTGGCCATGGTCTACCGCCAGCTGCCCTCCCTCCGGTTTTTGAAAAAGATCAACGACGACTATACCATGGCCGACCGGGATCTGACCCAGCCCACCGAGATCGAGTTCTGCACCGGCAGTTTCTCGGCGGTGCGGACGGCGGTGTTCCGGGCGGTGGGGGGCTTCGATGAGGATTACTTCATGTATGTGGAGGACGCCGACCTGACCCAGAAGATGCGCCAAAAGGGCAAAGCCTACCTTGTGCCCCAGTTTAAGGCGGTGCACGAGTGGCACCGGGCCGCCCACCGCAGCCTGCGGCCTTTGTGGTGGCAGCTGCGCAACACCTTCCGGTATTTCTCCAAATGGGGCTTTAAGCTTTGAGCCAAAGGCGGCGCGGGCAGAAAACTTCTCTACCGCGCCGCTTCTTTGTTGCTTTTTTGCTCCATTCAGAGTAAAATAAAGTGTATGATTCTCTCTTTTTGCTCCGGCGCGGGGCAGGGGAGTCTGCGCCCGGCGGGGCGCTCTGAAATTGTTTACAGCGGACGCAGCTCCGCTTTGAATTGAGCTGCACAACTTTTTCCGGAATAAAAAAGGAGTGCACAAAATGAAAGGTATTATTCTGGCCGGCGGCGCCGGCACCCGGCTTTATCCGCTGACGATGGTCACCAGCAAACAGCTGCTGCCCGTCTACGACAAGCCGATGATTTACTATCCGCTGTCCACCCTTATGCTGGCGGGCATTCAGGACATTCTGATTATCTCTACCCCCACCGACACCCCCCGTTTTGAGGCTCTGCTGGGGGACGGCAGCCAGTACGGCATTCACCTGCAGTACAAGGTCCAGCCCTCTCCCGACGGCCTGGCACAGGCCTTCATCCTGGGTGAGGAGTTCATCGGGGACGACTGCTGCGCCATGATCCTGGGGGATAACATCTTCTACGGCAACGGCTTCTCCAAGATCCTCAAGAACGCCGCCGCCAACGCCCAGAACCACGGCCGCTGCACCGTCTTCGGCTACTACGTCCAGGACCCCGAGCGGTTCGGCGTGGTGGAGTTCGACGAGACCGGCAAGGTGCTCAGCGTGGAGGAAAAGCCCGCTCATCCCAAGTCCAACTACGCCATCACCGGCCTGTACTTCTACAACAAGTCGGTGGTGGAGATGGCCAAGCAGGTCAAACCCTCGGCCCGGGGCGAGCTGGAGATCACCACCCTGAACGATATGTACCTGAAAGAGGGTCTTTTGGACGTCCAGCTGCTGGGCCGCGGCTTTGCCTGGCTGGACACCGGCACCATGGACAGCCTGGTGGAGGCCGCCGACTTTGTCCAGATGGTGGAGAAGCGCCAGGGCATCAAGATCAGCGCCCCCGAGGAGATCGCCTTCAAGTACGGCTGGATCACCCGGGAGAAGCTGCTGGAGTCCGCCGAGCGGTACGGCAAATCCCCCTACGGCCAGCACCTGAAGAATGTGGCCGACGGCAAACTGAGATATTGAGAGGCAAGACTGCATGAAAATTATCGTTACAGGCTGCAAAGGCCAGCTGGGCGCCGAGATCATGAAACAGCTGCGGGAGGGCCGCAGCGAGATCGGCCCCATCCCCGAAAAGCTGCTCAACGCCACCGTCATCGCGGCGGATCTGCCCGAGCTGGATATCTCCAACTATAAGATGGTGGACGACTTCATCCGCCGCCAGCGGCCGGACGTCATCATCAACTGCGCGGCCTACACCAACGTGGACGGCTGCGAGGTGAACCACGACGCGGCCTTCAAGGCCAACGCCATCGGCCCCCGCAACCTGGCCCAGGCCGCCGAAAAGACCGGCGCCCGTCTGGTCCATGTCTCCACCGACTACGTCTTCTCCGGCCGGGAGAACGGCGGCGTCGAGCAGGACGAGGCCACCCTGCCCGATCCCATCAGCGCCTATGGTTCCACCAAGCTGATGGGCGAGCGGTATGTGGAGCAGTTCTGCCACCGGCATTTCATCGTCCGCACCGCCTGGCTGTACAGCTACTACGGCAAAAACTTTGTCAAAACCATCGTCAACGCAGGGAAAAAGTTCGGCAAGCTGGAAGTGGTCAACGACCAGCGGGGCAAC
The DNA here is from genome assembly GCF_022180365.1 of Faecalibacterium gallinarum. Taxonomy (GTDB): domain Bacteria; phylum Bacillota; class Clostridia; order Oscillospirales; family Ruminococcaceae; genus Faecalibacterium; species Faecalibacterium gallinarum. The sequence goes on from NZ_BQKV01000053.1 coordinate 106,485, forward strand.
CCCACCAACGCGGTGGACCTGGCCCACGAGATTTTGCAGCTCTGCGTCACCCATGAATACGGCCTGTACCACTGCACCGGCGAAGGCGTCTGCTCCTGGTACGATTTCGCCAGCGAGATCATCCGCCTGTCCGGGGTGGATGCCACCGTGGCCCCCTGCACCAGCGAGGAGTATAAGGCCAAGCACCCGGAGAGCGCCGACCGCCCCAAGTGGAGCGCCCTGGACAACCGGATGCTCCGCTGCACCGTGGGCAACCAGGTGCGCCCCTGGCAGGAGGCGCTGGCTTGCTTCTTTGCCCACTGGGACGGCGATAACGGGATGAAGAACTAAGGGAAGAGGAACGAACGTATTATGAAAAAGACCTATCTGATTACCGGCTGCGCGGGCTTCATCGGCTCGAACTTTGTCTATTATATGCTCAAGAAGTACGAGGATATCCTGCTGGTCAACCTGGACAAGCTGACCTACGCGGGCAACCTCGAGAACCTGAAGGGCGTCGAGGGTGACCCCCGCCACGTCTTTGTCCAGGGTGACATCTGCGACAAGGAGCTGGTGGAGAGCCTGTTTGCGAAGTACGATTTCGACTACGTCATCAACTTCGCCGCCGAGAGCCACGTGGACCGGAGCATCGCCAACCCCGAGATCTTCGTCCAGACCAACGTCATGGGCACCGTCAACCTGCTCCAGCGGGCCAAGGAGGCCTGGTATGACCCCGCCGCCAAGACCTGGAAAGAGGGCAAGAAGTACCTCCAGGTTTCCACCGACGAGGTCTACGGCGCTCTGGGCGCTGAGGGCTATTTCATGGAGACCACGCCGCTGTGCCCCCACAGCCCCTATTCTTCCTCCAAGGCCAGCGCCGATATGTTCGTCATGGCGTTCCATGATACCTACGGCATGCCGGTGAACATCACCCGCTGCTCCAACAACTACGGCCCCTATCAGTTCCCCGAGAAGTTGATCCCCCTGATGATCAACAACGTCAAGCACCACAAGCAGCTGCCCGTCTACGGCGACGGCATGCAGGTGCGGGACTGGCTGTACGTTGAGGATCACTGCAAGGCCATCGACATGGTGGCCAACGGCGGCAAGGTGGGCGAGGTGTACAACGTGGGCGGCCACAACGAGCGGCCCAATATCTTCATCGTCAAGACCATCATCGCCCAGCTCCACGACCGCCTGAAGGACGACGGCATCAGCGAGGACCTGATCAAGCACGTGGAGGACCGCCTGGGCCACGACCGCCGCTACGGCATCGACCCCACCAAGATCAAGAACGATCTGGGCTGGTACCCCGAGACTCCCTTTGAGAAGGGCATTGTTCTGACCATCGACTGGTACCTGAACCACGAGGAGTGGATGAACAACGTGACCAGCGGCAACTACCAGAAATACTACGAAGAAATGTACCGCAACCGCTAATCTGGCTGAGAAACCAGGCGCGGCGCCCGCGGCTGGGGGCCTTGGAACACCCCGGCGGCCGGGCGCCGCGCTTTTTTATCCCCGCGGGGATGCAAATATTCAAAAAGAGTCGATTTTGGCGGGAAAATGTGGTATACTAGGGCCATTCATAATAGGCGAACCCTATGGCTTGAGTAGATGGGAGGAGAACACTATGCAGCATGAAACCGTGATTGTGCTCGACTTCGGCGGCCAGTACAATCAGCTGATCGCGCGCCGCGTTCGTGAAAATAACGTTTACTGCGAAATTTATTCCTATAAGACCGACCTGGCCCAGATTAAGGCCAAGAACCCCAAGGGCATCATCTTCACCGGTGGCCCCAACAGCGTCTATCTGGAAGATTCGCCCACCTGCGACCCCGAGATCTTCAACTGGGGCGTGCCGGTGCTGGGCATCTGCTACGGCAGCCAGCTGATGATGCACCTGCTGGGCGGCAAGGTCAGCCGCGCCCCGGAGCGGGAGTACGGCAAGACCGAGGTTTTTGTGGACACCGAGAGCAAGCTGTTTGCGGGGGTCCAGCCCTCCACCATCTGCTGGATGAGCCACAACGACTACATCGAGCAGGCGGCCCCCGGCTTTAAGATCACCGCCCATACCGCCAACTGCCCGGTGGCCGCAGTGGAGAACGCCGAGAAGGGTCTGTACGCCGTCCAGTTCCACCCGGAGGTGCTCCACACCGCCGAGGGCAAGACCATGCTGCGGAACTTTGTCTACAATGTCTGCGGCTGCACCGGCGACTGGAAGATGGACTCCTTCGTGGAGAACAACGTCCGCGCTCTGCGGGAGCAGATCGGCGACGGCAAGGTGCTCTGCGCCCTGTCCGGCGGCGTGGACTCCTCGGTCCTGGCGGCCATGCTGGCCAAGGCCGTGGGAAAGCAGCTGACCTGCGTCTTTGTGGACCACGGCCTGCTGCGCAAGAACGAGAAGGAGGAGGTCTGCGCGGTCTTTGGCCCGGGCAACCCCAACTTTGACATCAACTTTATCTGCGTGGACGCCCGCGCCCGCTACTTCGGCAAGCTGGCCGGGGTGAGCGAGCCGGAGAAGAAGCGGAAGATCATCGGCGAGGAGTTCATCCGCGTCTTTGAGGAAGAGGCCAAAAAGATCGGCCAGGTGGATTTCCTGGCACAGGGCACCATCTACCCCGACGTGGTGGAGAGCGGCCTGGGCGGCGAGTCCACCGTCATCAAGAGCCACCACAACGTGGGCGGCCTGCCCGACCACGTGGACTTCAAGGGCCTGGTGGAGCCTCTGCGCAACCTGTTCAAGGACGAAGTCCGTCAGGCCGGCCGTGAGCTGGGCCTGCCCGAGTATCTGGTGAGCCGCCAGCCCTTCCCCGGGCCGGGCCTGGCCATCCGGATCATCGGCGAAGTGACCCCCGAGAAGGTGGCCATCGTCCAGGATGCCGACGCCATCTGGCGGGAGGAGATCGCCAAGGCCGGTCTGGACAAGGAGATCAGCCAGTACTACGCAGCCCTGACCAACATGCACAGCGTGGGCGTCATGGGCGACGAGCGCACCTATGACTACGCCGTGGCTCTGCGGGCTGTGACCACCACCGACTTCATGACCGCCGAGAGCTACAACATGCCCTGGGATGTGCTGGGCACCGTCACCAGCCGGATCGTCAACGAGGTCAAGCACGTCAACCGCGTGTTCTACGACTGCACCGGCAAACCGCCGGCCACCATTGAGATGGAGTAATTGCACAAGGCTGAATTCAAACGCAAAAACGTCTGAATTTGCGGTGTGATCTCCGCTGTGGCGCTAATTTGGCAACACAACTTTGATACACATTTGATTCAAAAAAGAGCTGTCTGGCCTGAAAAGGGCCGGGCAGTTCTTTTGCTTGTCGCTGACGAGGGTGCTCCCCTTGGAATGATCTTCAGGGGCAGAATTCTTGCCCGGCCTTGCATCCGGGAGCTGCTTATGCTATACTTATGTGCGAATTAATAAGGTGAGGTGAAAAGATGTATAGCTTCTCTTGCAAGTAAATTGGATGATGCAGTGACACTATGGTTCCATGGGGTTATTGCGCCTGTTGCAAGAGAGTTAAAAGTCTATTCACTCGAGTCAGGGTTGGAGTGTCCTCTTACTGGGATAATACCGCTCTGTTTTGACGAGCTGCAAGGATTTGCTTTCTTGCAGCTCTTATTTTTGTTCTTTAGTTCCAGAACAAAGGGGGAATAAAGATATGTCGATGATTCGGGTCGAGAACCTTACCTTTGCCTATCCATCCAGCTATGACAATATTTTTGAAAATGTCAATTTCCAGATTGATACCGATTGGAAACTGGGCTTTATCGGAAGAAACGGCAAGGGAAAAACTACATTTTTGAATCTCCTGCTGGGCAAATATGAATATGAGGGGAAAATACTGTCCTCGGTTCAATTTGATTATTTCCCCTATAATGTGGGCCAGAAGGAGCAGTGGACGGAAGAAGTCCTCCGCCAGGTCTGCCCGTTGGCAGAACAGTGGGAACTTTTAAGAGAGCTTTCGTACCTGGACGTCCGGGAGGACGCGCTCTGGCGGCCTTTTTCGACGCTCTCCAACGGGGAACAGACAAAGGTTTTGCTGGCGGCGCTGTTCTTAAATGAGGGACACTTTTTGCTGATTGACGAGCCCACCAACCACCTGGACACCAAAGCCCGAGAGACGGTTTCGGCTTATCTGAAAAAGAAAAAAGGTTTTATTCTGGTTTCACACGACCGGTGCTTTTTGGATGACTGTGTGGATCATATCCTGTCCCTCAACCGGGCCAGTATCGAAGTGCAGAGCGGTAATTTTTCCAGCTGGTTTGAAAATTTCCGGCGTCAGCAGGAATTGGAGCTTGCACAAAACAGGAAACTGAAAAAAGATATTGAGTCCATGGAGAAAGCGGCCCAAAGAACAGCGGTCTGGTCCAATCGGGTAGAAGCCTCCAAATACGGGAACGGCCCGGTGGACCGGGGCTATCTCGGGCACAAAGCAGCTAAAATGATGAAGCGGGCAAAATCCATTGAACTGCGGCAGCAGCGGGCCATTGAGGAAAAAACAGGGCTTTTAAAGAATCTGGAAACCGTCGAAGAGCTGAAACTCTCTCCGCTGCCTTATTTTGCGGACACGCTGGTCACATTTAAGGAAGCTGCGCCGGTGATTGATGGAAAGAGAATTTGCCAGCCTCTTTCGTTTGAAATAAAACAAGGTGATCGCATTGCCCTGGACGGGAAAAATGGGGCCGGCAAAACGAGCCTGCTGAAACTGCTGACAGGGCAGCGGTCGGAATCCTGCGGCACGATTACAATGGGTTCAGGGCTTGTCTTGTCTTATGTGGCACAGGACACCTCACAGCTGAACGGTACGTTGTCCGAATTCGCAGAAAACAATCGGATCGACGAAAGCTTATTCAAAGCGATTCTGCGCAAAATGGACTTTTCCCGAATCCAGTTTGAAAAAAGGATAGAGGATTTCTCGGCCGGACAAAAGAAAAAAGTGCTCCTTGCAAAGAGCCTGTGTGAGCAGGCGCATTTATATGTGTGGGATGAGCCGCTCAACTATATAGATCTTTATTCCCGCATGCAGATAGAAAAGCTGATTCAGACGTTTTCTCCCACTATGATTTTTGTGGAGCACGACCTGGCTTTCAGAAACGCGATTGCAACAAAGACAGTAGAAATCAAGAAATGATTCCTTAGAAAGAAAAATCGCTGAAGTATCATACAAAGCCGCTTTGCATTCTTTGAATTGATTGTTGCAGGAGCTGCCTGGCCTGAAAAGGGCCGGGCAGTTCTTTTATTTTTTGAAGAAAAATCCTCAAATCTTATTGCGCACGCAATAAGATGTATAATAGACGCCGACAGGAGGCGAAAGAGATTGAAATCGTTGAAATGGTTGTCCGTTGCGGACCGGTTTACAAAATCCTATATGGACGAGCGGCTGGCTCCTTTGGGGATCAACAGCAGCCAGCATATGTATCTTCTCAAGGTGTGCGATCACCCGGGAATTTCCCAGGATTCGCTGTTGAACACCGTCTATGTCCACCCCAGCAATGTGGTGCGGATGGTGGCGGCGCTGGAAAAGAAGGGCTTTTTGACCCGCACGCCCTGCCAGCAGGACAAGCGCACCTGGCAGCTTTATCCCACCGAACGCGCCCTGGCCATCGCGGAACAAATCCGGGCCATCTGCGCCGAGACAGAGGCGGTTCTTCTGGAGGGGCTCACCGAAGAGGAGCGGGCGGTGTTTCAGGGCATGCTGACCCGGGTCGGAAAGAGCATTGCGGCAAAACAAGGGGTTGCACGATTGGAGGATGAATTTGATGAGTGAAAATCCACTGGCGTATGAAGATATTTCCAAATTGCTGAAGGGCTTTGCCATCCCCAGCATCACGGCGACGCTGGTCAGCTCTCTCTATAATATTGTGGACCAGATTTTTATTGGCCAGGGGGTAGGGTATCTGGGCAATGCGGCCACCAATGTGTCCTATCCGCTCTCCACCATCTGCCTGGCCATTTCGCTGCTGCTGGGCATCGGCAGCGCCGCGCGGTTCTCCCTTTACCTGGGCAAAGGGGAACCGGACAAGGCCGCCCGGCTGGCGGGCAACGGCGTTTTGCTGATGGCCGGGGCGGGCGTGCTCTACCTTGTGATCGGGGAGGCCTTCCTCACGCCCCTTCTGCGGGTGTTCGGCGCCACCGAGGAGGTTCTGCCCTACGCCCAGCAATACGCGGGGATTGTGCTGCTGGGCATGCCCTTTCTTATCCTGACCAACGGCATCAGCAACCTGATTCGGGCGGACGGAAGCCCCCGGTATTCCATGCTCTGCATGCTGGCGGGCGCCATCGTCAACACCATCCTGGACCCGGTGTTCATCTTCGGGATGAAATGGGGGGTGTTCGGCGCCGCACTGGCCACCATCCTGGGGCAGTTCCTCTCCTTTTTTATGGCGATGCGGTATCTGTGGCATTTCAAGACCATTCGCATAACCCGGCAATGCTTTGTTCTGGATCTGCGGGACAGTCTGCGCACCTTCTATATGGGAATCAGCAGCTGCATCAACCAGGTGGCCATTACCCTGGTTCAGATTGTCCTGAACAACTCCCTGACCTACTACGGCGCAGCGTCCATTTACGGCACGGACATCCCGCTGGCCGCCTGCGGCATTGTGATGAAGACCAACGCAATCCTCCTCTCCATCATCGTGGGGATCTCCCAGGGGGTGCAGCCCAGCATCGGGTTCAACTACGGCGCCAAAAAATACGATCGGGTCCGCCGGGCCTATCTGCTGGCCATTCAATGGAATTTTGCGGTCTCTGCGGTGGGGTTTGTTCTGTTCCAGTTCCTGCCGGGGCCCATCATCTCCATCTTCGGCAGCGGCGATGAGCTGTATTTCGAGTTCTCCATTCTGTTTATGCGGACCTTCCTCTTTATGGTGCTGGTCAACGGCGTCCAGCTCCTTTCCTCCAATTTCTTTACCGCCATCGGCAAGGCGCTGAAGGGGCTTCTGCTCTCTTTGACCCGGCAGGTCTTTTTCCTGATCTCTTCCTGCTGCCCGCCATCATTATCCTGGGCATCTTCATCGGGATCGCCGCAGTGTATGTGGTCTACCTGTCCTTCCACAAGGTGAACCTCTTCACCAACAGCTTTACCTTCGTTGGCCTGGACAACTATCTGCGGCTGTTCACCGACGAGACCGCCCGCAAGGCCCTGACCAACACCCTGTCCTTCTCGGTGGTGGTGGTGCCCTGCCAGACCGTTATTGCGCTGATCATCGCCAGCGTTTTGAACAGCAAGATCCGGGGCAAATACTTCTTCCGGGCGGTTTACTTCCTGCCGACCCTGACCTCCAGCTCGGCGCTGACCATCATCTTCATGTTCATGTTCAGCGTCACCGGCCCGATCAATATGATGCTGATCCGGGCGGGGATTCTGCCGGTGGGCGGCGGAATCAACTTCCTCGAGAATCCGGATTTCGCCCTCAAGGTCATTATGGTGATGAATATCTGGTCCACCGTGCCCCAGTACACCACCATGTACCTGGCCAGTTTGCAGGACCTGCCCGTCTCCCTCTATGAGGCGGCGGAGATCGACGGCGCCAACACCCTCCAGAAATTCACCAACATCACCATCCCCTACCTGAAGCCCATCACCACCTATGTTCTGCTGACCGGCATCATCGGCACTTTGCAGATGTTCGACCAGGCGTATATCTTCTCCAACGGCTCGGGCGGCCCGGCCAACAGCACCCTGACCGTTTCTCTGATGGTCTATCGCTACGCCTTCGGCACCAACAACGCCATGGGCTATGCGGCCTGCATCGCCATCATCCTGGCGCTGGTCATTATGGCCGTGTCGATGATCGCCGAGAAGCTCAACAGCTCTGAGAGATGGTATTAAGGAGGCGGAATCATGAAACCTAAAATGTCAGTCGGCCGCGCGCTGCTGTACGCCGTCCTGCTTGTGTATGTGTTCGTCACCCTTTACCCCTTCCTGTGGATGGTGGCCGCATCCTTTAAGCCTCTGCGGGAGATCGTGGGCGGCAACATGGGTCTTATTTCGGAGAATATGACCCTGGAGAACTACACCACCATCTTCGGCCACAGCTCGCTGTTTCCCCGGTGGTTCCTCAACTCTCTGTTTGTCGCCCTGGTGGGCACCGTGATCAACGTCTTCATCAACTCCATGGCGGGTTACTCCCTGAGCCGGCTGTCTTTCCCCGGCCGGGACAAGATCTACCACGCCCTGCTGCTTTTGATGATGATCCCCGGTCAGGTGCTGCTGATCCCCAACTACCTGCTGCTGAAGGATTTCGGGATGCTGGACTCCTTCACCGCGCTGATCCTGCCCTCGGCGGCCAACATCGGCAACATCTTCCTCATGCGGCAGTTCTTCATCAACTTCCCGAAGGACGTCTGTGAGGCGGCGGAGATCGACGGCCTGAGCCGGTACGGCGTTTTCTTCCGGATCGCCATGCCTCTGGCCCGGCCCACCATCGCCACCACCGCAATCTTCGGCTTTATGGGCTTCTGGAACGCCTTCACGGCCCCGATGCTGTACATCAAGACCGCGTCGAAGTACACCCTGACTCTGGGCCTCCAGAGCTTCCAGTCCCAGAACGCTGGTACCATGTGGAACCAGGTGATGGCCGCAGCCTGCATCTCGGTGCTGCCCATCATCCTGCTCTATCTGATCTTTAACAAATTCTTTATGGTTGGCCTCCGTATGGACGGCGAAAAGTAACCCTGAGGGATCGGTCGTATGTGCGGCGCAGCCACCAGACGCCGATCCCTTTTTTATGTGTGTTTTGGAAAAGGAGACCGCAAATGAAAAAGGCATGGTGGAAAGAGAGCGTTGTCTACCAGATCTACCCCCGCAGCTTCCAGGACTCGAACGGGGACGGCATGGGCGATCTGCCCGGCATCCTCAGCCGGCTGGACTACCTCAAGGAGCTGGGGGTGGATGTGCTCTGGATCTCTCCGTTTTACCGCTCCCCCGGCAAGGACAACGGCTACGACATCAGCGATTATCAGGACATCTAGCCGGATTTCGGCACGATGGAGGACTTTGAGCGGCTGCTGGCCGAGGCCCACAAACGGGGCCTGCGGGTGGTGATCGACCTGGTGGTCAACCACACCTCCAACGAGCACCCCTGGTTCAAGGAGAGCCGCTCCAGCCGGGACAACCCCAAGCGGGACTATTACATCTGGCGGGACGGCAAGGACGGCAACCCGCCCAACAACTGGGGCTCCAACTTCTCGGGCAGCGCCTGGACCCTGGACGAGACGACCGGCCAGTATTACCTGCACACCTTCGGCGACTTCCAGCCCGACCTGAACTGGGATAACCCCGCGGTCCGGGAGGAAGTGTTCCGGATGATGCGCAGGTGGTGCGACAAGGGGGTGGATGGCTTCCGGATGGACGTCATCAGCATGATCAGCAAGACCCCCGAGATGCCGGACGGGGCGCTCAAACCCGGCAGCATTTACGGCAATTTCGGCCCCTATGTGGTCAACGGCCCCAACGTCCACCGGTATCTCCAGCAGATGAACCGGGAGGTCCTCAGCCGGTACAACCTGCTGACGGTGGGGGAGTGCGCCGGTCTGACGGTGGACCAGGCCTGCCTCTACGCCAACGAGGAGGGCACCGAGCTGAGCATGGCGTTCCAGTTCGAGCACATGGACCTGGACGGCGGCGAGAGCTTTAAATGGAACACCCGCAAGATCGACATTGTGGCCCTGAAAAAGCTGCTGACCAAGTGGCAGAAGGGCCTGGAGGGCCGGGCTTGGAACAGCCTGTACTGGTGCAACCACGACCAGCCCCGGATCGTCTCCCGGATGGGGGATGACTCCACCCCCGAGCTGCGGGAAAAGAGCGCCAAAACCCTGGCCCTCTGCCTCCACATGATGCAGGGCACCCCCTACGTCTACCAGGGCGAGGAACTGGGCATGACCAACGTGCCCTTCGGCGGGCTGGAGGATTTCCGGGATGTGGAGAGCATCAACGCCTACCACGAGCTGACCGAGGCGGGAACAATGACCCCCGAGCGGATGCTGGAGTGTCTGCGCTACAAGAGCCGGGACAACGCCCGCACCCCCATGCAGTGGGACGCCAGCCCCAACGCCGGGTTTACCACCGGCACCCCCTGGATCAAGACCAACCCCAACTACCCCCAGATCAACGCCGCCGAGCAGCTGGGCCGGGAGGATTCGGTCTTCCATTTCTACCAGAAGCTGATCCGCCTGCGGCACGAAAACGAGATCATCGTCTACGGCAGCTATGACCTGCTTTCGCCGGAGGATCCCCAGCTCTACGCCTACACCCGCACCCTGGACGGGCAGAAGCTGCTCTGCGTCTGCAACCTCACCGGCCGCCCGGCGGAGTATGAACTGCCCGCCGAGTTCGCCGCCGGACGGCAGCTGATCGCGGTGGGCCAGCCGGTCCGGGAGGGAAATCAAGTCCATCTGGGCCCCTGGGACGGCTTTGTCTTAGTGAATTTCTGATCCAAACACAACCGAAAAAAGGAGATAAACAACCATGAAATACAAGGCAATTATTTTTGATCTGGACGGCGTCATCTGCTTCACCGACGAGTACCACTACCTGGCCTGGAAGAAGATGGCCGACGACCTGGGGGTCTACTTCGACCGCACCATCAACAACCGGCTGCGGGGCGTCTCCCGGATGGAGAGCCTGGAAATCGTTCTGGAGCGGTACGACGGCCCCGCTCTGACCCAGGAGCAGAAGGTGGAGCTGGCCACCAAGAAGAACGACCTCTACCGCGAGAGCCTGCACCAGCTCTCCCCGGCGGACCTGTCCGCTGAGGTGAAGGACACCCTGGACGCTCTGCGGGCGGCCGGCCTCAAGCTGGCCATCGGCTCCTCCAGCAAGAACACCGCCTTCATCCTGGGCCAGCTGGGTCTGGGGAACTACTTCGACGCGGTGAGCGACGGCAACAACATCACCAACTCCAAGCCCGATCCCGAGGTCTTCCTGAAGGCCGCCGAGATGCTGGGCCTGGACCCCAAGGACTGCCTGGTGGTGGAGGACGCCGTCTCGGGCGCCCAGGCCGGCCATGCGGGCGGCTTCGAGGTGGCCTGCGTGGGCGACGCCTCCAAGGCCGGCGCCGGTGACTACAACATGGGCAGCTTCCAGGAGCTGCGCCAGGTGGCCCTGAACTAATTAAGCCATTCTCCTAATCCAAAACCCCCGCCGGGGACAGCCCAAGAGGCCGCCCCCGGCGGGGATTTTTGTTGGCTGTATTAGGGTCAGCCCAACAGATAGACGTACATGACGATATAATGGCAGAGGCTGCCGGCCATGACGAAGAGGTGAAAAATCTCGTGCATCCCGAAGTTGGGGTGCCGCCGCTCGAACTCCGGGCGCTTGAGGGCGTAGATGACGCCCCCCGCCGTATAGATCAGCCCCCCGGCCAGCAGCCAGCCGAAACAGGCACCCGACAGGCAGCCCAGCAGCTGGGGCAGGGCAAAAACGCAGGCCCAGCCCATGGCGATATAGAGGACCGAGGAGACCCATTTGGGGCAGAACACAAAGAAGAACATGGAGCAGGCCCCCAGCAGGGTGCAGCCCCAGATGACCCCCAGCAGGACAAGGCCCGAAAACCGGGGCAGGGCCAGCAGGCAGACGGGGGTATAGCTGCCCGCAATCAGCACAAAGATCATCATGTGGTCGATCTTTTTCAGCAGGGTTTCCCGGGGGCTGCGGGGGGAGATGGTGTGGTAGGCGGCGCTGGCGGCGTAGAGCGCCACCAGACTGACGGCGTAGACGATCATGGACACCAGGGCCAGCGGTTGGCCGGACTGGCCCGCTTTGATGAGAAGGGGGATGCCTGCCCCGGCAAACCCGATGGCGCCGATGAAATGGGAGATGGCGCTGGCCGGGTCCTTGAGATACAGGGTATGGCGGCGAAGGGGATTGGGCTGGCGGGAAGAGGCGGCAGACAGATTCATGATTCGATCATCCTTTCCTTTGTGGGGCATGGAGTATGGGGTATACAGCCCGGCCGGAAACGCCGATGGTGCGGCGGTTTTCGACAGCATAAGTTGTAAATAGCTTTTTATCGGGTTTTAAAAAACCTGTTATAAGCTACTGTACATCACGAGCCTTCCCATGTCAAGCCCAAAATGAACCTGTCAAAGGCTGGAAACAACAAAAAAGAAAGCGGCGCGCCGGACAGAACCGTCCGGCGCGCCGTTTGCGCGGTGGGAATTATTGGGTTTTGCCGCGGCGGGCGTGGGCCGGCGGCGGGGGAGGGCAGCCCGGGTCGTCCGGGTCGCCGAAAGCCTCGTGGTAGTCGAGCAGCATCTGCTGCTGGCCGTTGAGGCACAGGCCGTGGAAGATCAGCTTTTTCAGCATGTCGTAGATCACCGCGAAGAGGGGCACGCCCACGATCATGCCCACAAAGCCCCACAGCCCGCCGAACAGCAGGATGGAGAACAGCACCCAAAAGCTGGAAAGCCCGGTGGTGTTGCCTAGGATCTTGGGGCCGATGACGTTGCCGTCCAGCTGCTGCAAAATCAGGATGAAGAGCACAAACCAGATGGCTTTGATGGGGTCCTCGATGAGGATGAGCAGGGTGGCGGGCACCGCCCCGATGAAGGGCCCGAAGAAGGGGATCACGTTGGTGATGCCCACGATGGCCGATACCAGCAACGCGCTGGGGAAGTTGACGATCAGGCAGACGATATAGCACAGCACCCCGATGATGGCGGAGTCCAGCAGTTTGCCGTTGATGAAGCCCCCGAACATCCGGTCGGCGTAGGCCAGCTCGTCCAGGATCAGCCCGGCCCAGCGGGGTTTGATCACGCTGTACAACAGGATCTTGGCCTGGTGGGCGAACCGCCGGCGGCTGGCCAGCAGATAGACCGCCACGAACAGGCCGATCAGCAGGTTTTTCACCCCGATGATGGCGTTCCAGACGCTCTGGCCCACCCCGCTGACCAGGTCCTGCATGTAGGGAACCATGGTGTTGTTGACCCATTTGCCCACACTCTCGGACAGGGCGTCGTAGGCCTCGATCAGGAAGTTGCGGATCATCTCATTGTCGGCGAAATACTGGCCGCTCAGCCAGCTCACCAAGGCGTCCAGCCGGGCGGGCAGGGTGGCCGAAAGGGTCAGGATGCTGTTGTACAGCTGGGGAATAATCATCAAAAGCAGCGCATACACCAGCAATATACCGAACAGGATGCTGCCGGTCACCGAGACCGGCCCCACCACCCGGTGGTACCGGGGGGGCAGCGCCTGGCGGAGGCTGCGGTCCAGAAAGTTGCACACCGGTTTAAGGGCGTAGGCGATGGCGCCGCCGTAGATGAAGGGCATCAGGATGCCCGCCAGCTCGCTCACGGCGTCCCCCAGGCCCTTGAACCGATAGATCAGAAAGAACAGCAGGATGCTCAGGCTGATGGCCCCGAACCCCGCCAGCATGGCGTAAAGATAGGGTTTGATGTGCGGTCGTTTGTCCATAGATTACTCCTGTCCCACCCGGGGCGCAGGAATACCCCCTGGTGCGAATTTTAGATTTTGTTGCTCCGGCGCCAGATGTTCATCTTGGCGGCCTGGGCGATCAGATCCTCCCGGAAATCGGGGTGTGCCAGGTTGATGATGGCCTCCGCCTTCTGCCAGGTGGACAGGCCCTTCAGGTTGACGCAGCCGTACTCGGTGCACAGGTAATGCACGTTGGCCCGGGTGTCGGTGACGATGCTGCCGTTTTCCAGGGTGGGGCGGATGCGGCTCTCCAGCTGGCCGGTCTTCCGGTTCATGAAGGTGGAGGACAGGCAGATAAAGCTCTTGCCGCCCTTGGAGAGGTAGGCGCCCAGCACAAAGTCCAGCTGCCCGCCGGCGCCCGAGATGTTCCGGATGCCGGCGCTCTCGGCGTTGATCTGGCCGAACAGGTCCACATCCACCGCGTTGTTGATGGAGATAAAGTTGTCCAGCGCGGCGATGGTGCGCACGTCGTTGGTGTAGTCCACCGGGGCGGACATGCACTCGGGGTTGTCGTTGAGGTAGTCGTAGAGCTTCTGGGTGCCGGCGCCGAAGGCGTAGACCTGGCGGCCCTTGTCGATCTGCTTGCGATTGCCGGTGATCTTGCCCGCCTTGGCGATGTCCACAAAGGCGTCCACGTACATCTCGGTATGAACGCCCAGGTCCTTCAGGTCGCTCTGGGCGATCAGGCTGCCGATGGCGTTGGGCATACCGCCGATGCCCAGCTGGAGGCAGGCGCCGTCCGGGATCTGGGGCACCACCAGGTTGGCCACGGCCAGGTCCACCGCGCTGGCGGGGCCGGCGGCGGCCATCTGGCCCAGCGGGGGGTTGTTGCCCTCCACAATGGCGGTCACCTGGCTGATGTGGATGCCGTTCTCCATGCCGCCCAGGCAGCGGGGCATGTTCTGGTTCACCTCGACGATGATGGTCTTGGCCTTCTCGCAGACCGCGGCCAGGTGGCTGGCGCTGGGGCCAAAGTTAAAGAAACCGTGCGCGTCCATGGGGGCTACCTGGAACACCGCCACATCCAGCGGGTCCTTGCTCTCCCGGTAGTAGCGGGGCAGCTCGGAATAACGGATGGGGCAGTAGAAGGAGAAGCCCTGGGCCACCGCTTTCCGCTCGATGCCGCCCATGTGCCAGCTGTTCCAGGTCAGGTGGGCGGCGGGGTCCTCGATCTGGAAGATGGCGGGCACCCACATCAGGATGCCGCCCCGGAAGTTGACCCCCTCCAGCTGGGGCATCCGTTTGGCCAGGGCGGCGTCCACCGCCACGGTGGTGTTGACGGCCCAGCCGTAGTCCACCCAATCGCCGCTCTTGACCAGGGCGGCAGCCTCGTCGGCGGTGGTCAGTTTCTGCGCGTACAGTTCCTTATAATCCATTATAAACCATCCTCTCCTGCTTTGAAACCAAAGTTTTGTAAAAATTTAAAAAAGCCGACAAAAATCGAACATCCGCCGCACACAAACACCCTCTATACTATGGGTCAGAGGGCGGCGAAACCGCACCCGCGGCCCGCCCCGGCGGAAAACCCCCGCGCCGAAAAAGGCGAACCAGCGTTTGATATAGACAAATCGCTCCGGGGGATTGCACTATTAGTTATAACATTAACAATGTTCGGAATCAATAGCAAAGCATAAAAAAACGCGCTCTTAGCACAATCACTAAAATAGCATGAAAACTGTTTAGATAGTTTGGTGGTTCCGAGGTTAAAAAATTGTCAAAAATACTTGATAAAATTTTGACGATATGATTTACTTATATTGCCGCAAGACGAAGGGCTCCGGCGGCCCAGACAGCCGCCCGCCGCTCTTGTGGGAAAGCCCGGGACGTGTTATCATGGCAGCAGAGTTATCATGCGCCTCGGCGCAGTACAGGAGGCTAAACCCATGGCGACAGCGATTTACCCCGGCTCCTTTGACCCGGTCACCCGGGGTCATCTGGATATCATCAAACGGGCGGCGAAAGTGAACGACCGCCTGATCGTAGCGGTCCTCATCAACAGCGCCAAACACCCCCTTTTCACCGTGGAGGAGCGGGTGGCCATGTTACAGGAATGCTGCAAGGGCATCCCCAACGTGACGGTGGAGAGCTTCGACGGCCTGACCGTTGAGTTCGCCAAAAAGCGCCACGCCACCGTGATGGTGCGGGGGCTGCGGGCGGTGACGGATTTCGAGAACGAGATCCAGCTGGCCCAGACCAACCACGCACTGATGCCCGGCGTCGAGACGATGTTCCTGGCCACCAGCATCAAGTGGAGCTATCTGTCCTCCACCATTGTCAAGGAGGCCGCCCGCTACGGCAGCGACATCAGCAAGTTCGTCACCCCCAACGTGGAGCAGGCCGTCCGCGAAAAATACGCGGCGCTTCAGGCCAAGGACGAGCTGTGAGCCGCCCCGCTCTTATTTCGGTCAAAATGCCCTGTGCATTTTCATACACAAAGCGAATCCATTCACCCAACATACACAACACAAAACAGGAGGCTATCTACCATGAAAAAGATCGTCATTGCGTCCGCATGCCGTACCGCCATCGGCAAGTTCGGCGGCACCCTGTCCAATGTGCCCGCAGCTGAGCTGGGCGCCACCGTCATCAAGGAGGCCATCAACCGCGCCGGCCTGAAGCCCGAGCAGGTTGACCACGTCTACATGGGCTGCGTCATCCAGGCCGGCCTGGGCCAGAACGTGGCTCGTCAGGCTTCCCTGAAGGCTGGCCTGCCCGTTGAGACTCCCGCTGTGACGGTCAACGTGGTCTGCGGCTCCGGCCTGAACTGCGTGAACATGGCTGCTCAGATGATCGAGGCCGGCGACGCCGACATCGTGGTCGCAGGCGGCACCGAGAACATGGATATGGCTCCCTTCGCTATGATGAAGGGCCGCTACGGCTACCGCATGGGCTACCCCATGGGCAAGAGCGAGCTGGTGGACACCATGGTCAACGACGCTCTGTGGGATGTGTTCAACAACTACCACATGGGCATCACCGCTGAGAACGTCGCCGAGCAGTGGGGCCTGACCCGTGAGCAGCTGGACGAGTTCGCTTACAACAGCCAGGTGAAGGCTGACGCTGCCATCAAGAGCGGCGCCTTCAAGGACGAGATCGTCCCCGTCGTCATCAAGAACAAGAAGGGCGACATCATCTTCGACACCGACGAGGGCCCCCGTCTGAGCGCTCCCGAGGTTCTGGCAAAGCTGAAGCCCGCCTTCAAGAAGGACGGCATCGTCACCGCCGGCAACTCTTCCGCCATCAACGACGGCGCAGCCGCTGTGGTTGTCATGAGCGAGGAGAAGGCCAAGGAGCTGGGCATCACCCCGATGGCTACCTGGGTTGGCGGCGCTCTGGGCGGCGTGGATCCCTCCATCATGGGCGTCGGCCCCGTGGCTGCTACCCGCAAGGTTATGGCCAAGACCGGCCTGACCGTGGCTGACATGGACCTGATCGAGGCCAACGAGGCTTTCGCTGCTCAGTCCCTGGCCGTGGCACACGACCTGGAGTTCGACATGAGCAAGGTCAACGTCAACGGCGGCGCCATCGCTCTGGGCCACCCCGTCGGCGCTTCCGGCTGCCGCATCCTGGTCACCCTGCTGTATGCGATGAAGCATCGCGGCGCCAAGAAGGGTCTGGCCACCCTGTGCATCGGCGGCGGCATGGGCTGCTCCACCATCGTCGAGATGGACTAATTCACCCGATTTTCTGAAGCGATTCCGGGCGCGCCGGGCGGGGGAAAGCCCCCCGCCCGGCGGCGGCCCGCTCTATAAAAGATGATTTGATTGGAGGTTTTCACAATGGCTTTTGTAAAAACCGAAGTGCAGGGCGCCGTTGAGGTCATCACCATCGACCGTCCCAAGGCACTGAACGCGCTGAACCCCGAGGTTCTGGCCGACCTGAAGGCCGCTTTCGAGGCGGTGGACCAGAACACCATCCGCTGCATCGTCCTGACCGGCGAGGGCGACAAGAGCTTTGTCGCTGGCGCGGACATCGGCTCCATGAGCACCATGACCAAGGCCGAGGGCGAGACGTTCGGCAAGCTGGGCAACGACATCTTCCTGATGATCGAGAATTTCCCCATCCCCGTCATCGCAGCCGTCAACGGCTTCGCTCTGGGCGGCGGCAACGAGCTGGCCATGAGCTGTGACATCCGCCTGTGCTCCGACAACGCCGTCTTCGGCCAGCCGGAAGTGGGCCTGGGCATCACCCCGGGCTTCGGCGGCACCCAGCGCCTGGCCCGTCTGGTGGGCATGGGCATGGCAAAGCAGCTGGTCTACTCGGCCCTGAACATCAAGGCCGACGAGGCTCTGCGGATCGGCCTGGTCAACGCTGTGTATCCCCAGGCTGAGCTGATGGAGAACGCCCTGAAGCTGGCCGGCAAGATCGCCAAGAACGCCCCCATCGCCGTCCGCAACTGCAAGAAGGCTATGAACGAGGGCATCAGCCTGCCGATGGATCAGGCCGTCGTGGTGGAGGAGAAACTCTTCGGCGACTGCTTCGAGACCCACGACCAGGTGGAGGGCATGGCTTGCTTCCTCTCCCGCGAGAAACCCAAGCCCAAGGCTGTCTTTACCAACAACTGATCCGTATTCGACCTTTTAATAGACGATTGACAGATAAAAGGAGATTGTACTTATGAAAATCGGTGTTATCGGCGCTGGCACCATGGGCCAGGGCATCGCAAAGGCATTCGCACAGGTGGAGGGCAACACCGTTGCTCTCTGCGACATCAAGCAGGAGTGGGCCGAGAACGGCAAGGCCAAGATCGAGAAGGGCTACGCCAAGCTGGTCGCTAAGGGCAAGATGACCCAGGAGAAGGTGGACGCCATCTGCGCCGCCATCACCCCGGGCCTGAAAGAGGACCTGTGCGCCGACTGCGACCTGATCGTCGAGGCTGCCTTCGAGGATATGAAGGTCAAGCAGACCACCTTCGCTGAGCTGGACAAGATCTGCAAGCCCGAGTGCATCTTTGCCTCCAACACCTCTTCTCTGTCCATCACCGAGATCGGCAAGGGCCTGAGCCGCGAGCTGATCGGCATGCACTTCTTCAACCCCGCCGACCGCATGAAGCTGATCGAGGTCATCGCCGGCTGCAACACCTCTGCTGCCACCGTCGAGAAGATCAAGGAGATCTCTGTGGCCATCGGCAAGCAGCCCGTCCAGGTCAACGAGGCCGCCGGCTTCGTCGTCAACCGCATCCTGATCCCCATGATCAACGAGGCCGCCTTCATCAAGATGGAGGGTGTCTCCAACATCGCCGGCATCGACGCCGCCATGAAGCTGGGCGCCAACCACCCCATGGGACCCCTGGAGCTGGGCGACTTCATCGGCCTGGACATCTGCCTGGCCATCATGGACGTCCTGTACAAGGAGACCGGCGACAGCAAGTATCGCGCCTGCCCGCTGCTCCGCAAGATGGTCCGCGGCGGCAACCTGGGCTGCAAGAGCGGCAAGGGCTTCTATGTCTACAACGCTGACCGCACCAAGACCCCCGTTGACGAACTGTAAGTTTTAAATCCTGTTTCTCCCGGCCCGAGACCCGGGTCGGGAGGAATTTGTTTTGTGCGGGCCCAGCGCCCGGTAAATCTGTGATCCAAGGAGGATACAGCGATGGATTTTACTCTGTCCAAGCAGCAGCAGATGGTGCAGAAAATGTACCGCGAATTTGCTGAGAACGAAGTCAAGCCCCTGGCCAAGAAGGTTGACGCCGAGGAGTATTTCCCCAAGGAGACCGTCGAGAAGATGGCCAAGCTCGGCATGATGGGCATTTATTTCCCCACCTCAGTGGGCGGCGCAGGCGGCGACGTGCTGTCCTACGTCATGGCCGTCGAGGAGATGAGCAAGGTGTGCGGCACCACCGGCGTTATTCTGTCGGCCCACACCAGCCTGTGCGCCGCTCCCATCTATGAGAACGGCACCCCCGAGCAGAAGGAAAAGTACCTGCCCAAGCTGTGCAGCGGCGAGTGGCTGGGCGCCTTCGGCCTGACCGAGCCGGGCGCCGGCACCGACGCCCAGGGCCAGCAGACCTACGCTGTGGATGAGGGCGACCACTGGCGCCTGAACGGCTCCAAGATCTTCATCACCAACGCCGGCTATGCCGATGTGTTCATCATCATCGCCGTCACCGGCACCGTGGTGGACAAGCGCGGCCGCAAGAGCAAAGAGATCTCCGCTTTCATCGTGGAGCGCACCGATCCCGGCTTCAAGGTCGGCAAGCCCGAGGACAAGATGGGCATCCGCGGCTCCTCCACCTGTGAGCTGATCATGGAAGACTGCATCATCCCCAAGGACCGCCTGCTGGGCGTCAAGGGCAAGGGCTTCCAGCTGGCCATGGCTACCCTGGACGGCGGCCGTATCGGCATCGCTTCCCAGGCTCTGGGCATCGCCGAGGGCGCCATCGAGGAGACCGTGGCTTACGTCAAGGAGCGCAAGCAGTTCGGCCGCAGCATCGCCCAGTTCCAGAACACCCAGTTCGAGCTGGCTGAGATGAAGGCCCGTGTGGACGCCGCCAAGTACCTGGTCTACGCTGCCGCCATGAAGAAGCAGCAGGCCATGGACGGCGCCAAGGTCCGTTACAGCGTCGAGGCTGCCGAGGCCAAGCTGGTCGCCAGCCGCACCGCCAGCGACGTGACCCGCCGCTGCCTGCAGCTGTTCGGCGGCTACGGCTACACCCGCGACTACCCCATCGAGCGTATGATGCGGGATGCCAAGATCACCGAGATCTACGAGGGCACCAGCGAAGTGCAGATGATGGTTATTTCCGGCGCTCTGCTGAAGTAAGGAGGCAAGTGTACAATGAAAGCAATTGTTTGTGTCAAGCAGGTCCCCGATACCTCCGGCAAAGTGGCCGTGAAACCGGACGGGACCCTGGATCGTGCCTCTATGGCAACCATTACCAACCCCGATGACCTGAACGCTCTGGAGGCCGCCCTCAAACTGAAGGACGCCACCGGCTGCGAAGTCGTGGTCGTCACCATGGGCCCCCCGCCGGCCGAGGGCATGCTGCGCGAGCTGCTGGCCCGGGGCGCTGACCGTGCTGTCCTGATCTCCGGCCGTGAGTTCGGCGGTTCCGATACCTTCGCCACCAGCCAGATCATCGCCGCCGCCATCAACAAGATCGGCGTTGGCCCCGAGGACGTGGTCTTCTGCGGCCGCCAGGCCATCGACGGCGACACCGCCCAGGTTGGCCCCCAGATCGCTGAGAAGCTCCACCTGCCCCAGGTGACCTATGTGGCCGACATCCAGAAGGACGGCAACACCCTGACCGTCAAGCGTATGCTGGAGGACGGCTACATGATGGTCAAGGTCCAGACCCCCTGCCTGCTGACCTGCATCAAGGAGCTGAACCAGCCCCGTTACATGAGCATCAACGGCATCTTCACCTGCTACGACAAGCCGATGGAGGTCTATGATTACAACGCTCTGAAGGATGACCCGCTGATCGAGGTGGACACCATCGGCCTGAAGGGCTCTCCGACGAACGTCTTCAAGTCCTTCACTCCTCCGCAGAAGGGCGCAGGCACCATGCTGACCGGCGACGACGTGGCCGCCCAGCTGGCTGGCGTTCTGGCCAAGAAGCATCTGATCTGATCGAAAGGAGCATAGGATTACAATGGCTGATTTTAACGAGTACAAAGGCGTCTGGGTCTTCTGCGAGCAGCGCCAGGGCACTCTGATGCCCACCGATTTTGAGCTGGTCAGCGAGGCCCGCAAGCTGGCCGACGAGCTGGGTACCGAAGTCACCGGCCTTTTGCTGGGCGATCAGGTCGAGGGCATCGCCAAAGAGCTGGGCGGCTACGGCGCCGACAAGGTTCTGGTCTGCGAGAGCCCCCTGCTGAAGGACTACACCACCGACGCTTACGCCAAGGTGGTCTGCGATATGGTCAACGAGTACAAGCCTGAGGTGCTGCTGATCGGCGCCACCAACATCGGCCGCGACCTGGGCCCCCGCTGCGCCGCCCGTCTGCACACCGGCCTGACCGCCGACGCCACCCACCTGGACATCGACACCAAGAAGTACGTTGACTTCCTGGCCGAGAGCTCTACCATCGACCTGTCCAAGCAGACCTTCGACTACGAGGACCGCAACCTGAAGATGACCCGTCCCGCCTTCGGCGGCCACCTGATGGCTACCATCATCTGCCCCCGGTTCCGTCCCCAGATGTCTACCGTCCGCCCCGGCGTTATGAAGAAGGCTCCCTACGACGCTGCCAAGGCTGAGGCCTGCCAGATCGTCAAGCCCGCCTTCGAGCTGACCGCCGCCGACATCAAGACCGAGGTCCTGAGCGTGGAGAAGGCCGCCAACAAGCTGGTTGACCTGATCGGCGCCGACGTCATCGTCTCGGTGGGCCGCGGCATCTCCAAGGACGTGGAGAAGGGCATCGCCCTGGCCGAGCAGCTGGCTGCCGCTCTGGGCGGCGGCGTCGTGGGCGCATCCCGTGCCGTTACCGACGCAGGCTGGATGACCTCTGACCACCAGGTTGGCCAGACCGGCAAGACCGTCCACCCCAAGATCTACGTTGCCCTGGGCATCTCGGGCGCCATCCAGCACACCGCCGGTATGCAGGATTCCGAGTGCATCATCGCCGTCAACAAGAACGAGACCGCGCCCATCTTCGGTGTGGCCGACTACGGCATCGTGGGCGACCTGTTCAAGGTTGTTCCCGAGCTGATCAAGGAGATCGAGGCTGCCAAGGCCGCCAAGTAATCTCCCTGGAGTTTAAGCGACATTTTCCCCCATTCGGGAGAGCAGTGAAGGCTGCTCTCCCTTTTTTGTTGGGTTTTTGCGAAAAAAGCGCCGCTTGCGCAAACGGGGTTTTATGCTATACTTTCCTTAATAGAAACGGGATTTGACGAAATCGCGGACAAGAAGGAAAAATAGAGGAGGGAAAAGCCATGTCCAAATGGTCTGCAAAATGTCTGGGAATGGTCGCCGCAATGGGGATTCTGGCCGGCGCGTCCCTGCCGGTCTCTGCGGCAGAGACGGAAGCCATGGCCCGCCAGTACGAGACGGCCCAGACCGTCAAGGCTGTGGTAATCGACGCCGAAAATACCGATCTTGTGATTCAGAAAGGGAAGGGCAATAAGGTCCAGGTGGACGGCTCGGCCGACCCTTACGGCACCTACGAGTATTCCTTTGCGCTCAAAGACGGGGTCCTCTCGATCCAGGTGGAGAGCCTGGAAGGGGAGGAAGTAGAGGACTGGGGCTTCGAGCGCGCCATCGTCGTCAGCGTGGAGGGCGCGGGCAAAAATGCCCGCACCTTCATCTGGGACAACCAGGTGACCGTGACCCTGCCGGATCGGCTCTACGACCGGATCGAGGTGGAAAGCGAAAACGGCAGCATCGAGATAGGGGAGATCGAGGCGGAACAGATCTCTCTGGAAGGGGACAACGGCGACATTACCCTGACGGGCACCGCCGGGAAGGAGATCGCCGCCCACACCCAAAACGGGGATGTGGTTCTGGAAGAGCCGGACGGGATGCAGTATGACTGCACCACCAAAAACGGGGACATCAAGGCCACTCTGACCGGCACCCGGGCGGATTATCAGATCGCCACAAAAGGAAAGATGCGCCTCAGCGGCCTGTGGGGGGACGAGAAGGACGCCGGGGCAGAAAAGATCCCGGCCAAGTTCGAGACCGAAAACGGGTATATCGAGGTGCATTTCGCCGGGTGACCGGACCGCAGGATTTTGGAAAAACGAAAGCAGGAGGAAACAGGGGATGGAGGATTACCGCACCGTCCGGGGCGTCTCGGTGGGGGAATATGAGGAGAAAAAGAGCCGCTTTATTGCACAGCTCTCCTTCGCGGACAGCGAGGAGGCGGCACTGGCCTTTTTGGAGCAGGTGCGGGCGGCCAACCGCACCGCGCGGCACAATGTATACGCCTACCGCCTGCGGGAGGGCAGCCGGGAGCGGTATTCCGACGACGGCGAGCCCGCCAAAACCGCCGGCACCCCGGCGCTGGAGGTGCTCCAGCACAGCGGCCTGACCGATTTGATCGTGGTCATCACCCGGTATTTCGGCGGGGTATTGCTGGGCACCGGCGGGCTGGTGCGGGCCTATACCACCGCCACCGCCCGGGCGCTGGAAAACGCCGAGATCGTCACCGTCCGCAGCGTGGTGGCATTGCAGGTCACGGTGGATTATTCCCTCTATGAGCGGGCGGCCCTGCTGATCCAGGCCGCGGGGGCCAAGATGGCGGACCCCGAGTTCACCGACCGGGTCTCTCTGCGCTGGCAGATGCCCCAGGGCACCGAGCCCCCTCTGCTGGAACAGCTGCGGGAGCTGACCCGGGGCGGGGCAAAGGTGGAGGTTTCGGCGCCCTTTTACGCGGCGTTCTGAGCCCGACCAACCGGCGAAAGGAGGGGGCCGGGTGTCATAAACGGGCCGCCCCCGGGAGAAAAATACCTTACAGCACGAATCGGCACGAAAAGTTTTAATCCAGAGGCGACAAAACCCTGCCCCCTTTGACAAGGCGGATGTGGTATTCTAACAGCGTCCCACACTGGGCGGCTGTGCCCCGCCGGGCGTTTTGGCGCGCCTCTTGCAGAAAGGCAGGCGTTTGGGATGGAAGTACGCGAACGAACCGAACAGATCGAGCGGCAGACCCTGGCCCCCTGGGCCAGTTTCAGCGACGGGAGCCGGGGCCGAACCCGCCCCGAACCGGCGGACCCCATCCGCCCCGTCTACCAGCGGGACCGGGACCGGGTCATCCACAGCAAAGCCTTCCGGCGGCTGAAACAGAAAACCCAGGTCTTTCTCTCGCCGGAGGGGGACCTCTACCGCACCCGGCTGACCCACACTCTGGAGGTGGCCCAGATTGCCCGGACCATCGCCCGGGCCCTGCGGCTCAACGAGGACTTGACCGAGGCCATCGCCCTGGCCCACGATTTGGGCCACACCCCCTTTGGCCACGCCGGGGAGCGGGCGCTGGATAAGCTCTGCCCCGGCGGGTTCAAGCACTACGTCCAGAGCCTGCGGGTGGTGGACAAGCTGGAAAAGGAGGGCCAGGGCCTCAACCTGACCTGGGAGGTCCGGAACGGCATCGTCACCCACACCAAGGGTACCTGGGCGGCCACCCCCGAGGGGCGGATCGTCCGGATGGCGGACCAGATCGCCTATGTCAACCACGACATCGAGGACGCCGTCCGGGCCGGGGTGCTGGACCCCCGGATCATCCCCCGGGAATGCACCGAGATTCTGGGCCAGACCAAGTCGGCCCGGATCACCACCATGATCCAGAGCATCCTGGCCCACAGCCAGGATGACGTCCAGGTGGGCCCGGTGGAACAGGGGGCCTTTCTGATGCTGCGGGACTTCATGTACGCCACCGTCTATGTGGACAAGACCGCCAAGAGGGAAGAGCAGAAGGTGGAAAAGGTCCTGACCGAATTGTACGAATACTACCTGACCCACCTGGACCGGATGTCCAACTTTTATTTGCAGCTGGCCTACCAGGAGGGGGGCGACCGCGCCGTCACCGATTATATCAGCGGCATGAGCGACGAGTTCGCCATTCGGGTGTTCGAGGATGTTTTTGTGCCCAAGAAATGGCATGTGCTCTGACCGGAGAGGAAGTTAAACCAAGATGATACCACACGAATATATCGAGGAGCTGGTCCGCCGCAGCGACATTGTGGATGTGGTGGGCAGCTATGTCCAGCTCAAGCGCAAGGGGCGGCTGTACGGGGGGCTGTGCCCCTTCCACAGCGAGAAAACCCCCTCCTTCTACGTCTACCCGGACACCCAGAGCTTTTACTGCTTCGGGTGCGGGGCGGCGGGGGATGTGATCGGCTTTATCCGCAAGATCGACAGCATCGATTACCGGGAGGCCGTCAAGCTGCTGGCGGGCCGGGCGGGGATGCCCGAGCCCACCGAGAACGACGAGACCGGCCGGATGCGGAGCCGGGTGCTCTCCATGAACAAGGAGGCGGCCCGGTTCTTCTACGCCTGCCTCAACTCCTCGGTGGAGGAGGCCGCCCAGGCCCGGGCCTACTGGCGCCGCCGGGGGCTGGACGACCGGACCATCGCCCGGTTCGGGCTGGGGTACGCCCCCAACAACGGCAGCGCCCTCTACAACCACCTGCGGGACAAGGGCTACACCCAGCAGGAGCTGGACGCCAGCGGCCTTTTTAAGCGCAGCCAATCCGGGCGGCCCTACTGCCTGTTCTGGAAGCGGGTCATGACCCCGATCTTTGATCTGCGGGGGAACGTGATCGCCTTCGGCGGGCGGGTGATGGACGACTCAAAACCCAAGTACGTCAACAGCCCCGAGACCCTGGTCTACCACAAGTCCGAGACGGTGTTCGCCCTCCAGCTGGCCAAAAAGAGCAGCTCCCGGCGGTTCGTCCTCTGCGAGGGGTATATGGACGTCATCAGCATGCAGCAGGCGGGGATCGACACCGCCGTCTGTGCCTGCGGCACCGCCCTGACCCCCGACCAGGTCCGGCTCATCAGCGAGTACGCCGAGGAAGTGATCCTCAGCTACGACTCGGACGAGGCCGGCCAGAAAGCCACCCTCCGCTCCCTGGAGCTGTTCCGCAACAGCCCGGTGAAGGTGGGGGTGCTCCAGATCCCCGGGGCCAAGGACCCCGACGAGTACATCAAGAAATACGGCGCCGACCGGTTCAAGGCCCTGCTGGACGGGGTGGGCAACGCCCTGGATTTCCGGCTGGGACGGCTGCGAGGGAAATACGACCTGAAACAGGACTCCCAGCGGCTGGAGTACATCAAGGAGGCGGTGGAACTGCTGGCAGCGGACAGCACCCCCACCGAACAGGAGGTCTACGCGGGCCGTCTGGCGGAGGAGACCAACATCTCCAAAACCGCCATCATGGCCCAGCTGGAAACGGCGGCCAAACGGGCCGGGGCCAAGCGGCGCTCCGCCCGCCAGCGGGAGCTGCTCCACTCGGGAGAGATGGACACCCTCAAGGTGCCCTACCAGGCCGGGGGCCAGCAGGCCCTGGGGGTGGCCAGCGCCCAGCAGCAGCTGATCGCGGCCGTCCTGCGGGAGCCGGACTACCTGAACCAGGTGGCCAAAGAGCTGGCCCCCGAGCAGATCCTGCTGCCCGAGATGCGGGAGGTCTACGAGGCCATGCTCCGCTGCCGGGCCGAAGGGGCGGAGATCAGCCTGCCGGTGCTGAGCCAGACCCTCAGCGAGAAGGCCGTGAATGAGCTGGGCCGTCTTGCGGCAAAATACAACGATGTAGCCTGCACCGCAGCCGACGTGCGGATGCACCTGGACCGGATCGCCCGGGGGACCCCGAAATCCAGCCAGGCCGCCGGTATGTCCTGCGATCAAATCCAGCAGTATCTCCAGTCGATGCGAGACAAAAAGGGGGGCAGCTCCGGGGAGGAGTGAGCCCGCTTCTCCTTCGGCTGGGCCGGGCGGCCACCGCCCCCCAAGGGAAGGAGAAGAGACAATACCATGCAGAAACTGTCGCAGACCGAGCAGCTGGCCCGGCAGCTGGCAGCCCGGGCCGAGCACCACACCCTCCGCCCGGACCAGGTCAGCCAGGCCCTGGAAGAAGCAGACCTCACGGTGGACCAGTTGGAGGAGCTCTACGCCGCCCTGGAGCGGCGGGGGGTCCGGCTGGCCGAGGAGGAGCCCGAAGAGCTGGCGGTTCTGGACGAAAACCAGATCGGCCGGCTGGAAAATGAGCTCTCGGCAGAGGGGGTCACCCTGGACGACCCGGTGAAGGTCTATCTGAAAGAGATCGGCCGGGTGCCCCTCTTGACGGCGGAGGAGGAGGCCGCCCTTGCTCGGGCTGCCCAGGCCGGGGACGAGGACGCCCGCCGCCGCCTCAGCGAGGCGAACCTCCGGCTGGTGGTGTCGGTGGCCAAACGGTATGTGGGCCGGGGGCTGCAATTTTTGGACCTGATCCAGGAGGGGAACCTCGGGCTGATGAAGGCCGCCGAGAAGTTTGAGCCGGACCGGGGGTTCAAGTTCTCCACCTATGCCACCTGGTGGATTCGCCAGTCCATCACCCGGGCCATCGCCGACCAGGGGCGGACCATCCGGATCCCGGTCCACCTGGTGGAGAGCATCAACCGGGTGAAAAAGACGGCGGGGGAGCTGCTCCACAAAAACGGCCGGGAGGCCACCGCCGAGGAGATCGCGGCCCAGCTGGACATGGAGCCGGACCGGGTGCGGGAGCTGATGCAGCTGTCCCAGGAACCCATCAGCCTGGAAACCCCGGTGGGGGAGGAGGAAGACGCCCATCTGGAGGACTTCATCCGGGATGAATCGGTGGGCATCCCCGCCGACGAGACCGGCCGCCAGCTGCTCCACCGGGAGCTGGTGGCGGTGCTCAAGAGCCTGACCCCCCGGGAGGAGCGGGTTTTGACCCTCCGGTTCGGGCTGGAGGACGGCCGGGCCCACACGTTGGAGGAGCTGGGCCGGGAGTTCAACGTCACCCGGGAGCGAATCCGCCAGATCGAGGCCAAGGCCCTGCGCAAACTGCGCCACCCCAGCCGCGCCAAGCGCCTGCGGGATTACCTGGAAGAATAAATGAGAGCAAAAGAAAAACGCTGCCGGCAGTGAACCGCTCCAGTAAAAGTAGACAGTGAAAAAAGAAGGCCTCCTGTGGTTGAACCGCTCCAGTAAAAGTAGACAGTGAAAAAAGAAGGCCTCCTGTGGTAGAATAAAACTACTACAGGAGGTCTTTGCTATGCCCAGAAAATACAGCCACATTCAGGAACACGAGAAGGAAATAATAGAGCTTCGCAGCCAGGGAATG
>NZ_BQKV01000054.1 GCF_022180365.1 Faecalibacterium gallinarum
CTCGGACGTCCTTTTGGTTTGGGAAAAATTCCTGCTTCCTGTTTGGCCTGTTTGCGGTTATATCGGTTGATCCAATTCTTGATTTGTACCTTGCTTAATCCCAATTGATTCGCGATCTCTTGCCGGGTCGCTCCTGCCTCTCGCAAGGCCAGAATTTCTTCCTCTTTCACTTGGATATGTGTGTATTTTTGTCTGGACATACGAACACCCCCTGTATAGGTTTATTTCCCTACACAGGGGGCGTTTTGTCTATTGTCCGTTTTTACTGGTTCAGTTCATGCTCCCAGGGCTTTTCCTATTTGTTACAGTTCGCAGCTGCCGCCGTCGCAATGATCGCAGTCTTCCTCGATCTTGCCGACGATGGGTTCCGGGTCCACACCCTGGCGGCGGTAGTAATCCGCCAGAGCGGCCTTGACCGCCTGTTCCGCCAGCACCGAGCAGTGGACCTTCACCGGGGGCAGGCCGTCCAGGGCCTCCACCACCGCTTTGTTGGTGAGCTTGAGGGCCTCTTCCACCGTCTTGCCTTTGATCAGGTCGGTGGCCATGCTGCTGGTGGCGATGGCTGCGCCGCAGCCGAAGGTCAGAAACTTGACGTCCTCGATCACGTTGTTGCGGATCTTGAGGTACATCCGCATGATGTCGCCGCACTTGGGGTTGCCGACTTCGCCGATGCCGTCTGCGTCGGGCATCTCGCCCACGTTGTGGGGGTTCGCGAAATGCTCCATCACCTTTGCGCTGTACATACTTGCCATTTTACTTTTCTCCCTTCCGGCTGAACTGGCGGGCGGTGTTCTGCCCCTGCAGCCACATACAACTCATCGCACGGCGGCGGGGAATCACTTCCTCCAGCACGTCGCACAGGTATTTTGCTTCTTCCATGGTATTCTGGGGCCCAAAGGTGAACCGCATGGACCCGTGACCGATCTCCTCGGGCACCCCGATGCTTTGCAGCACATGGCTGGGGTCCAGGCTGTCCGAGTTGCAGGCGCTGCCGGTGGAGGCACAGATGCCGTGCATATCCAGATCCAGCAGGATGGTCTCGCCCTCCAGGCCGGGGAAGCTCAGGTTCACATTGCCGGGCAGACGGGGCGCGCGGCCGCCGTTGAGCCGGGCCTCCGGGATGCTGGACAGCACCCGGTCGATCACATAATCCCGCAGCTGGGTCTCGTGGGCCATCCGCTCCTCCAGATGGGAGACGGCCAGCTCCAGCGCAGCGCCCATGCCGGCGATGCCGGCCACATTCTCCGTGCCGGCCCGGTGACGGCTCTCCTGGCCGCCGCCGTCGATCAGGTTCTGGGGCCAGACGCCTTTGCGGCAATAGAGGGCACCCACGCCCTTGGGGCCGTTGAACTTGTGGGCGCTCATGGACAGCAGATCCACCCCCAGCTCCTGCACATCCACCGGGATGGCGCCCACCGCCTGTACGGCGTCGGTGTGGAACCAGACCCCGTGTTTGTGGGCGATCTCGGCCAGTTCCTTGATGGGCTGGATGGTACCGATCTCGTTGTTGGCCATCATGATGCTGACCAGGGCGGTATCGGGCCGGATGGCGGCCTCCAGATCCTCGGGGCGAACATAGCCCTCGGGGCTGACGGGCAGGTAGGTCACCTCAAAGCCCATCCGCTCCAAAGCCCGCATGCTGTGCAAAACCGCATGGTGCTCGAAGGCGCTGGTAATCAGGTGGCGCTTGTTCTGCCGGGCCTTGGTCAGGGCCGAGCCCTTGACCGCCCAGTTGTCCGCCTCGGAGCCGCAGCCGGTGAAGAAGATCTCCGCCGGGCTGGCGTGGATGGCGGCTGCCACCTGGGCGCGGGCCCGGTCCAGAATCTCCTTGGCCTCGTAGCCGATGCTGTAATGGCTGCTGGGGTTGCCGCAGGCGCCGCTCAGGGCCTCCACCACCACCGCCAGCGCCTCGGGGGCGCAGGGGGTAGTGGCAGCGTTGTCCAGGTATACAATCTTTTCAGACGGCTGGAAGCCGCCGTTGCTTCTATTTTCCATAGGTGGTGTTCCTTTCCTGGAAATCATCGGCCGGGGCTGCCGGCCTGTTGCTCTCTACGGGAATGTTATACCGCACAATCCCTATCAAGTCAATAGGGATTTGTTTTTTTGTGATTGAATCACAGAGGCAGCGGCTCTCAGCGGCCCTTGCCCAGCAGTTTCCCCAACAGAACCTTCCAGCGCGGGTAACCCCAGCGGGGGTCGGCCTCGAAGTCGTCCGCCAGTTTCCAGGGGAAGTGCCCCTCGTCGAAATAGAGATTGCCCGCCTCATCCACCCGGGTCAGCTTTTTGGGCAGGTAGTCCTCGTCGTAGTAGCTCTTGCGGCGGTTGGGCAGGGCCCAGTGGAGGGTTCCGTCCGGGTCCATTCCCTCGGCCCAGACCCCAAAGACGAAGGTGGCCGCCTCGCCATAGCAGTGCTGCTCGAACCGGATGCGGCCGTCGTAGTAAAACTTGACCACCTCCAGAGTGCCGGATTCTTTTTTGCCGTCCCGGCCCAGGGTCGGGCGATAATCCTGTTGATAGCGGCAGCCGCAATGGCTCCCGGCAAAGGTTTTGGGATCAAAGGACATGTTTTTCCCCTCCTGTTTCAGACATCCCAGTTTTTAGATCGGGCTTTTAGAAACGGCCCTCGAAATCTCCCTCGACCTCGTAGGGCCAGTTGAGAATGCCCCCCAGGTTGTACAGGTTGGTATAGCCCATCTGTTCCAGCCAGGCGATGGCCTGGGCGCTCCGCCGTCCGGTGCGGCAGTAAACCAGCCAGGGGGCGTTTTTGTCGGGCATCATCTGGGCGGCCCGGGCCTTCACCTCGCCCAAGGGCAGAAGCAGGGCCCCGGGGATGTGTCCGGCCCGGTATTCATCGGGCTCCCGCACATCCACTGCATGGGCCTTGCCCGCATCCAGCAGCCGAACTGCGGCCGCCGGGTCAATTCTTTGATTCATAAATTTCATCTCCCTCGTTTCAGTCGCCCCACCCGGCCCGGCCGGGCGGAGGGCGGTGGGTGCGATCCTTCGCACCATTTTATGATAACAGAGGTTTTTTGGTTTCACAAGGCTTTTCAAAGCCGGAATGGCGTGTTATACTGTGTGCGGAAAGGGGGAAGGATATGAAATTTTCCACACGAAGCCGTTATGCTCTGCGCCTGATGGCAGAATTGGCCTGCTGCGCGCCGGACAAACCGCTGCCCCTCAAGGAGATCAGCGAGCGGCAGCAGCTCAGTTTAAAGTACCTGGAACAGATCGTCACCCCGCTGGCCCGGGCCGGGCTGGTGAAGAGTGAGCGGGGCAGCCAGGGCGGCTACCGCCTGGTGAAGCCCGCCGCAGAGTATACCGCCGGAGAGATCCTGCGGGCTATGGAGGGCAGCGTGGCCCCCATCCCCTGCCTGGAGAGTGAAGTCAACGAGTGCCCCCTCTGCGGCCAGTGCTTTACCCTGCCCTTCTGGACCGGGCTGGACGAGGTCATCAACCAGTATATGGACAGCGTCACCCTGGCAGATCTGGCCCACAGCCTGCGCAACATCCAGGACCCCGATGGCCAGAACCCCAGCGCCGGCTGCTCTGCCCTGAAAAATAATTAAAAAAGAGCTTGACATTTCCGACAGGCTTTTGTATAATAATCAAGCATCCAGCGGGATGCGAGATGTATAGGGGTATAGCTCAGTTGGTAGAGCAGCGGTCTCCAAAACCGCGTGCCGTGAGTTCGAGACTTACTACCCCTGCCAGAGCACAGTGCAAAAGCACTGTGCTTTTTTGTTTTGTCCCGCCGCTTGCGTCCAGGGCCCCGGCCTGTTACAATAAGATCACCGGCCCCCCGGGGCAGAGGATTTTTGGCATAAAGGAGCCGCGCTATGGACATCGAATATCTGCTTTTGCTGCAAAACTTCCGGCAGGCCACCGGGGATTTTTTCACCCCGCTGATGGAAGTTATCACCGAACTGGCGGCCAGCCCGGTGCTGATCGGGCTGGTGGCCTTTCTCTACTGGGCGGTAAATAAACCCCTGGGCAGCTTTCTGATGCTGAACTACACCGGCAGCACCCTGCTGAACCAGACCGTCAAGCTGGGGGTCTGCGCCTACCGCCCCTGGGTGCGGGACAGCCGGATTCTCCCGGTGGCCAGCGCCATCGAGGATGCCACAGGCTATTCCTTCCCCAGCGGGCACAGCCAGAGCGCCACGGCCTACTATGGCAGCATCGGTCTCTGGTTCGGCAAAAAACACCGGTGGGTGGCCTGGGTCATGGGGGCGCTGATCCTGTTGACCGGCTTTTCCCGGAACTATCTGGGGGTACACACTCCTCAGGACGTGGTGGTGGGGATCGGCCTGTGCTGCCTGTATCTTTTCCTGAACGCAAAGCTCATGGCCTGGCTGGAGAAAAACCCGTCCAAAGACTGGATTGTAGCCTGCGTAGGCAGCGGGCTGGCTCTGGCGGCGGTGGCCTTCTTTTTGCTGAAGAGCTATCCCATGGACTACCAGAACGGCACCTTGCTGGTGGACCCGGCCATCATGATGGAGGATGGCTTCATGGCCGCCGGGATGGTTCTGGGGTTCTTCCCCGGGTGGCTCATTGAGCGGCGGCTCATTCAATTTTCCACCGCCCGGGAGGATCGCTCCCCCGCCCAGTACCTGCTGTCGGTTCTGGCTCTGGGGCCGCTGCTCGCCATCTACAAGCTGCTGCCCGACCTGATGGCCCCGGCGGTGGGGGTCTGCTGGGCGGAGTTCATCGCCTGCGCACTGCTGGCCTTTTACGGGATGGCCCTGGTCCCGGCCCTGATCCGCTGGATCCAGACCCGGCGCAAAAAAACCTGATTTTCGCTTTTCCCCCGCTGCAAAGCGGGGGAATTTTTCTGTCCGGGGCAAAACCCCCGAAAAAATCTCCCGAAATCCGAAAAAAAGTCTTGACAACCCCCGGGCCATGGGGTATAATAGCGAACGTTCCGGCGGTCACGAACCCGTCCGGCAGACAAACGCATGGCCCGGTAGCTCAGTTGGTT
This sequence comes from Faecalibacterium gallinarum, assembly GCF_022180365.1. Classification (GTDB taxonomy): domain Bacteria; phylum Bacillota; class Clostridia; order Oscillospirales; family Ruminococcaceae; genus Faecalibacterium; species Faecalibacterium gallinarum. The sequence goes on from NZ_BQKV01000054.1 coordinate 4,982, forward strand.
AGAGCACCAGCCTGTCACGCTGGGGGTCGTCGGTTCGAGCCCGATCCGGGTCGCCATGCGCTGCTATAGCTCAGTTGGTAGAGCGCATCCTTGGTAAGGATGAGGTCTCCAGTTCAAATCTGGATAGCAGCTCCATTGCAAAACACCTGAAGCTTTTACGCTTCGGGTGTTTTTTTGTTTTCCCCGGTGAAACCGGGTCCTATCTTTCCCTGGCAGACTATGGTAGAATGGAACCAGCGAACCCCGGCATCCGGGACTGAATCGGGAGGTATCCTATTATGAAACGAAAATATTTCGTCGGCCTGGCGGGCGCGCTCTGTGTGCTGGCCCTGTTGGCCGGCTGCGCTGCGAAGTCGAGTTCCAGCTCCACCGCCTCCAGCATCACGGTCCAGCCGGATGAGGTCACTCTCAGCCAGCAGCTGGAAAAGCTGGCCGGCGGCGAATACGCTCCCCTGAAGGAGTTTGTAGATGCGTCTCTGGCCAAGGCCACCCCGGCCCAGGCCGGGGAGATGGTTCAGGCCTTGATCCTGGCCTCAGAACGTCAACTGACCTCAGCGGCAGAGTACATCTACGGCGATAACCGGGCGGAGATCCAGGCGGCGATTCTGGCCGCCCTGCCCGAGGCCCCCACTGAAACCGAGAATCTGAGCACCCTCTGCGCCTCCGATAAAGAGGCCCTGCTGGACAAAATGCCGGAAGGCGAGATCAAGACCCAGCTTTCGGCCTGGATGGAGATGGGGCTTTGCCTCCACAACGCCGAGGGTACCTACTTCTTTGTGGTGGACTACCCCGAATATCTGGCGGAATACGGACAGACGGTAGACGGAGCCACCGCCGACTTTTTGACTCTGGCCGCCGATGAGGTCAAGGCCCCCACCCTGGTGGAGGAATATCTCTCGGTAGACGTGGAGACTCTGGGCCAGCGGGCTCTGGCCTACGAGACTTTCCTGAGCCAGTACCCCGACTTCGCCCTGGCGGACAAGGTGCGGGTCTACTGGAACGGCGCCCTCTCCAAGATGGTTTACCCCACCCTCTACGATCAGCTGGTGGACGAAGCGGGTCAGGCCTCGGCTGACCTGATGGCCCTTTACCAGGAGCTGGCGGGGCAGACGGCCTGCCCGGTGCTCCAGAGCACGGCCCAGTCCATGCTGGACTTCATTGCAGCCCAGCCGGACCAGAGCCTGGCCGACAGCGACCAGGTAAGCCAGAACGCCTCCGCCCTGGCGGAAGAGGCCCGGCAGATGGCCGACGAGCTGTACGGTCCCCTGCCTCAGTAACCATAAAAGATACAATAAACCCGCCGGGCGGCTGCCATTCTCAGCACCGCCCGGCGGGTTTTCTATTGTGATTGTTCCAAGATCAGCCCGCGGCCTGGGTCAGGGCCTCTACCACACGGCGATAGGCCTCTTCCAACCGGGGCATCTGTTCCGCCGCGGCGGCCAGGTCGCCGCCCCGCAGGGTGTCCGACAGGATCGCCGCCTGGGCATAGACCTCTTTCAGAGAGAGGTTGCCCGCCACCCCTTTCAGGGTGTGGGCCGCCGTAAAGGCCCCCTCGGCGTCCCCGGCCGCCAGGGCCTGGCGGAGATTTTCAAAGTTTTTGTCCTGCGGGAACTTGAGCAGAAACCGCAGCATCAGCCCGTCGTTGTTCATAAACCGGGCGGCGGCCTCTTCCAGATCAATGCCCGCCTGTTCCAGCAGGGCCTTTTTTTCCTGTTCCATGGGTTATTCCTCCTTTTTTGCCGGGTCAGCCGGGTGACCGGCGGCTGCCCGCTCCTGAATCACTTTCTGGAGCACCCGGCCCAGCAATACAAAATCAATGGGTTTGGCCACATGGTCGTCCATGCCGGCCTGGGTGGTTTTGTTGATATCCTCTGCGAAGGCGTTGGCCGTCACCGCAATGATGGGCACCCACTCCGCATCCGGCCGGTTGAGGGCTCGAATCGCCCGGGCCGCCGTACAGCCATCCATCACCGGCATCTGCATATCCATCAGGATCGCATCAATGGAATAGGGCGCCGACGCCGAGAAGGTCCGCACCGCCTCCTCGCCGTTGACCGCCGGCACCACCTCGGCCCCGCACATGGACAGGACCTCGGTGCCGATCTCCATATTCAGCTCGTTATCCTCTGCCAGAAGGACCCGGCGTCCGGCCCAGTCAAAGGCAGGTTCCTCCACCGGGGCAGCCGGGGCGGGCGTCTCGGGGGCGGCAGTTTGGACCGCCTTCAGGGGCAGGGTGACGGTGAACCGGCTGCCCTCTCCCAGAACACTCTCCACCGCGATTTCACCGCTCATCTGCTGCACCAGGCTCTTGACGATGGGCATTCCCAGGCCGGTGCCCACAGTGGGCTGGAGCGCAAAGGCCGTCTCCCGGCTGTATGGATCAAACAGGTGCTCCAGGAAGTTGGGGGTCATCCCGATGCCGGTATCCTCCACAACAAACTGGTATTTGCTGTGCTGCTGGTAATCGAACTGCCGCACCTCCAGCTGGATCTGGTCGCCGGGGTTGGTGTACTTGACGGCGTTGGTGAGCAGGTTGTTCAGCACCTGGGCAATCTTTTTGCAGTCGCCCACCACCCGGGGATTTTTCAAATCCAGGCTGAGGGTGAAGGTCTTGCCGTCGGCCTGGGCCTGATCCCGGAAGATCTCAGCGTTATTTTCCAGCATCCGCTGCAAATCGAACTCGCTCTGCTGAAGATCCGCTTTGCCCGCTTCCAGCCGGGACAGCTCCAGGATATCGTTGATGAGGGTCAGCAGCTGGCTGCCCGCAAAATCAATTTTGCGGATATAATCCCGCAGTTTGGCGGGGTCGTCCTCCTGCTGGCACTTTTGTGCCAGGCCGCAGTACCCCAGAATGGCGTTGAGGGGAGTACGCATATCGTGGGACATCCGGTTGAAGAAGTTGGACTTGGCCCGGGTACTCTTTCGGGCGGCGTCCAGGGCATCCTGCAAGAGGATCATGTGCTGCATCTGCTGGCGGCGCTCCACATCTACATCCCGGAAACAGAGAATCACTTCATCGGCTGCCACAGCCTTGTTGTACAAGGTGCGGATGTTCACCCAGCGGTAAGCGTCCCCGAACCGGCGCTGGTAGTCGCCGCCGTAGTCCGCAACCCCCTGCTGCACCCGGCGGCGGATCTCCTCCAGAGAGAAACTCTTTTCAAATTCCTGGTAGGTGCTGGCCTTGACGTGTTCCCGGATATGGTTCAGCAGGCAGCTGTAATCCCCCCGGGGAGGCAGGACCCCCTCGGAATCCTCGTACATTTTGACCGTCTCGTAGCTCTCCTGCTGGAAGTTCACCCGGTAGATGGCGTAGAAGGAATCCCCCAGTATATGGATGGTGTCATCCGCCCGCCGCATCCGGTGGCTCTGGAAGATATCCCGGATGGTCAGCACCGACAGCATCAAAAACATCAGAAAGGCGATGCCCGCAATGATGTACACCGTCAGGTTCTGGTCCCCGAAGAGGATGGAGTTCAGCGGGATGGTCAGAATCACCGTCCAGCCCGTGTCCATTTGGTAATAATAGATCCCGCGCTGTACGCCGTTCAGGTCCTTGAAGGAAGCGTCGTACCCCACCACAGAGCCATCCCGAATGCCGGAAATCAGAAAAGCGGCATACTGCTGCAAATCCGCCTTTCCCTCATCCCAGGGGGTCATGGCATACAAGAGCGAACCGTCCCGGTCGCACAGGTAATAGGAGAAATTCTCCGGTTTGCTCTCGGTAAACCGGTGGAGCCGGGCTCGTTCCAGGTAGACATCCAGGGCCAGCACATCCCCCGGCTGTTCCAGCTCTACCGAAATGGTCATCACCTGCTGCCCGGTGATGACATCCCGGTAGACATCGCTACTGTACACCTCCTGGTGGGCCGCCAGCGCCCCCTGATACCAGTCGGTGGAACCGTAGTCGTAGTCCTGATCTCCCTCCCAGGGGTTGGCCTCGATCAGACGGCCATCCACCACCGCATAGGGGTCTACAATGCTTTCGCCCAGGATCTCCGCCAGTTTGATAAAATAACCCTGGAGAAACTCCTGAATTTCCTGGTCGGAACCCCCGGAAGCGGTGATCTCATCCACATAGGAGGCTGCCAACAGGGTAGTCTGCCGCAGACTGCTCAGGCTCATTTCCTCTTCCATGGCGTAGCTTTTGGCCAGGGCCATGCCCATATTATCCGCATTTTGCAGCAATTTGGTGCGTACCAGCAGGATGCTCAGCACCAGCAGAACCGCTACAAATACCAGCATCAAAAAGCTCAATAATCCGCTGGAGGCTTTCGGCAGCCGGTAAAACTTGCTTTCCTTCGATTCCACATCGCATCTCCTTCCCCTCGCCGTCGCGCCGGGCGGCCCCCACGCGCAAAAGGCGTTGCAAGGTACTTATTTAAATGGCATCCCCAGTATACCATGTTTGGTTAGCCATGTAAACCGAAAAGCCCGGCAGGCCGCAAAGCGAGTCTGCCGGGCTTTATAGGACTGCGGGTTATTCCGCCGCGGCATCCCGCCGCCGCAGATACCCCAGAGCCAGGAGAACAAATACCCCGGTATACCCCAGGGCCGAGAGGAAAAAGAAGGATAAATCTAGCTCCATCTGGGGGTTATTGGCCCGCATCCCCAGGCAGAGCAGAGAGTAGGGAAAAGCATATCCCCACCCCTGGGCGGTGACCATCAGACCCAGGATGCCCCCCGCCAGCCCGAAAGCCACCGGCGGGGCAAAGGCCCGGATCACCATGCTGAAAAAGAGCTGGACGGCACAGACCGAGATGCCCCCCAGCGCCCCAAAAAGCAGCCACCCCGGCAGCTCGGGAGGCAGAGAGCCGGAGAGCCCCGCCAGCTTGCCGCTGAGAAGGTACAGCCCCCCGATCCACCCCTGGGCCAGAAGGGACACCCCGGCGGCCAGAATCAGTTTTGCGGCGTAGAGGGCGCCCACCGGCACCGGTGCGGTGAGGAAACTGTTCCAGTTGTGGTCGGCGTGTTCCAGCCGCCACTGCCAGCCACAGAACACCCCCAGCAGCGCCGGGAGAAAGAACACCGAGGAGAACAGGGTGTGCTGGCCCCAGAGGCTGTACCAACCGTTGTCCAGCACCTCGATGTTGGCCAGATAGTTCCCCGTCCCCAAAAGGGCGGGGAACACCGGCAGTACCAGAAACGCCAGCCAGACCGGGGAACGGCGGCATTTATACAGTTCCGCTTTCAAACAGCGCAGCAGCATCCTTTACACCTCCTTTTTTACAAACAGGGTCCGGCCCGCCGCCAGGAACACCGCCGCCCAGACCAGCAGCAGCGCCAGATCCAGGGGCATGGGCCACTGCCAATAGAAACGGGTCACCCGGGTGGTCTCGTTCCAATCCATCCCCACCAGGGACAAAAGGCCGTAGTACCCCCAGGGCACCAGGCGGATCAAAGCCGGCGGGAACAGCATGGAGAGAATGCCCAGAAAACTGCCCGAGATGCCGCAGACCAAGGCGGCGGCCTGGTTGGCGAAGTAGAGAGAAAGCCCCTGCTGAAGGGCGTAGACCATTATGGATACCGCCCAGGAGATAAGGGTAAACAGCCCGAACCGGCCCCAGGGCACCCCGCCCGAAAACCCGAGGGCCACCCCCAGGGCCAGGAACACCCCCGAGCGGATCGCCAGCAGAACCCCCAGCACCAGGGCGCCCCAGCCCAGTTTGGCCCCGTAGATCCGGCCCGGCGCGGCCAGGGTTTCCAGCAGTTTCCAGGTGCTGCCCTTGTGTTCCAGCTCACAGCTGCGGCTGGCCAGGGTGGCCACACTGAGGGGCAGAACGATGGCGTCGACCAACGCCAGATTGTAGAGAAGAACCATCCACCCCTGCTCCAGGTCCCCGGCGTCCTGACGGGCCAGAAACACCCCCATCCAGAGCAGTTCCACCCCCAGCACCGCGGCACAGACCAGGGGGATCTTCCGGCGGCGGCACTTGTAAAATTCCAGTTTCAAAAGGGTCATAAGCTCGCCGCCTTTCCCGTCAGCTCCAAAAAGATTTCTTCCAGAGTCTTTTGCCGTTCTTCCAGCCGGAGCACCCCCAGCCCCTGCTCCCCCATCCGGCGGGTGAGCCGGGCGGCCTTCTCGTCCGGGAGAATCGGGAGAATCAGATACCCCGCCTCCTCCTGCCAGGGGACGGAATGTTCCTTCAGAAGGCGGCGGGCGGCCCCGTTGTCGGTGGTACGCAGGGCCAGATGGTGACGGCTGCGGCCGTGGAGGGCCGCCAGGCTGTCCTGGAACACCAGCTCCCCCTCCCGAATAATGGCCACCTGGCTGGCCATTTGGTCGACTTCGCTCAAAAGATGGCTGGACACCACCACCGTCATCCCGAACCGGCCGGGCAATCCGCAGATCAGCTCCCGCATTTCCTGGATGCCCGCCGGGTCCAGGCCGTTGGTGGGTTCATCCAGAATCAGCAGTTTGGGGTAGCCCAGCAGAGCCGCCGCCAGGCCCAGCCGCTGCTTCATGCCCAGAGAGTAGTGGGCCACCTTTTTGCCCCGCTGGCCGTCCAGCCGGACAATTTGCAGCGCCTCCTGAATGTTCTTCTCCGGCAGACCCCGCAGGGTCTGGACAATCCGCAGATTTTCCTCTCCGGTCAGGTGGCCGTAGTAGCTGGGGCTCTCGATCAGGCTCCCCACCTGCCGCAGCACCGGCAGACGGTTGGCCGCTTTCATCTCCTGACCCAGCACCTGAATACTGCCCGCCGTGGGATGCACCAGCCCCAAAATCATTTTCAGGGTGGTGGATTTCCCCGCCCCATTGGGCCCCAAAAAGCCGTAGACGCAGCCCTCGGGCACCTTTAAATCCAGATGGGCCACCCGCAGAGCGCCCCCGTATTGTTTGCAAAGATTGTGGGTTTCGATGATGTTCATGTGCAAGACCTCCTTGTGGCTTCCACTATACCAGCTCGGCCTTACGCACCCATGAAGCTCACCTTACGATTGCCTGAAATTTCCCCCGACCAGCTGGACGGGGCAGGGACTTTTTTCTATAATGAAACCAGCCAAACACAAAGGAGGCCGAAGCCATGGCCTATCGTATTTTAATCGTGGACGACGAGCCCGCCCTCCAGAGCATGGTGGGCGAGATCCTGGCCCAGGCGGGCTATGCGACGGCGGCGGCCCTCTCCTGCCGCCAGGCCCTGGAACAGTTCCGCACTTTCGCCCCGGATGCGGTACTGCTGGACGTAATGCTGCCGGACGGGGACGGGTTTACCCTTTTGGGCCAGCTGCGCCAGGCGCGGGATCTGCCGGTGCTCTTCCTCTCGGCACGGGACGAGGACGAGGCCCGGCTCCACGGGCTGGGCCTCGGGGCGGACGACTATATCACCAAACCCTTTCTGCCCCAGGAGCTGCTGCTCCGGCTGCGGGCGGTACTGCGGCGGGTCTACCGGGAGGAACCCCAGACCTCCCGGCTGGGGGAAACAGAAATCGACTGGGGCAAGGGCAGGGTCCGCCGGGGCGGCGGGGAGATTCCCCTCACCGCCAAAGAATTTGCCCTGCTGAAAAAGTTGTGGGAGGCCCGGGGGAACATCGTCACCATCGACGCCCTTTGCGCCGCCCTTTGGGAGGGGCCTCTGGTAGGGTACGAGAACACCCTAATGGTCCACATCCGCCGTCTGCGGGAGAAGATCGAGCCAGACCCCTCCCACCCGCGCTATCTTTTGACGGTGCGAGGGCTGGGGTACCGGCTCCAGCGGGAGGCCCGGCCATGAAACTGCGCAGCCTGCTGAAAGCCGCCCTGCTGGTGGCGGGGTCGGCCCTCTTGATCGCCGCCGTGTCTTTGCTGGGGATCATTTTCTTTCTCTACCACAACTCCGGCGGGGGCCAGGACTGGAGCGCCCCGGTGTCCGCCATCTCCGAGACCCTGACCCCCACGGGGGCGGGGTATGCCTTCACCGGGGAGGCGCTGCTGGAGGAGGACCGGTGGGCCATGCTGCTGGATCGGGAGGGCCGGGTGGTCTGGTCTTTCCGAAAGCCGGAGGAACTGCCCGGACAATATACCGTGGCCGATGTGGCTGCCTTTACCCGGTGGTATCTGGAGGATTATCCGGTCCAGTGCTGGGTGCGGGAGGACGGCCTGCTGGTGGTGGGCTCCCCCAAAGGGAGCATCTGGAAGCACGACATCGCCATGGACACCGAGACGCTGCTTCAAACGCCCTTCTGGTTTTTGGGCATCTTTCTGCTGGCTCTGGGGGGCGTGCTGGGGCTGGCCTGGCTGGCGGTGCGCCGCTGGTTCCGGCAGGACCAGCGGGTGCGGGACGCCGCCCGGTCGGGGTGGATCAACGGGGTTTCCCACGACATCCGCACCCCTCTCGCCCTGGTGATGGGCTATGCCGCCCAGCTGGAAACCGCCTCCGACCTGCCCCCTCAGCGCCAGCGCCAGGCCGCCGCCATCCGGGCCCAGAGCCAGGTGATCCGGGACTTGGTGAACGACCTGAATCTGACCATGCGGCTGGACTGCGAAATGCAGCCCCTCCGGCGGGAAACGATCCAGCCCGAGGCTTTTCTGCGGCAGACGGCGGCGGATTTCCTCAACGGAGGATTGGCCGAGGGGTTCGACCTGGAACTTGATCTGCCCCAAACGCCCCTGCCCGCTCTCGAGGCCGACCCCTTTTTGCTCCGGCGGGCGCTGAATAACCTGCTGACCAACTGCGTGCGGCACAATTCCCCCGGCTGCCCCCTCTGCCTGGGGGCCCGGGCCGAGGGCGGGCAGCTGGTGCTCTGGGTAGCGGGGGGCGCCGGAAAGATCCCTCCCCCTCCGGCCTCCCCTGCCCCGGCCCTGGAACCGGATGGTTCCGCCGCCCACGGCACCGGGCTGCGTCTGGTGGCCCAGATCGCCGCCGCCCATGGGGGCCGGGCCCGGTTTTACAGCGGGGAGCCCTTCCGGTGCGAGCTCCGGCTCCCGGCCTCCAAAACCTAAAAGCCCGAAAAATTGCTCCCCGGGCCCGGTTCTGCTATAATAGACCCTGAGAGAAAAAGGGGCAGAAGGGATGCACTATAAAATCGCGCTCTGCGACGACGCGCCGGCCGACCGGGCTCTGCTGGACGGGCTGGTGCGTCGCTGGGCCGAAGGGGCCGGGCACACGATCCAGCTGGCGGCCTTTGAATCGGCGGAACAGTTTCTCTTCCACTATGCAGAGGAGAACGACTACGATATCCTTCTTTTGGATGTAGAAATGGGCGGAATGGACGGGGTAGCCCTGGCCAAGGAGATCCGCAAACAAAACGAGGCGGTGCAGATCGTCTTTATCACCGGGTACTCGGACTACATCGCCGAGGGGTATGAGGTGGCGGCCCTCCACTACCTGATGAAGCCGGTCCGGGAGGAAAAACTCTTCTCGGTGCTGGATCGGGCCGCCGAAAAAGCCGCCAAAAACGAGCGGGTGCTCCACCTAGTCACCGGGGGCGAGATGATCCAGCTGCCCATCCACAAGCTCCGCTACGCCGAGGTGATGGGAAACTACGTCACCCTCCACGCTGGGGAGGAGATCACCGTCAAGATGACCCTTTCCGAGCTGGAGAGCCAGCTGGACGAGCGGTTTTACCGGGCGGGGCGGTCGCTGCTGGTGAACCTGACCCAGATCAGCCGGGTGACCAAAACCGAGATCCGTCTCTTGGACGGGACGGCCATTCACCTGCCCCGGGGGGCCTACGAGGGGGTCAACCGGGCCATCATCGCCATGAACTGAGCCATAAATCGAGAAAGAGGGAAGCCGGAATGGGCTTTTTATCCAAGCGGATTGACAAACAGCTGGCCTCCTACCAGCAGGAATTGATCGAGACCCACTACCGCGAAGTAGAGAACATGTACCGCCAGGTGCGGGGCTGGCGCCACGACTACCGCAACCACATCCAGACCATGAAGGCCTACGCCGCCGCCGGGGACTGGGAGGCCATCAAAAACTATCTGGACCTTCTGGACACCGACCTGAACACGGTGGATACCGTCATCAAAACCGGCAACGCCATGACCGACGCCATCCTGAACAGCAAGATCTCCCTGGCCAAGTCCAAGGACATCCAGGTCTCGGCGGACGCCCACATCCCGGTGAAACTGAAAATCTCCGAGATTGACCTGTGCTGCATCCTGGGCAACCTCTTCGACAACGCCATCGACGCCAGCATGAAGCTGCCCCCCGACCAGCGGCTGATCCGGGTCTATATGGACATGAAGGGCACCCAGCTGTACATCTCCTTCACCAACTTCACCGCCGGGAAGAAGCTGGAAAAGGTGGGCGGACTCTTCCGCACCACCAAGGGGGAGGGCCACGGCTTCGGGCTGGTGCGGATCGACGCCATCGTGGAACGGCTGGAAGGATACATCAGCCGGAACAGCGAGGACGGGGCCTTCACCACCGAGATCCTGCTGCCCCAGGTATAAGAATCTGCAATTCGTCCCCCGGAAATGACAATTCATCCCCAAAAGGCCCGCTCCGGCGGGTCTTTTGCTATACTGTGGCCGTGAGGTGAACAACAGATGACACAGACAAAACAAACAACCCAAAAGCCGGCGTACAACGTTTGGCAAAACGTCCGGTTTATGATCGGCCACGCCTGGCACAGCTGCAAAAGCGTCCTCTGGCTTTGCCTGGCGGTGGTAGGGGTCAGCCTGGGGCTGAACTTGGCCCAGCTCTTTATCGCACCAATGGTGCTGGCCCGGGTGGAGCAGCACGCTCCCCTGCCCCAGCTCCTGGGAACCATTGGATTTTTCGCACTGGTGCTGGCAATTCTCAGCGGTCTGCAGGGCTATCTGAAAGAGAACACCATGTATGGGCGGGTGGGTGTTCGACTCTCCATCATAAACGCCATCAGCGAGAAAGCCTGCACAACCTCCTACCCCAACACCCGGGACCCAGTAACCCTCAAGCTGCTGGAAAAAGCCCGATACGCCTGCCGTTCCAACTCCCGCCCGGCGGAACACATTTGGGAAACGCTGACCCAGCTCCTTTTAAATCTAGCCGGGTTTTCGGTCTATCTGGCCCTGGTGTCGGGGTTAAATTTTGGGCTGGTTTTAGCGGTGGCGGCCACCACAGCGGTGGGATTCTTCGTCAGCCGCCGGATCAACGAGTGGGGTTACCGCCACCGGGAGGCAGAGGCCACCTATCAGAAACAAATCCAGTATGTCCGAGACAAGGCGGAGTCCATCCACTTGGCCAAGGACATCCGCATCTTCGGGCTGGGGTCCTGGGTGGAGGATCTCTATAACAGTGCCCTGCGGCTGTATGCTGCCTTCGTTAACCGTCGAGAGAAGATTTACACCAGGGCCTGTGCGGTGGATGCCGTTCTGACTCTGGCCCGCAACAGCATCGCCTATTTTTATCTCATCCGGTTAACCCTGGCCGAGGGACTCCCGGCCTCCCAGTTCCTGCTCTACTTCTCGGCATTCAGCAGTTTTTCCACCTGGGTGACGGGCATTTTGCAGCAGGCTACCACTCTGCGGCAGGAGAGCCTGGATCTGTCCAGTATCCAGGAATACCTGCATCTGCCTGAGCCCTTCCGCTTTGAGGGCGGCCAGCCCATTCCTCAGTCCGACGCCTATGAGCTGCGGTTGGACCATGTTTCCTTCCGTTACCCCGGCACCGACCGTCTTATCCTGCGGGACATCGACCTGATCATCCGCCCTGGCGAAAAGATCGCTGTGGTGGGTCTGAATGGCGCGGGCAAAACCACCCTGGTAAAAATTCTCTGCGGCTTCTACGACCCCGACGAGGGCCGGGTGCTTTTGAATGGCACTGACATCCGGGAATTTAACCGTCAAGACTACTACCGGCTGTTCTCCACCGTCTTTCAGGAGAGTTCCATCCTGGACATCACCGTGGCCGAGACGGTGGCCCAGGCAGTCGAAAATATCGACATGGACCGTGTGAAGGACTGTATTGCCAAGGCAGGCCTCACCGAAAAGATCGAATCCCTGCCCCAGGGTTACGGCGCCCACATCGGGAAAAACATCTATCTGGACGGCATCGAATTCTCCGGCGGCCAGACCCAGCGGCTGATGCTGGCCCGGGCCCTCTATAAAAACGGGCCGTTCCTGGTTCTGGACGAACCCACGGCCGCCCTCGACCCCATCGCCGAAAATGACATCTACCAGAAGTACAACGAGATGACCACCGGCAAATCCTCGGTGTTCATCTCCCACCGGCTGGCCTCTACCCGCTTCTGTGACCGTATCCTGTTCTTAAAGGACGGGGTTATCGCCGAGGAAGGCACCCATGACCAGCTACTTGCCCAGGGCGGCGGCTATGCCAAGTTGTTCGACATCCAGGCGCGGTATTATCAGGAAGGGAGGGATCTGGATGAAATCCAGCTCTGAGAAAATCACCCTGAAAGAAACTATGCAAATTCATTTCCGGGCATATCGGGACCTGCGGCCCTACTGCCCCGGCGCCTTTGCTTCCACAGCAGCCTATGCCGCGGTTAACGCTCTCGGGCCCTATGTCACCGTTTATCTCTCCTCCCAGCTCATCAACGAGCTGGCGGGGGCCCGCCGGCCCGAAATCCTCTGGCCCCTGGTGGGGCTAACACTGGCGGTGGGGGCTGGTCTGGTGCTCCTGACCGGGGCCCTGCTCCACTGGAAAAAGGCCATGACTGACCGGTACGAACAGGCCAAGGAGAAAATCTACACCGACAAAATGCTCTCTTTAGACTATGCCGATGTGGACAAGGCCGAGACCCACGACCTGCTCTCCCAGATTCGGCAGAACGAACGGTGGGCCAGCTGGGGGTTCCTCATGCTACTGGACGCCTTCGGCGAGATGGTCGGGGGTGCCGTGGGGGTTCTGGGAGCCATTGTCCTGACAGTTAGCCTATTTACTCTGCCGGTGCCCTCGTCGGCCGGTCAGCTGACCCTTTTAAATCACCCGCTTTTCGTTCTGCTGCTGGTAGCTGCGCTGGCAGGCGTCACCTTTTTGTCTCCCCTCTGCCTCAACCAAGGCAACAAATATTGGGCCAGTCTCTCAGAGGATGCTAAATTTTCCAATCGCTTCTTCAGAGCGTTTGGCTTTTTGGGGGACGAAAAAGAAACCAACCTGGATATCCGAATGTATAATCAGCAAAAAATCTCTATTCCCTGTCTAAAACATAACTTCCTCTTTAATACAGACGGTATAGTTGCTCGGACAGCCCGGGGGCCGATGGGCGGCTGGATGGCGCTGGGTTACTCCCTTAGCGCCGTATTGACCGGGCTGGTCTATGTTTTCGTCTGCCTGAAAGCCTGGGCCGGTGCCTTCGGCGTCGGCTCAGTGACCCAGTACGTAGGGGCGGTCACCGCCCTGAGCACCAGCGTTTCCACCCTGGTGGAGCGTGTAGGCATCCTGAAAAGCAACACAACCTTTATGCGAACCATCTACCAATTTTTGGATATCCCCAACCAGATGTACCAGGGCAGTCTGACCACCGAAAAGCGATCTGACCGCCAGTATGAGGTGGAGTTCCGGGATGTGTCTTTTAAATACCCCGGTTCCAGTGTCTGGGCCCTGCGGCACGTGAACATGAAGTTCAAAGTAGGCGAACGGATGGCCGTTGTGGGCGAAAACGGCAGTAGCAAGACCACCTTCATCAAGCTGCTGTGCCGTCTCTATGACCCCCAGGAGGGTCAAATTCTCCTGAACGGCATCGACATCCGCAAATACAACTACCGGGACTACATGAACCTGTTCTCGGTGGTGTTCCAGGACTTCCAGCTGCTGGCCCAGCCCCTGGGGGCGAATGTGGCGGGAGCTCAGACCTACGACCGTGCCAAGGTCCGCCAGGCTCTGGAGGATGCCGGTTTCGGTGACCGGCTGGCCAAGATGCCCCAGGGTTTGGATACCATGCTGTACAAAGAGTTCGCCACCGATGGCGTGGATGTGTCGGGCGGCGAGGCACAGAAAATCGCCATCGCCCGCACCCTCTACAAGGACGCACCTTTCCTGATTCTGGACGAACCCACCGCCGCCCTGGACCCCATCGCCGAGGCGGAGATCTATTCCAAATTCAACGAGATCGCCGGAGACAAGACCGCCGTCTACATCAGCCACCGGCTCTCCTCCTGCAAGTTCTGCGACGAGATCGCGGTCTTTGACCATGGTCAGATTGTCCAGCAGGGCAGTCATGACCGGCTGCTGGCCGACGAGGGAGGCAAGTATTACGCCCTCTGGATGGCCCAGGCCCAGTATTACACCGCCCCGGCCGCCCAGGAGGCCTGACCGGCGGATGGATTTTTGTGGTCGTTTGTGCTAAAATGGGCGAGGGCAGGGCCATTTGCGTCACAAGAGAAAGGAATCCATATGAACCCCACAAGAGAAATCGACGAACAATTTTCCGCGCTGTTTTCGGTGTTCCACCCCTTTTCCCAGCATCTGACCAAGCGGGAGGATAACCAGCTGCGGGACAAATACGACCACAACGCATTCATGTACACCGGGCAGCCCTCGGCCCAGGAGATCCGGCAGGCGCTGGCCTACCAGCAGGCCCGGGGCGACAACTTCCTTAAACTGGAAGGGTACGGGCCGCTGGCAAACGCCTTCGGGATGGAACCGGATGCTACCCTGACCATGGTTCTGCCCAAAACGGCGGAGATCGCCGGCTGGAAAATCAACCCGGCCGTCACCCTCGGGGCGCCGGATTTTGACCAGCTGGAACGCCACGAGCTGAAATACTACGGCCCCTTGTACGGCGAGGATTTCACCATCCGGAACAACCGCCGCCTGCGGGAAAAGCTGACCTACCGGGGGGCTTATCTGGAGGGGAAGCTGGTGGGCTCCTGCTATGTTTACTCCGCCGGCGGGTACACCTGCATGGACAGCCTGGTGGTGGACGAGGACTACCGCCACCGGTATGTGGCCACCACCCTGCTCCGGCAGATCGCCGAAGAGGCCCGGGCCGAGGGGAAGGTTCTTTACCTCCACGCCGACCCGGACGACACCCCCAAGGACATGTACGCCCGGATGGGGTTTGAAGTGGTGGACAAGGTATACGAATACCTCTGCACCGATTTCAAGGAATTGAAGCTGGATTAAAAACCAAACAAAGAGAGGACGCACCTTTTTGAGGGTACGTCCTCTTTTTTTGTCCGCCGGGGCGGGAATATGGGTTTCTGATAGAAGTCCGTTCAATGGTTTTCCATAGTTTTAAGGCTTCGGAGCTCTTTCCGAATGACTACCACTGAGGTCACAAAGGCGATGAAGTCCGCCACCGGGGCCGCATACAGGATGCCGTCCATCCCCAAAAAGAGGGGCAGGATCAGCAGCAGCGGCACCAGAAAGAATACCTGTCGTGTCAGAGAAAGCAAAATCCCCCGCACCGGCTTCCCAATGGCGGCAAAAAAATTGGAGGAAAGGAGCTGGACACAGTTGATCATTACCATCAGCAGGTAGCAGCGCATGAACCGGACTCCAAATTCAAAATAAAGCTGGTCGCCGGTACCGAAAAGAGAGACAATCTGCCGGGGGAAAATCTGAAAGGCGGCAAACCCCACCGCCGAGACCGCCAGACTGATCCGGATTGCCAGGCTGTATGTACCCCGAACCCGGGCATACTGCCCCGCGCCATAGTTGAAGCTAATGATGGGCTGGGCCCCCTGAGAGATGCCCACAATCACGCTGGTGAGAATCGCATTGATCTTGATCACAATGCCGCTGGTGGCCAGCGGGATTTCGCTGCCGTAGATGGAAAGCGCCCCATAATATTTCAGAGAGTTGTTCAGCACAATCTGAACCACCGTCATAGCCAGCTGATTAAAGCTGTTGCTCAGCCCCAGGGCGGCGATCCGTCTCCACTCATCCCAGCAAATACCAAAGTCTGCCGCCGTGAGCCGGATGCTCCGGAACCGTTTGAGGTAGGCCAGGCCCATCACACAGGAGGCGGCCTGGCCCAGCACCGTGGCCCAGGCCGCGCCCGCCCCCCCATTTGCAGACAAAGATGAATACCGGGTCCAAAATGGTGTTGATCACCGCGCCCAGCAGCATACAGAGCATGGAATAGGTGGGGCGGCCATCCGCCCGGGCCAGGTTGCTCATTCCGTTGATGATAATCAGCAGAGGCATGCCCACCGCCGTAATCCGGGTGTAGGACAGCGCATAGGGCAGCACATCGGGGGTAGCGCCGAACAGATCCAGCAGCGGCGTGGCAAACAGCTCGATACACACCGCATAGAATACGCCCAGCACCACCATCATGGTCACGGCCGATCCCACCGTCCGCCGGGCCTGGGCGCTCTCCCCCGCCCCCAGACTCAGGTTAAACCGTGCGGCGCTGCCAATGCCGATCAGAAGGGCGATGGACATGCAGATAGTGGTCAAGGGATAGGCCACATTGGTGGCCGCGTTGCCCAGGTACCCAACCCCCTGCCCAATGAAAATCTGGTCTACAATGTTGTACAGCGAGCTGACCAGCATGGCCAGAACGCTGGGGATCGCAAAGGTCCGCAAAAGTTGGGGCAGCGGTTTGCTGCCCAGTGGGTTTTCAGTCTGATTCATCCGTCATTTCCTCCTCATTCCGCTCCACCGCCCGCTGTGCTATCTTTTCGAGGGTTTCCAGCAGCGCTTCCCGCTGGTCCGGTTCCACCCCCTCCAGCAAAAAGTCCTGCCATTCGGCGCGCAGCTGGCACAGCGCCGGATAGACCTCCTCTGCGCGCTGGGTCGGGAAAAGCCGGAAGGTCCGGCGGTCCCGGGAATTGCTCTGCCGCTGGAGAAAGCCCAGCTTTTCCAGCGCGGTGATGGTCCGGGTAACATTGCTGGGGTTCACCATAAACAGCTGCAAAAACTGGTCCTGGGTGATCCCCGGGTTCTCACACACCCGGATCACGTACATACATTGACTGCCCGTCAGGCCATAGGGTTTGAGCACCCGATCCATATGCATCAGGGTGTAGCGATACCCCACCGACAGGGATTTCACAAGATCTTTCATTCAAATGTCACTTCCTTTGCTACCCTGATTATAGCACAAACTATTTGCATCCGCAAATAGAATATTGCATCCGCAAATAGTTTCCTCTTGGTGCAAACCCACAAAACGCATCCGCCCCCGGTCCCGAAGGACCAGGGGCGGATGCAGGGATTAGGATAAAAAATTAGGAGGGATGGCTTTGTTACCGGATCGCGCCCACCAGGATGGCCAGGGCCAGGATCGCAATGTTGCTGACGGTCTGGATCACCGCCGCCTTATTGCAGTACTCGTTGATATCCAGATCCAGCAGGCTGGTGCCCACATGGGTGGTTGCAGTAAAGGGAGAGGAGCCGGTGGCCAGGGTCATATTGCAGACAAAGGGAGCGATGACGTCGGTGCCCGCCAGGCCGAACCGTGCGCCGATGGCCACCAGAACCGGGTACATGGAGTTGTAGATCCGGTTGGGGATAAAGCGGATGACAACCACGATAACCACGCCCAGAATGATGTGGATGTACCGGGTCAGGAACTCGGGCACGCTGTTGATGGTGGATTCTGCCAGAGACTGGACCATGCCGGTGCCCTGGAAGATGCCGATGAAGAAGGAGATGCCGATGAGCATCATCAGGGTATTAAAGAAACGGTTGCCCGCCTGGGCCAGCAGTTTCTTGCAGTCCGCGGGGTTGGGGTAGTCCACAACGATGGTGACGAAGGATGCCAGAATGAACACCAGGTAGGCCGGCATCACATTCAGGGACAGCAGCGCGATGACCACCGCAAAGACGATCAGGTTGAACCAGAACAGCTTGGGGCGGCTGAAGTCTTCTTTCTTGCCCTTGCCCGCTGCATCCGGGGTCTCGGCAGCGTCCTCGTCGGTCCACTCAATGGACATCAGGCCGCCCGAACGCTTGTGCTGGAACCCGAAATAGATCCACTGCAAAACAATCACCGGGATAAAGCAGAGGGCCACCGGGATCAGACGCTGCGACAGTTCCAGCGCGTTGACCCCCGCATACATGGAGGAGTTGACCACCGCGATGCCCCAGGGCAGAAAGCACATGGCGGCAATGGCCGTCTGGGCAATGATCATGGCCGAGGCGCAGTCAAATTTCATCTTTTTGTAGAAGGGCAGCATGATGGGGAAAACAATCAGATAGGCGGTGACAACGGTGGCGGTCAGCATGCCGATGGCGGCGATCAGGCTTGTCATAGCCATCACGATGAAAATATTCATCCGGCCGCGGGTCACCCGGAGCAGCCCTTTGACCAGGGTGTTGAACATGCCGGTCTGACTGAGCATATTGAAGTAAATCATGGCGAACAAGCACATATAGCCCGCTGCTTGCATGGCGGTGTTGACCTGCTTGATGAACATATCGCCGATCTCGGTGAAGCTGTATCCCAGCAGCAGCGCACAGAACACCGGAACGATGTACAGCGCATACTGCATGGGGACCCGTTTCACAAACAACGAACCAATGACCAACGCGATCATCAGGATCGCAACCAATGTAGGACTCATAACATTTCCTCCTGATCTGCCTGATTTCCAGGCATTGTAAAATCCAACCGAACCATGTAAGATAGAGAATAAGATCGAAAAAGGGACAAGGGAGAGGGAAAATCATGCTGTACCAGACCAACGCCGCCAAAGAGAACATGAAGGTCCAGCTGCGCACAGAGGCCGCCCCGGTGTATGTGGAATCCTATGTCTATGAGCCGGGTTTCTTCCGGTTCAACTGGCACAGCTCCTATGAACTGCTGGCGGTTCTCTGTGGGGCGGTGGGCGTCTACCGCGACGCCCAGGTCCGCCGTTTGGAAACCGACGACCTGGTGCTCATCAATCCCCAGCAGGGGCACGCCACCATTGCCGCCCAGCCCGGCACCCGGCTGCTGCTTTTGCATCTTCTCCCGGAAAGCCTCTGGCCCGGCGAGGATATCCCCCGCTTCCTCTGCTGCAGCACAGCCGAGGACCGCAACACCCTGCCTTTTTTTAAGCTGCGGTATTACATGGCCGCTCTTTATACCGGCCTTTCCAAAGGGGACAAGGCCGGCCAAAGCGCAGCCCTCGGGGCACAGTACTGCATCGGGTCCCTGCTGCTGGAGCATTTTCCCCAGCAGGAAAGCCGCCGCAGCTCTGCCCAGGACCCCGAGGTCTCTCAGGCGCTCCAGCGGCATCTCGCAACCTTTACCAATCTTTGACCGAGCCGTCGAAGGCCCGCCGGGCCGCCGCTCCTCCCCGTTCGTTGGCGGGGTAGCGTTCCTCTGCATCGTCGGCCAGCTCGATGCCAATGCCGGGGGCTTCTGGCAGAAGCAGGCAGCCATCTTTATACCGCAGCGGGCTGCGGACCATGGCGTCCTCGGCTCCATTCAGGCAGAAGCCCGGCAGTTCCTGGATGCCCAGGTTGGGGATGCAGGCGCAAAGCTGGAGGCAGGCCGCCGTCGAAACCGGGCCCAGGGGGTTATGGGGGATGACCAGCACATCGTGGGCCTCCGCCAGGGCGCAGATCTTCTTTGCGGTGGTGATGCCGCCCACCGCGCAGACGTCCGGCCGGACATACTGGACGGCGTGGCGATCCATCAGGACCTCAAATTCCCGCAGATTGGTGAACCGCTCGCCCGAAGCAATGGGCACCCCCACCTTGGAAGCTACTTCGGCCATGGTGTCGTAGTTGTCCGGCGGAACGGGATCTTCCAGCACCATCGGGCGGTAAGCTTCCACCGCCCGGCCAAAGGTCACAGCCTCGGGCAGGGTCATCCCCCGGTGCACCTCCAGGATCAGGTCAAAATCCTTGCCCACGGCCTCCCGGCAGAGACGGACCTTCTCCAGCTCGTCCTCGATCCGGCCGCAGAAGAACTCGTCCCGCCCTTCCTTCTGGCTGCGCATTGGCCCGTTGACAAAGATCTTGGCCGCCGTAAAGCCCATCTCCTTGAGCTGGCGGTAGCTGTTCACCAGGCTCTCGGGGTCGGTCTCCTTGCTCATGGGAGAAGCGTAGACCCGGACCTTGTCCCGGACCCGGCCGCCCAGCAGTTCATAGACCGGCACACCCAGCTTTTTGCCCTTGATATCCCAGAGGGCAATGTCAATGGCTGAGATGGCCGACATAATCACCGAGCCCCGGAAATACTGGGCCCGCATGAAATTCTGGTTAAAATCTTCAATCCGGAAGGGATCTTTGCCGATGAGATATCCCGCCAGCTTTTCGATGGCTGCGGCTGTCGCGTTGAGATAGGCCCAGTTGCCCGCCTCGCCCAGGCCGACGATGCCTTCGTCGGTATGAATCTGAACAAAGAGGTAATGTTTGGCTTTTCGAAGGGTCACATCGGTGATTTTCATAAAGTCGTCTCCTTTCGGGGATTCAGATGCTGGTCAATAAACGCCGCGTGAAGGGCCAGGGCTTCCCGTCATTCCCCGCCGCGGTTGATGGTAAACCCATGCTGGGAGCGGGCGAACCGGCAGGTGGTGACCGTCACCCCTGCCGCCGCCAGCTTGAGGGCGAACTGCTCATCCTCTTGGCAGAGCTTGTCTTTTCCGGCCGAGAGGATCAGGGCGTCCGGGAAGGAAGCCAGCTGCTCCCGCGAAGCAAAAATGGGCGAGATCAGGATTTCTTTGGCGTCGTGGTCCCGGGTATAAAAGAGGTTATACATCCGGCCCATCTCGGCCCGGCGGGCCTCCTTTTCGTCGGCCCGCTGGGCTTCGGTCAGCTTGTCCATGGGGTCGGCCGCCATATCCGCCGGGAAGTATTCCATCAATACAGCGGCGGGCTTCACAATCCCCCGTTCCGCCGCCAGCAGGCAGACATCCGCCACCAGATTTCCTCCCGCGCTATGCCCCAGCAGGAGAATCCGCTCCGGGTCCGCCCCCAGGCTCTCCGTCTGTTCAAAGGCCTGCCGGGCCACCGCCCAGGCATCCTCCACCGCCGCCGGGAAAGGCTCTTCCGGCGCCAGGGCGTAGTCCACATCCCAGACCAGCGCCCCAAAGAGATCTGCCAGCCAGGCGCAATAGACGCCGTCCCGGTCGGCGCGGCCCTTGACGAAGCCGCCCCCGTGGAAGTTGACGAAGAACGGGCAGTTGGGTTCCAGCCCACGCTGGGGACGCAGCTCGTAGACTGTTACGCTCCGGCCGCCCTCGGAGGGCAGATGCAGAATCTTTTCCTCCACAGAGCGGTGTTCCGGGGGCTGTTCCATGGGCGGAAAGCCCCGTTCCCGCATCGCCTGAGCGTGCTGTAGCATTTCTTCATTGGTCATCATTACAACAAGCACCTCTTTCTATTAAGCCGTCAAAACGCGGGATACACCGTCGCGGGATACACCGTCATGGTGTAAAAAATGTACACAACCGAGAGCAGAATGGTGATCGCCCAGCCCGATTTCAGGATGGACCGCAGATCGTAGCCTCCTTCGCCCATGCACATCGCCACCGCAGGGGTTGCCATCGGCGTAAGGAAGGCCGTCAGGCTGCCGGCGCTGACCAGAAGAATCAGGCCAATGGGGTTGGCGCCCAGGGCCTGGCAGGTCAGCAGGCAGATGGGGGTAAAAATCTGGTTGACCGCACGGTTGAGCATGAACTGGGTGATGATAAAGGGCACCAGGAAGAACAGAGCCCCCAGCAGGTAGTTGTTGGTGGTTCCGCCTACGATCCTCGCCAGCCAGTTGCCCACCACCGTGCCGGCGCCGGTCTCGGTCAGGGCCGTACCCAGGCCCAGCGCACCCACAAAGAGGAGAATCATATCCCAGGGGATCTCTTTGAGAGCGGTACGGTGGTCCAGTGCACCGCAGCAGACCATCAGCAGACCGCCCGCAAAGGCGACAAACCAGGTCTCAAGCCCCAGCGGGCCGGCGAAGATCATGGCAAAGATATCTGCAAAGAAGATAAAGATCGCCGCTTTGTCCTGAAAAGGAGTCAGGGGTTTGCGCTCCCGACTCTTTCCGGTGCCCGCACCAGAAAGAGCCGCCGCAGGCTCCTGGGGAGTAACCCGGGGCCCCATAAAGATGGCCCAGAGCGGGAGCACCAGCAGCATCGGCGCCTTGCCGATAAAGTAGTCGGTGGCGGAGATGGTCTGGGAAAAACCGTAAGTATCCAGGAAGCCCTGGGCCTGGCTGGCCTGCTGGACGGCAGAAGCAAAGGGCAGCAGGCCAAAGCAGCCGACGCAAACCACCATGGTGGGGAAGATCACCCGGGAACGGCTGGTCCCGGTTCGCTCGCACAGGGCCACCAGCAGCGAACAGATGATTGCAAAGGTCGCCACCGGGCTGGAGATCAAATTGGTAAGCAGAACGGCCAGCACGATATAGGCGGCATAGGCTTTCTGAAAAGAACCGCCGCTGACCCGAATCACGCCGTCGCACATCCGCTGCACAAAGCTGGTGCGCTGAAACCCGGCCGCCACCAGGAACATCCCCGCCATCAGGACGGTATTGGTGTTGGAGAAACCAGACAGGGCCGCCGCCGCATCCATACAGCCGGTGAGATAGAGCGCCGCAAGAGATACCATCGAAGTAATCCACATGGGGATTCGATTCAGGATATAGCTGAGCAGGGTCAAACAAAAGATGACAATGCAGCTGATCAATTTTATGTCCATGATCAAACCTCTTTCCACTGTAAAATCGAAGATCGGGGTTGCAACCTGTAGCTTTGATAAAAGGATACCAACGCGCCGCAAAAAAGTCGTTGATATTCTTTCACGACTATGATATCCTCCAAAAAGAAAAACCAAAAACGGCGTCAAACCTTTCCCCTCTCCCACCCAAAAATCGATTCGGCAGATTGTATAGCGGAGCCGCTCATGATTTGTCAAAACGTCTATCCAGTGTGAATTTTTTCGCCTGTTTTGTCTGGACAATCCGGCCCGGCGGGACCAAAGAGCCTTTGTCCCCCGCTGGGAGAAAGATCTAAAAATTTGCACCGGGAAAAAATTCAGATTCCTCTTCCTCAAAAATTTTACAGAAAGGATCTGCACCATGGCTTTTCCCCTGAAACTGACCGCGCCGGACGGGACTGTGCTGGCCCAGGCATACATTCACCAGATGCTGAATTTCCGCTACCACTGGCACCGCCAGGAATACGAGCTGTTCCTGCTGCTCCAGGGCCGGGCGATCGTCAACCGCGGGGAAGAAATTTGGGATCTTTCCCCTGGAGATCTGCTGCTGATCGATCCAGGCTGCGCCCATGCCTCCTGCGCACAACAGCCCGGGACCCGCGCACTGATCCTCCGTTTTTCTGCTTTTGCGCTTCCCTCCGCCGTGAAAGCCGGCCAATGCCCCTCCTTTTCCTCCTGTGTGGCAACCCAGGCACAGTCTCTCCCGCAGGCCGGCAGGCTCCGCCCTGTGCCGCCGGGATCGTCACCGAACTGGCCCTGGACGATCCTTTTTCCCGCCTCAGCGCCCAGAGCTGGTTCCAGCTTTTGACCGCATGTCTCTGCCGGTATTTTTCCGGCCCCACCATCCTTTGTGCCACCGAGCTGGAAGGGGCCTCCACCGGGGCCGACCGGATCACCGAGTATTTGCATCTCCACTACGCCGAAAAAGTCACCCTGAACGATCTAGCAGAATTTACCGGGTACAACCGAACCTACCTCTCCACATTCCTTAAAATTCACACCGGAACCAGCTTTCACGAATATCTCACCCGTATCCGGTTCCAGCATGCGGTCCACGATCTGACCTACACCTCCAAGACCCTAACCGAAGTCGCTCTGGACAACGGTTTCCCCGAACTGAAACTCTTCAACAGCCGCTTTCGCGCCACCTTCCGACAGTCTCCGGCTGAATACCGCACCCAACTGGCGCCGGAACTCACGGCCGGGCCGGATCTAGCCCGCAGTTACTGCGATCCTTGTTCTCATGAAATCCAGCAAATCCTGGAGCACTGGCTCATCGCCCCGGAAGGGTGACCCCTCTTTTCAGGCTGGCCGAGCGGTTTCTGGATTTCCCCGGCGTTTCTTCTTTTGAAGAATACAGAACAAAATAAAAAGACCGCTGCCAAATGAACCGCTCCAGTAAAAGTAGACAGTGAAAAAAGAAGGCCTCCTGTGGTAGAATAAAACTACTACAGGAGGTCTTTGCTATGCCCAGAAAATACAGCCACATTCAGGAACACGAGAAGGAAATAATAGAGCTTCGCAGCCAGGGAATG
>NZ_BQKV01000055.1 GCF_022180365.1 Faecalibacterium gallinarum
TCCTGCTTTCGTTTGGATTCGCTCGTGGTTATAAAACTGGATGTATCGGTCGATCATGTCGTTGGCCTCGGAGAATGTAGCAGGTTTGTGGCGGTAGATGCACTCTGTTTTGAGGATGGAGAAAAAATTTTCAGCCATCGCGTTATCATACGGATTTCCCCGTCTTGACATAGATGGTGTAATGCCGTATTCTTTAGTCAGGTTAAAGTACGCTTGGGAAGTATACTGAAACCCTTGGTCGCTGTGGAGCTGTAACTCTGCGGCGACCTTCTTCTTTTCTCTGTGTACTGCCTGGCGGATAGTATCCAGTACCAGGTTCACTGTTTGCTGGGTTGCAGTTTTATAAGCCACAATACTGTTGTCGTACAAATCACGGATCATAGACAGATACAGTACACCTTGTTTGGTTTGAATATAGGAGATGTCGGTCACCCATTTGCGGTTTGGCGCTTCAGCGTGAAAATTCCGATTGAGAAGATTCTGGTATTTGTGCAGCTG
>NZ_BQKV01000056.1 GCF_022180365.1 Faecalibacterium gallinarum
TCCTGCTTTCGTTTGGATTCGCTCGTGGTTATAAAACTGGATGTATCGGTCGATCATGTCGTTGGCCTCGGAGAATGTAGCAGGTTTGTGGCGGTAGATGCACTCTGTTTTGAGGATGGAGAAAAAATTTTCAGCCATCGCGTTATCATGCGGATTCCCCCGTCTTGACATAGATGGTGTAATGCCGTATTCTTTAGTCAGGTTAAAGTACGCTTGGGAAGTATACTGAAACCCTTGGTCGCTGTGGAGCTGTAACTCTGCGGCGACCTTCTTCTTTTCTCTGTGTACTGCCTGGCGGATCGTATCCAGTACCAGGTTCACTGTTTGCTGGGTTGCAGTTTTATAAGCTACAATACTGTTGTCGTA
Source organism: Faecalibacterium gallinarum (assembly GCF_022180365.1). Taxonomy (GTDB): domain Bacteria; phylum Bacillota; class Clostridia; order Oscillospirales; family Ruminococcaceae; genus Faecalibacterium; species Faecalibacterium gallinarum. Next base: position 367 of record NZ_BQKV01000056.1, read on the forward strand.
CAAATCACGGATCATAGACAGATACAGTACACCTTGTTTGGTTTGAATATAGGAGATGTCGGTCACCCATTTGCGGTTTGGCGCTTCAGCGTGAAAATTCCGATTGAGAAGATTCTGGTATTTGTGCAGCTG
>NZ_BQKV01000057.1 GCF_022180365.1 Faecalibacterium gallinarum
CAATACTGTTGTCGTACAAATCACGGATCATAGACAGATACAGTACACCTTGTTTGGTTTGAATATAGGAGATGTCGGTCACCCATTTGCGGTTTGGCGCTTCAGCGTGAAAATTCCGATTGAGAAGATTCTGGTATTTGTGCAGCTGCTGCCCCATCTGCTGCCAACGTCTGCGGCGACGGATTTCAGACAATAAGCCGTATTTTTTCATGACACGCAGGATCGTTTTAGGGTTATGGATGATTTCTTCACTGTTTTTCAGCCATTGCCACATTCTACGGTAGCCATAGGTATGAAAACACTTGTCCTGCTGATTTCGGATCTTCTCTGCCAATGAGGCATCTTTCTCAGGTCGATTCAGTCGCCTTACAAAGCTGTAATAGCCGCTTCTGGATACCGAAAAGAACCTGCACATGACTAGTACAGAATACTTCTCCCTGTGACGATAAATCACGGCATACTTTGCCTTTGCACTCACTTCCTTCCTGTGGACCGCAGAAAATCCCGCAGCAGCTCATTCTCCATCTTCAACCGCTGGATCTCATAGGCTTGCTCGGCGATTATATCTCCAGGTTCAGCAACTTTTCTCGGACGTCCTTTTGGTTTGGGAAAAATTCCTGCTTCCTGTTTGGCCTGTTTGCGGTTATATCGGTTGATCCAATTCTTGATTTGTACCTTGCTTAATCCCAATTGATTCGCGATCTCTTGCCGGGTCGCTCCTGCCTCTCGCAAGG
>NZ_BQKV01000058.1 GCF_022180365.1 Faecalibacterium gallinarum
GCTCCTGCCTCTCGCAAGGCTAGAATTTCTTCCTCTTTCACTTGGATATGTGTGTATTTTTGTCTGGACATACGAACACCCCCTGTATAGGTTTATTTTCCTACACAGGGGGCGTTTTGTCTATTGTCCGTTTTTACTGGTTCAGTTCAGGCTCCAGGGGGCTTATGCTTAATCGGAGTGGCGAGACTCGAACTCGCGGCCTCCTGCTCCCAAACGGTTGAACTAATTTTTTTCTGGTGTTTTCTAATAGTTTTTAACCATTTTCACTACATTTCGCTCACTCTTTGCCGCTCTTAATTCCACTGTTTCCGAGTGCTCCGACGCTGTCTGTGGTCAAACATGTGGTCAAAGAGCCCTTCTTGACCAGGCGAGGCATTCGCTACTGCCGCCTGTCCAGAAGGGCTCTTTTCATATTCAGGTTTGGGGTATTGTACCTCTGCCGGGACCGAGAAGCAAGGTATTTTTTCGAGTCAGGCGTATCAATTTTTAACACGCCTATACAAAGAATATAGCCTGGAGAGAGGAGGAGTTACCTCACCTGCTCAGGAGCCAACAGAGGCCTGCAGCTGTGCGTTCCGCAGCATGATTGTAGTGATTACCTGGATTCAGCTGGAACACTGTGTCAATTCCCTTGGCCTGATAGAAGGACCGAATCTCTTCCGTGTTCTGCCTGACATTTCTCAGAAGTGGGTTTCGAGTTTTATTCTCCTTGTCACCCAGAGAAAAGTACATGTAGTCCGGCAAACGCTTTGGCTCATGGGAGAAAATGTACTCCTTTATTCCGGGAAACCAGAGAGAACCGGATATGCTACCACCCCGTGAAAAGAGATCCGTCCGGTAGATGGCATACAGCGCAAACAGCCCCGCCAGAGAGTACCCGGCGATCCCACTCCAAGACGGCACACCATTAATCCCCTTCTCTACCGTTGGGATGATTTCCTCGGTCAGGAGCTGTAGATAGTCGTCCGCACCACCGATGCAGGGCTCAGCATTTTTGAAGGCAGGTGGACTGTCCCAGGGCACCATGTCGTGATTCCAGTCCAGATCACTGATAGCCACCAGCGTGAACGGCGGACAGCCAGCGGCCTGTGCGGTCTCATATACCTTCTGGCCTTCATCAGAGAAAGTGTTGAGATAGATAATAGGCACGTTTACTTCAAAACTTGGAAAAATGGATATCGTTTTGCCCTTTGTTGATAAAGTGTACATAGCTTGAATCATCCGCTTTCTATTTTGACAGATAGTGTCCTGCAGAATAATCCTGCTTATTGGACAAATATAATGCTAAACTGATTTCCAATGAAGAGAAACAGGATATATCAAAGCCGGATAGCTTTGTTTATATTTGCCAATAAGTTCTTGTCGGATTTTGGAATTTCAGTTATACTAAGTACAATATACATCTACAAAGAGAAGATAGGAAGAGTGGAATATAATGCTGCCTCCCGGCCTTTACGAGCAAGTCATCAATACTGCCTTGAACCGCGAGCTTTCGGAGATTTCTGATGCCCGCAAATCAGTTGTGCCTATTGACAAAGCGGAGGCCTCCAAGGTTTTGGCACAGTACTTGGCAGATGTGGTGCAAAAAGCTCTGGAGAATGTAGTGGACAATGGCGGGGACCTCTCCACACAGATCGGCCTTGCCAACCAAATCGTAGACCTAATTCAGAACATAACCCAAGAAGCTGACTTTGCCGCGCTGAGCATCGACCAGCGGGCGGAGCAGCTTCTTGCGCTTTTACGGGAGCAGGACCCACGGCTGGCGGTGGGCAAAACAGCTGCCGATCTGAGTCGGCCGGAGACCTCCATCGCCCAAAGCAGCCTGTTTACCGGGGCTATCCATGAGCCCCAGATGTACTCGGAACTGAAAAAGGAAATTGTCTCCGCAGACCGCATCGATATGCTGGTGTCCTTTATCAAGTGGAGCGGTCTGTGGCTCTTGATGGACGAGCTGCGAGAGTTTACCCAAAACGGTGGCGAGTTGCGGATCATCACCACCTCCTACATGGGAGCCACCGATGTGAAGGCCATTGAGGAGCTGCGGGCACTGCCCAACACAAAAATCAAGGTCAGCTACGACACCAAACGTACCCGCCTCCACGCTAAGACCTATGTCTTTTACCGGGATACCGGCTTTACCACCGCCTATGTAGGTTCCTCCAACCTGTCCAACGCCGCCATCTCCAGCGGACTGGAGTGGAATGTGAAGGTGACTCGCCGGGATTTGCCGGAGACCATCGAAAAGATCGCCGCCACCTTCGAGAGCTACTGGAATTCCAGTGAATTTGAGTACTACTCCGAAGATCAGAAGGAGCGGCTGGCCCGGGCGCTGAAGGCGGAAAAATACTTCAACGCCAACAATGCCGAAGTCTACACCATGGATATTGCGCCCTACTCTTACCAGCAGGAGATCCTGGACAAGCTGGAAGCGGAGCGCGCCGTCCGGGGCTACACCCGCAATCTGGTGGTGGCCGCCACCGGCACCGGAAAAACAGTGATCTCCGCCCTGGACTATAAGCGTTTTTGCAGGCAACATCCCGGAAAGCCCTGCCGACTGCTCTTTGTGGCCCACCGGGAGGAGATCCTGCGGCAAAGCCTGTACACCTTCCGGGCGGTTTTGAAGGACGCCAATTTCGGAGAGCTGTTTGTGGGCAACTACCGTCCAGAGGGCATTGACCACCTGTTTCTGTCTATCCAGACCTTCAACTCCCAGGATTTCACCGCCAAGACCGCCCCGGATTTTTATGACTACATTGTGGTGGACGAATTCCACCACGCGGCGGCGCCTACCTATCAGAAGTTGCTGTCCTACTACCAGCCTCAGATCCTCCTGGGCCTGACCGCCACTCCGGAGCGTATGGACGGCAAGAGCGTGCTGCCCTACTTCAACAACCGGATCGCCGTGGAAATCCGTCTGCCGGAGGCCGTTGACCGCAAGCTGCTGTGCCCCTTCCAGTATTTCGGCGTCACCGACACGGTGGACCTGAATACCTTGAAATGGAGCGCCGGCGGCTACGACAAAAATGAGCTTTCCAATCTCTACACCCTCAGTGGTGCCGTGGCCAACCGTCGCGCCGATCTGGTGGTGTCCTCCCTTCTCAAGTATGTGACCGACATCGACGAGGTGAAGGGCCTGGGCTTCTGCGTGTCCATTGAACATGCGGAGTTTATGTGCCGCTACTTCAACAGCCACGGCATCCCCTCCATTTTCCTGACCGGGAAATCCTCTGACGATGAGAGGAAAGCCGCCAAGGGGCGGCTGGTGAGCGGCGAGGTGCGCTTCATTTTCGTGGTGGACATCTACAACGAGGGCGTGGACATCCCAGAGGTCAATACGGTGCTGTTCCTGCGGCCCACCGAGTCCTTGACCATCTTCCTCCAGCAGCTGGGCCGTGGCCTACGGCTGGCGGAGGATAAGGAATGCCTGACCGTGCTGGATTTTATCGGCCAGGCCAACAAGCGGTATAACTTTGAGGACAAGTTTGCCGCCCTGCTGTCCAATACCACTCGCAGCGTGACCCGGGAGATTAAAGACGGGTTTATCTCCGCGCCCAAGGGCTGCTATATCCATCTGGAGAAGAAGGCTGCCAAGTACATCCTGGATAACATCCGTGCCTCCTACGGCAATACCGCCGGGCTGGTGTCTCGGGTTGCCAGCTTTGCGGAGGATAGCGGTTTGAATCTGACCCTGGCAAACTTTCTGGACTATTATCATTTGGACCCCAGGACAATCTACAAGTTTTCCTCCTTCTCTCGCATCTGTGCCAGGGCGGATGTGATAGCGGATTTTAACGAACCGCTGGAGGAGGTCCTGACGAAAGCCCTGGGCCGGCTGGCCGTTGTGGACTCCCGGCGCTGGATCCGCTTTTTGCTGGATCTGCTGCCCCGCCTGGACGATGTGGACTTTCCGACGCTGGGCGAGCTGGAGCAGCGGATGCTCCAGATGTTCTATGTGACCGTTTGGGGCAAGGCGGCAGAGAATTGGGCGTCCGATGAGGTGCTGGACAACCTGTATGCCCTCTCGGACAGTCCCGTGCTGCTGGGCGAGCTTTTGGATTTGCTCCGCTATCGATATGAGCAGATCGACTTCATTGACGAGCCGGTGGAGCTGAGCTTTGACTGCCCGCTGGATCTCCACTGCACCTATACCCGGGACCAGCTGCTGGTGGCGTTGGATTTTCTGAAACCCGCCACGGTCCGTGAGGGTGTCAAGTGGCTGCCGGAGAAACAACTGGATGTGTTCTTTGTGACGCTGAATAAGGCGGACAAGGACTACTCGCCCACCACCATGTATCACGATTACTCCGTGAGCGAGACCCTGTTCCACTGGCAGAGCCAGAGTACCACAGCGGCAGACTCACCCACCGGACAGCGGTACATTCACCACAGGGAGCGGGGGAGCAAGGTGCTGCTGTTTGTCCGGGAGTTCAAGGCGGACCGGATCACCGGAGGCGCCGAGGCCTATACCTTCCTGGGCACGGCGAATTATGTGAAGCACAATGGGAGCAGACCCATGAATATCACCTGGCAGCTGGACCGACCGATTCCGGCGAAGTTTTTGAAGAAGACAAATAAATTGGTGGTGGGATAGTGTGAAAGTCTATACAAAATACAATAATACAATAATTAATAGGGGCCTTTAAAGAAGTAATAAAAGTGATCGAAATCTTCAGCAAGTAGTAGCATGTTTTAAAATAGAGGATGACCTCTAAAGATATATACCTAATTTTTGATGTTTTAAATTAATACAAGCTTTTTTTGAAACTACGTTCGATATATTTGAAATTAAATTAAGTGGGAAGAGACAAGATGTTCTTTAAAGAATAGCCGGAGAACGGGAGAGTGACTAAAAATGAGTAATAAACTATACAGCACCGATTATGGAAAATATTATTTAGGAAAATGTGAAGAAACAATTCAAGAACTAAAGCTAAAGGAAAAAGTGCAGTTAATACTTACTTCTCCACCATTTCCTCTCAATAATAAAAAACAATATGGAAATTTAAATGGTGAGGAATATCTAACGTGGTTTACAGGGTTAGCAGAACTATTTTCAAGTGTATTGGCGCCAAATGGATCTATTGTAATTGAAATGGGTAATGCCTGGGAGAAAAATCGTCCCGTACAATCATTATTGCATTTGAATAGTCTTTTAAGCTTTGTAAATAACGAAAAAGCAGGACTCAGACTGTGCCAAGAATTCATATGTTATAATCCTGCAAGATTACCATCTCCAGCTCAATGGGTAACAATTAATCGAATTAGAGCTATTGATAGTTTTACTCATATATGGTGGATGTCAAACTCAGATTATCCCAAAGCAGATAATCGTCGAGTATTGCGGCCATATAGCAAAAAAATGAAAAAATTACTTGAATCAGGCAAGTTCAATTCAGGTAAACGTCCATCAGAACATGTAATCAGCGAAAAAGGATTTTTGACCGATAATCATGGGAGCATATCACATAATGTTTTGGAATTAGAACAAATAGATGAAGACAGGGAGTTGCGGTTACCCTATTCTATGTTTAGTATTTCAAATACGAAGTCAAACGATTTCTTTACAAAGACCTGTAAAGAAAAAGGAATAGTTCCTCATCCTGCGCGAATGCCGCTCGAGCTGGCAAGCTTCTTTATTGAATTTTTGACAGATGAAGGAGACTTGGTGCTTGACCCATTTGGAGGTAGCAATACTACGGGATTCTGTGCTGAAAAACTAAAACGCCAATGGATAAGCATAGAGGCCAACATGGATTATGGGAAGCAATCTATCATTCGTTTCAAAGAGCCATCACTAAATTCAAGTATTAAAATGGGGGCATTTGAGTTATGAGTTTGACGCAAGAGATAAAAAACTTAGCTATGGTGGATATTTTTGCTGAAGCTAAAAAAGCTGATTTATTTATTGGGAGACCTTACTATCTTGATTTTGATAAAGCATATTTACTGATAACAGATGCTTGGAAAGAAAAGGTGGGTGGAATTCCTCAAGGAACATTTTTACTTGCTTTTTACGAAAACGAAAATGACGATGTAGATGAATGCTTGTTGTTACGAGCACTCAGGCCTGCAAAGCTTCCCACGGATAATGATGTAATTGCATCTATGGTAGAATACTATAAGGATAATCTCAAAACTTCAGGCAAAAAAAATCAGCTTGATGACTTCACAAAATATACGTTTAGCTTTTCAGGCCTGGAATGTAGAATCCTTGGCACGTTTTACCGCGATGAAAGTGGGAAAATTCAGTTTGGCGCCGATGTGGAAAATTATTATAGTGCGCATAATTATGTTGCATATAAGCCTGTTGGTGAGGTTCTTGAACAAATCGTTAATTTTAGAGACGGAAACACTTCTATTGGCTGCAATACAGATTACAGAATCGGAAAAATTCGATATAGTTCCAGCCGGCGCTTTCAAGATAAGCATCCAGACGTTCCCGTATATGTCAGTCCAAGTGATTTTTTAGGTAAACGGACCGCTTTGTTCGGTATGACGAGAACAGGTAAGTCTAATACGGTAAAAAAAGTGATTGAGGCTACAACAGAGGTAAGTGAAAAAGCAGCCAACACTTGTATACATGTTACGACTTCTTCTACCATAGATAATGTAAAACAGTTTAAAGATGATGGCACACCAAAGTATAAAGTTGGGCAGATAATATTTGATATGAATGGAGAATACGCAAATGCGAACCTCCAAGACGAAGGTACTGCAATATTCGAAAAGTATCAACAGATAACAACCAGGTATAGTGTTCTGGATAAACCAGGTTTTAAAGTATTAAAAGTAAATTTTTATAATGAAATATCGGTAGGGTTTGAACTGATTTGCAATTTGCTTGCTGACGAAAATGGAGATTACATAAAGAGTTTTACCGCCATAGATTTAGAGGAGCCAGTAGAAAAGTCTGGTTCTGCATACATCAGATGGGCACGTAAATCTGCGGCATATCAGTGCTGTCTCAAAATGGCTGGTTTTACTGTGCCAAAAAATCATAAAGTAAAATTTACAGGAAACAAAGAAATAAACAGCCGTATTGTTAAAGATCGGGCCATAGATCCTTCCACTGGAATTAATTTAGATGACGCTATTACATTTTGGAATTGGGTGGCCGATCATCAGGATGACCAGTTTTTCACTGATTATCGCAGCAAAAATGGACATGATTGGGTGGATGAAGATTTAAAAGCCTTACTCGTATTTTTAACGAGAAAACGCAATTTGAATGGCTCAGCCAGTTTGACGGGATACAGAAAGCTCGTACCCTTGAAGGATTATCACACTGTTCAATCAGATTCGCCTTTTGAAGTTGACATAGTTGAGCAGCTTAGAAAAGGTAATATTGTTATAATTGACTTGTCACAAGGTGACCCTGTTATTCAGCAAACTTTTGCCGAAAAAATTTGCTTGAGTGTATTCCGAAATGCTATAAATAACTTTGTAAACAACAGTCTAAATAATTTTATCCAATTTTATTTTGAAGAGGCACACAATCTATTTCCTAAAAAAGAAGATAAAGACTTAAGTGGCATTTATAATCGGATTGCTAAGGAAGGCGCAAAGTTAAATATAGGAATGATCTATGCTACACAAGAAGTCAGTTCAATTTCCTCAAACATATTAAAAAATACTCAAAATTGGTTTATTGCACACTTAAATAACGAAGATGAGCTAAAAGAAATCAAGAAGTTTTACGATTTTTCCGATTTCTGTGATAGCCTAATTCGCTATAGTTCCGGAAGTGATAAGGGTTTTATTAGAATGAAAACCTATTCTAATGCCTTTGTTGTGCCAGTCCAAATTGATAGATTTACGGCACAGGGAGATTAACAATATGAGCTATGGTAATGACTATTCAAATAAGCCTTTTGAGAGAGCAAGTAAAACATCACATACTAATATCATAAATGATGCTGCAGTTCAATCTTTCTTATCAAAGTGTAAAATTCCTCCTTACTATGAGGAAATAGAAGACAAAGATATCAAGCTTTACACACTCAAAGAGTCTATTAATAATCCAATAAAAAACATTGTTACTATTGATGGAGGTTATACAAACATTTTTGTAAAGGAAGATTTTCCTTCATCAACCATCGGTTTCTTTCAATTTGGTGCATTATTTTTTAAACATCAAGATTTGTTAGATTTAAAACAAAAGCCATTTATAGATCCAGACGATTTTTCTAAACTTCAAAATATACAAAGGATAAAACTTGTTGTTCCAACAAAAGGCATTGCCCTTGATGGTGAAGTTGACTTTTTATCGTCAGTTAGAAGGACAATATATGAATTCTTCATGTCCCAACCAGAGAGAAATGGATTCATGGATGCATTAAAATGGCTTATTTTTGAAGAGTATAATGCCCCCAATGTCAAAGATACTTGGCATTTAGCTACTTGTCCCAATTGTAATGAGGGAGTCGATATACAGAGGCATAAAATTCAAAGTGACTACACTATAAAGTGTCCTCATTGCGGCGAAAAAATATATCTAACAGATGTTTTAAGACTTCACGAAGCCATTGATAATGAGCTTGGAGCTGGTGGAATTCTTGGCTATTTGACAACTACAGTTGAGCAAATTATAATCGTGTATCTTATCAAACAGATGCTCACTATAAGGCCAAGTTTATTAGAGCAGACCCTTTTTGTAAAAGACGGACCGCTTGCTTTTTTTGGTCAAACTGCTAATCTTCACAAGCCTATGCGTCAACTAATGATTTTTTTGAATGAACACCATGCAATCTATTTAGTCGGCCTTGAAAAAAGCGGCTCTTTTGTTGAGCATGCGGTACAAGCATCTAAAAGAATGTTGCCAAAACAGATGTTGTTGCTTGGAAATAGTTATATATATAAATATATAATTCCCGGAAACGGAAGAGATAATGAACCATACGCCAGCTCATCATATTATGGTCATAAGGTTATCTTTAAGTCTGAGCATAACAATGTATATGTAGCAACTATTCCGAATACCCAAGCGAAAGTTGAACCACAAATAGACGACTATATTAATATTAATGAAATTTTATATAATATTACCGCTCTAAAATGTGACTTATATTACAACTCGCTTGTTCCAGTGGTACTTGCCAACAAATTAGTATCACTTGCTGACCATCCAAGCTCAGATCTACTGAAATCATTTGCCAAAGAAAAAATAAACAAATAAAACAATAATTATTTCTAAGACTATAAATCTATCGTCTATTGCCCTTACCATTTGCGGAAAAGCGGCAATTAACCATTAACAGTTGCACTTTTACAATTGACGATGGAGCCTATGGCTCTGACCTAAAGCACCCAGAACTGAGCGGTCGAATCTTTTGATGCGTCAATTCCAAACGGCCCTGGAGAGAGTTTTTTTGCCAGAGCGTAGGTGAGATCGGTCTGACGGATCTAATTCAGCATAGACAATGGTGGCGGTATTTATAGGAAAGAAAAACGAGTAAACGATCAAATCGTCCTGAACATCCAAATATTTGTTCTCTCATGAAACAGTGCTGCTCCACCTGATAGCAGTCGGATACATATTAGCAAATGAATGAGACAAGAATCGATCCTGCCGGCGGCACACAGACGTCCGCCATCCCTCTGCAACAACAAGGTTTTGTTCTCGCTTTCATTATGGCAGTTCCTTGTGACATCTGTTTACTGCTGTGAGAGTTTCCTTTCCTACATGGGAATCCGGTTTACTGAGGTAGACTCCGTAGACGGCGTAGAGGTCATTCATTAAAGTAAGTATTGCTGTTTCAGAAAGTTAAAGTAAACAAATTACAGAAGAAAACAATGACCACACTCCCTGGGTATACCAAATATACATGGAGTGCAGCGGTGGTAGTATCACATAGAAGTCGGTTTGACTGACTCCGACAAATTTCTTTGAGATGATTAAATAGATTGGTGGTAGGACAAATGACAGAAGTGGTAGCAGCCCTGATCTGGAATCAGGACAAGTTTATGATCTGCCAGCGCCCGGCCCATAAAGCCCGAGGGCTTCTGTGGGAGTTTGTAGGGGGCAAGGTAGAACCCGGAGAAACTAAAGAGCAGGCGCTCATTCGGGAGTGTCAGGAGGAACTGGGCGTCACACTGAGTGTCGGTGAGATATTCGTGGATGTAGTCCACGAATATCCTGATCTGACGGTCCATTTGACGCTGTTCCATGCCATCATCCGGGAAGGTACCCCTCAGAAGTTGGAGCACAATGACATCCGCTGGATCACAGTGAATGAGATTGATCAGTATGCGTTTTGCCCTGCGGATGAGGAGATTTTGAGGAGGCTAAAGGATGCCTACTAAAACCTATTACAAACTCGTCCGTGACCGCATCCCTGAAATCATCGAAGCAGATGGGAAAACCTGTGTCTGTGAAACGCTCTCTGACGAGGACTACCTAACTCTCCTGGACCAGAAACTGAACGAGGAACTGACGGAATACCAGGAGAGCAAATCCCTGGAAGAACTGGCCGATCTTCTGGAAGTCATGCAGGCTGCCGTGAAAGCCCGGGGCTGGACGCTGGAAGATCTGGAACGGGTGCGGGCGGACAAGGCTGCCAAACGGGGTGGATTTGAGAAAAAGATCCTGCTGAAGGAAGTGCGGGAATGAGCAAAGCAACGCTCCAGGACTCGGTGGCAGCAAAAATCAAGGCACTTTACGAAATATCTCAGGAGTTGGAGGCGCTATTTCCCGGACGGCACTATACGCCGGATGGCCATATGATCGGGAGCATTGGGGAGGCCTTGGCGGCCAGTTATTATAACCTGGAACTCTTCCCCGCCCCAGAAGAAACGCACGATGCTAAAGCGCCGGATGGCCGTCTGGTACAGATCAAAGCAACGCAAATCGACCGCGTCGCTCTTTCCAGTGAGCCGAAGTGGCTGCTTGTGCTGAAGATACAAAAAGACGGCACTTTTTCAGAGGAATATAATGGGCCCGGCAAACTGGCCTGGGAGCATTGCGGGAAACTGCAGAAAAATGGTCAGCGGTCCATCTCTCTGGCAAAACTGCGAAAACTCCAAGCAACAGTCCCGCAGGCCGAACGACTAAAGCGAATGATGTGAGGTGAACTCTATGTCTACCTACCGCTCCGCCTCTGGCAGCAGTGCCGAGGACCTGTTCATCGAACTGTTCTCCGACACCTTCGGTGCCGAGAAAGCCGGCTATCTCTACTCCCAGTACCCCTTTTCCGACATCTACCAGAACAGCCGGTTTGCCGACTTTCTGATCGAAAACAGCGGACGGAAGGTGGCCATTGAGATCGACGACGAGGCCTCTCACAACCCTAAACTGGTCTCCCAGAACAAGTTCTATGACGACCTGCTCAAGCAGAACAGCATGATCTACCTGGGCTGGGATGTGTACCGCTGGGCGGTGCGGCAGATGCAGCAGCAGCCGGAGACCGTGAAGGACGAGCTGCGGGTCTTCCTGGGGCAGCACCCCAGTTTCAGGGAGATCGAGGACTACCTCCCCACCCAGCGAGGCAAGTCTCTGGACGGCTCCAAGCTGGAGCTGAAAGAGCACCAGAAGCAGGCCCTGGCGGCGCTGGAGGAGATGCGCTGCAACTTCGAGACCATCGCTCTTCTCTACCACGCCACCGGCACCGGCAAGACGGTGACCGCCGTCATGGATGCCAAGCGATTCGGCAAGCGGACACTGTTTCTGGCCCACACGGTAGAGCTGGTGGATCAGGCCACCAAGACCTTCCGGGAACTGTGGCCCCGGGCCACGGTGGGCCGCTATGTGGAGAGTATGAAGCAGGGCAACGCCTTCGTGGTCTGCGGCAGTATTCAGAGCGTGGCACTGAACCTGGAGCGGTTCAAGCCGGATGATTTCGGCTACATCGTCGTGGACGAGGCCCACCACGCCTCCGCCGATACATATCAGAAGGTCCTGTCCTACTTCACGCCGGAATTCACTCTGGGCCTGACCGCCACGCCGGAGCGGGCCGACGACAAGAACATCCTGGACATCTTCAAGAACACCGCCCACAAGCTGGACATCCAGACCGCTGTGGAGATTGGCGAACTGGTGCCGGTGCGGTGCATCCGCATCCACACCAACATCGATTTGACCAAAGTTCGGTTCAACAGCGTCCAGTACAACATCCGGGATCTGGAGAGCAAAATCTATGTGCCGGAGCGGAATCAGCTCATCGTGGACACCTGGCTCCAGTATGTGAAGGACAAGCGGACGGTCATCTTCTGTGCCTCCGTCAAGCACGCCCAGGAGATCGCCGGGCGGCTCCACGACGCCGGTGTGGCCGCCGAGGCGGTGTCCGGCGAGATCAAGGCCAGCGACCGCCGGGAGGTACTGGCCCGATTTGAGAAGGGGGAAATCAAAGTGCTGTGCGCCTGCGACCTACTCAACGAGGGCTGGGACTGCCCGGCCACCGAGGTGCTGTTCATGGCCCGGCCCACCATGTCCAAGGTGCTCTATACCCAGCAGCTGGGCCGGGGCATGCGGCTGGCCCCCGGCAAGGAGAGCCTGATGGTGTTTGACTTCGTGGACAACGCCAGCCAGTACAACATGCCCTACTCCATGCACCGGCTGTTCCGCCTAAAGGAATATAAGCCCGGTGCCCTGGTGCTGGGCACCAAGGGGCAGAAAGCCGCCGAGCAGGGGCTTTATGACAAGGGCGAGCGCCCGGATGCCCTCATCGACTGGCCGGTGGATGCTCTGGATTACGAGTTAGTGGACATCTTCAACTGGCAGGAGGAAGCCGCCGGCATGATCTCCCAGATGGAGTTCGTCCGCCGGGTGGACGTGCAGACCGAGACCATCGAGCGGTATGTCCGGGACGGCCTGCTGGTGCCCGATCTGGCGGTACCCATGAGCGAACACCGGACCTTCAAGTATTTCAAAGAAGAGACGCTTCAGAAATATGCCCAGCAGTACGGCTGGACCCTCATCGACGACTCCAACCGCAAGGACCTGTTTCTGGACATGGTACGGCAGATGGACATGAGTTACTCCTACAAACCGGTGCTCCTCAAGGCGGTGCTGCTGTTTTCCGACGACAAGGGCCGGGTAAAGCTCAGCGACATCGTCACCTACTTCCGGGAGTTCTACGAGGCCCGCCGGACGGCTGGGTTGGTGGTGGAGAAGGCCAACAGCATCTACGCCAAGGGCGGCTACATCGACGCCCAGGCCCAGCGGAATATCCTGTCCAACCCCTTCAAGCGGTTTGAGGACATGCAGATGCTCCATCACACCAAAACCTTAGGCGTAATCCAGGTGGACGAGTCCGTCTGGAAAAAGCTGACCCGGGAGGAGAAGCAGGAGATCGAGCGGATCTGTGATGAGAAGCTGGAGCAGTACTACAGTCGCTTGACAGAAAAATAAGGCTCTATGGTAGTCTGCAACAGGGGGGGAGATTATATGAAAATTCATTATTTCCAGCGGTATCACGCAAAAGAAAATGTGGCGACAGCCAATACCATGCTGCTACTATCGCGGTTGTACCAGTATTCCACAGATAAATTTTTCCGCTTTTTAAACAGCTGGGCTTTCCCGGAGGGGTTTGAATCGGAGATCGTGTTTCAACTCCAGGAAAAGAACGATAAAAGCGTTTTGGATGCCACTATCACCCAGGACAGTTTCAAGATAGCAGTAGAGACCAAACTGTCCGATTGGTTTTATACGGATCAGTTGGAGCGACACTTGTCATCGTTTAAGAACGAGAAACAAAAAGTGCTACTGACTTTGGCTCCGGAGTACATGGAAACAGAAAAGCGGAAGATGTTCGAGAGCAGACTGGCCACTTATAATGCATCCCAGGATACTCCGATTCGCCATGTCAACACAACATTTGAAGAACTGGTCAATCGGATTCAAGAGGTTATTGATGACCGGGATTATGAGATGCAGGAAGTGCTGGAAGACTACTTGAATTACTGCTACCATGATGGTTTAATCCCGGTATCGGATGGCTGGAAATTCATGAGAGTCCAGCTGGCAGGAACTACATTTGATTTCAATGTCCGAGAAAACCTCTACTACGATAACATTGAACGTGGATTCCGCGCACATCGATATCTCGGGTTATATAAAAATAAAAGCGTTCGAGCGGTAGGGGAAGTAATTGCCATCATCACAGGAGTAAAGGATCAAAATGGCGCATTAACGTATCAGGTGGAGCAGGGGGAACTGACCGAAGAACGTAAGAAGGCCATTGAACGAGCAATCCTGGATGGCAAACAATACGGATATGAGTTGGTGGCGACCCGATTTTTCTTTGTAAAACAGTTCTATGAAACGGATTTTCGGAAAAGTACGCCTCGGGCGCCCATGGGGACGCGCATTTTTGATTTAACCACGGTACTTGGGTCAACAGAAATACCAGATACAGAACATCTGGCACAGATCCTTTCTCAAAAAACTTGGGAATAATAAACATCCTTATAGTGCCAAGAACGCAGAAAGGAGGTTTGCGATGGACAGCCGAAAATACATGCTTCTGATCGATGGACAGGATAAGACCGACTCCGTCGCCAGCTTCCGCTTTCAAGACGGCATGTGCGAGGTGGTCTATGCCACTTCTCCTAAACCTTATCGCTACCACGCCGAAAAGGTGCAACTTCTAAAAGTACAGAGCCGAATTGACCCCTCGCAGTTTATCCTTACCGCGGACGGAAATCCTCTTTCGCAGGTCGATGAGATCCTGGATTTTGGCCCCTTTTACCGTTTCCTCAGAACAGGGGAAAAAGCACTTACATACCCCAAAAGCCAAGTGGAACTTCAGAAAAACTGCCTGACAAACCAGAAACAGGCGGGCATTTTTGAGTACTTCAAAGAAACGGCAGCGGCGGTCAGTCTGGTGGCCGAAGGCGGCCTCAATATCTTGAGTGCCCAGTACGAGCGAATCCAGAGCGTCAGCGACGCAACTGTGCTGTCCTGCTACCTGGACTCTTCCAAGAAGCCAGCGGTGCGGGCGCTCCCTGAGGCTGTCATCTACCCCTTTGGCCTGAATCAGAGTCAGAAAACAGCGGTGGAGAACGCCCTTTCCTCCCAGATCAGCATCATCCAGGGGCCTCCCGGTACTGGAAAGACACAGACCATTTTGAATATCATCGCCAATGCCGTTCGAAACGGCCAGACCGTGGCCGTTGTCTCCAATAACAATTCCGCCACTTTAAATGTGGCGGAGAAACTGGAAAAGAAGGATCTCTCTTTTCTGACCGCTTTTCTGGGGAGCCGAGCCAATAAGGAGCATTTCCTGGAGGCGCAGACCGGCCAATATCCCGATATGTCGGCTTGGGTTCTGGAGCCGGAGGAGAAGTCACAACTGGACCAGGAAATGACGAGTCTCTCCAAAGAACTCAGCGAGATGCTCAACGGAAAGAACCGCATTGCCGCCATTGAGCAGGAACTCCTCCAGTTGATACCAGAGCAGCACTATTTCGGAGAGTACTACAGCACCTACGCCCAGGCACCAAGGGATGAGGTGAAAGGGCTCTCCTCTCAAAAGATTCTGTCCCTGTGGTTGGAATATGAGCAGCATGCCCAACAGGAGAGCAAATTGGGTCTGCTCCAGAAGATATCTATCCTCTTTCTCTTTAATCGCAGTGCGCTGAAAGTGTTCCTCCAGTCGCCGGAACTGGTAATCCCGTATCTACAGCGGCAATTCTACGTGGTGCGACGGCAAGAGTTGACAGAAGAGCGGGCTCAGCTGGAGAAAAAGTTGGAGCATTATGCCTTTGACGAAAAGATGGCGGAGTTGACGGAAAAGTCTCTTCGGCTATTCCAAGCGGAGCTGAGTGAAAAGTTCCACTGGAAAGAGCCTCGCCAGTGCTTTGAGATGCGGGACTTCCGCAGAAAGTCCAAAGAGTTCAATCAAGAATATCCGGTAATTTTGAGCACAACCTACTCCATTAAGGGTACCTTGAACTTTGAGTATACCTACGATTACCTCATCGTAGATGAGGCATCCCAAGTGGATTTGGCCACTGGCGCACTTGCCTTCGCCAGTGCCAAAAATATCGTCATTGTGGGAGATCTTCAGCAACTTCCCAATGTGCTGGACAGCCAGAACATTCAGAAAAGTGAGGAAATCTGGGGACGGTATTCCCTCACGGAGACGTATCATTTCACCGCCCACAGTCTACTCTCCTCTGCGATTGCCACATGGCCGGAGGCGCCTACCGTTCTTTTGCGGGAACACTATCGCTGCCATCCCAAGATTATCAATTTCTGCAACCAGAAATTCTATGGCGGAAAGCTCATCGTTATGACAGAGGACCATGAAGAGCCGGATGTCCTGACCATGTACCGGACAACACCCGGCAACCACGCCCGTGGCCATCTGAACCAGAGACAAATTGATGTGATTCGGCAAGAAGTCCTCCCCAGCCTGGAGAGACAGGGGTATGGGAGTATTGGCATCATCACGCCGTACCGGGATCAGGTGGCGGCAATCCAAACACAGCTTGGCAAGGAATTGGAAGTGGCTACCGTCCATAAATTCCAGGGTCGGGAAAAAGACGCCATCGTTCTGACCTCCGTGGATAATGTCATTACGGACTTTGTAGATGATCCCCGGATGCTGAATGTGGCGGTATCCAGGGCGATCAAGTCCTTGACCGTCATTACCTCGCAGGATCCTCAGAATGACCGAACCAACTACGGTGATCTGGCCCGCTATATTGAGTACAACAACTGTGCGGTGATTGAGAGTGCGGTGTATTCTGTTTTTGATCTGCTCTATCAGGGGTATGCTGAACAACGGCGGGCCCTCCTGAAAAAGCATGGGAGGGTTTCAGAATATGACTCAGAAAATCTTGCCTATGCTGTGATCCGGAATATACTCCAAAAGGCAGAGTTTTCTTTTGTGGACTGTGTGGCCCACGTGGCCCTGGTCAATCTGGTGAAAGACTATTCCATGTTGACGGAAGAGGAAACCACATACGCCCGCAATCCTTTGACCCACGTAGACTTTCTCTTGTTCCGCCGGATGGACAAATCACCTCTGCTGGCAGTAGAGGTAGATGGCGCCGCCTTCCACGCCGTGGGGAGTGTCCAGGCAAACAGAGATGAAAAGAAAAACCGGATTTTTGAACAGTGTGGGATTCCGCTGCTTCGGCTTCGGACAGATGGAAGCGGTGAGGAGGAGCGCATAGAACAGGCGCTTCGGTCAGCAGTTTCTAACAGCTGACAAAACTGAGACATTATCAAGAGAAGAGGAAACATAAGATGAACGTCATCTGCTTCGGCGACTCCAACACCTACGGCTACGATCCTCGGGGTTATTTCGGCGGGCGCTATGAGGCGGGCAACCGGTGGGTGGATATCCTGGCAGGGGAGACCGGATGGACAATCTCCAACATGGGACAGAACGGCCGGGAAATCCCCTCCTCCGCCCCCTTCTTTCCCGCCAGCACGGATCTGCTAATCGTCATGCTGGGGACCAACGATCTGCTCCAGGGGCGTAGCCCGAAGCAAGCGACTGAGCGGCTGGAGAGGTTCCTATCCGGCATCTCCCTGGATCGAAGCAAACTCCTGCTGATCGCACCGCCGCCGGTGGCTTTGGGTGAGTGGGTGCCCAGCCCGCAGCTCATTGAGGACTCCCACGCATTTGCCCGGCTCTGCCAGGCCCTGGCGGAGCAGCTGGGTATCCGCTTTGCCGACGCCGGGAAATGGGACATCCCTCTTGCCTATGACGGCGTACATTTCACGGAGCAGGGCCACAGGGCCTTTGCCGCCGGACTTCTGGAGGAACTCAGATGAAACGAATGATCCCCCTGTTGCTCGCACTTCTGCTGCTGGCCGGATGCAGCGGGAATTCCGCTGACGGCGCCTATCAGCAGATCACCCAGGAAGAGGCCAAAGAGATGATGGATACCCAGGAGGTTATCATCCTGGATGTGCGGGAACAGGACGAATACGACAGCGGCCACATCCCCGGCGCTGTCCTGCTGCCGGTGGGTACAATCAATGAGGAAACCGCCGCCGAGGTGATTCCGGAGAAGGACTCCACGGTGCTGGTCTACTGCCGCAGCGGAAACCGTAGCAAGACCGCGTCCTCTACTCTGGCAGAACTGGGCTATACCAACGTCTACGAATTCGGTGGCATTAACACCTGTTGGCGCCGGGAGATCGCAACCATATTTTGTCGGGAGCATTTAACCAATTTTTGTCGGCGAACCCCAGAGCCAGTAGAATAAACAAAAAAGAGCGCCAACAACCCAGCACTCATAGATTAGTTATTCTTTCGTTATTGCCGGCTCA
>NZ_BQKV01000059.1 GCF_022180365.1 Faecalibacterium gallinarum
GGGCCGCGAGTTACGGAAGTATCATTGTCTGGAAGTACCAGGAGGCTGCTTATTCAATTTTCAAGGTCCGCCAGCTTCGGGCTTGTCCTCCCTTTGGGGGGAGTCCCTTGCTGTGACTATATGATACATTAGAAATTTCCGCTGCGGGACTCTCTTGTAGAGAGCCTAAGGCTCTCTCGTAGACAACCCTGTTACAGGTTTTTCTTCATTTGAACCAAAGTATCGATCACTGTATCAAGCTCAGAATGTATATAACCAAGCTTTGACGCTTTTCCCAAAACAAGGTAATCTAACGACACTGAAAAAATCACAGAAAGCTCTACCATCAGATCCAGTGAGAACACTCTCCTAGCTCGTTCTAGTGCTTTCACATGATTCAGGCCGACATTGAGCTGTTCAGCAAGCTCCATTTGAGTAAGTCCTTTTTCTTCACGCAGGGATTTGATTCTCTTTCCACATTCAACAGGATCAAAGCGCATAAGGATATCCTCCAGATTTTGAAGCGTGTGTTGACGGTCAAAATCCGAAGGTCAGGGGTACTTGGCGATATACGTCTCCCAGCACTGGCGCATACGTCACTCCTGTGTGGCGAGACGGAAGCACCTCCCTGTGCTATCTGGTAAGATAGGAGAAAATAAAAAAGGCCGACAGACAGCCGCAATTCCTCTGGGGAATTGCTTCCGTCTGCCGGCTCGTCCGGCCTATAGCCGGTTCAGTCCTATCGAACAAACTTTTGACTCCTGACTTGTGTTCTTAAGGGCTTAAACCCAGTTCAACACCTCTACAGTATGTCTCAATACAATATTCACTTGTTGGGTTATGTAATTCTTTAATTCAATGTTATTTATGCGAGGTTCACAGCCAAATCTTCAAAAAATTTGGATGCACGGGTCACAATCACTTTATTATGTTCCATTTCAATTACCCAATGACGTTTGCATTTGGGGCATTGATGATAGCCAATGACTATAATTTTTCCACACATATGCCGGGTTCCGCACTTGGGACAGTTGGACACGCTCAGGTTGATTCGCTGGTCTGAAGCCATTAAAATGCCCCCCTTTTCTTTGTGAATTTGATTTTGAGTTTACAGTAGATAGTGCTGATAGCAGGTTAAATTAAGGCCCATTATAGTGGAATGTGATTTTTTAATCAAGGTTTATTCTGTCGAAGCCTGTCGAGTCAAAAAATTTCTTTTTTCAACTCTAAATATCACACCATTAACAACCGGGTACAGTCTTTTCTACAAACCAGCGACCAAGACGGCCAGTGAACCGAGGGTCGATATGTTCAAAAAAAGCAGCTTCTCGTTACCATGAATCAAAACGGTAAAATAATCCATTGCCAAATCGTTCCTCGTCATCCCTGCCGGACGAAAGCCTTGCACCTTTTCAATAGGGAAAGTCCGGCCATCTGACCAAGTAATGGACACCGGCTGCATATACCCGGTAGAATCAAACTCAGCTGTTACCTTTACATATACCCGCTCAGTATGGGGGCGGCCAACTCCCAGGTCATAACCTTCCATTCAAGTCACCTCTCAAACTACAGTTTGTATCTTGATATCATAATACCACGCTGCCGTTATATTGTTGATATAGCATCATCAAACAACTCTTTGTTTTTGGCAATACACAAAACAAGGGCCGCTATTATGTTTGCCACCCTTTTCTTTTCCATCGCTTTTTCTAAAATTATTTTAATCGTGCAAATTTGCAGACCTATTGCTTGGCTCTCCCATTTTCCAAGGATTTGTGGTATAATTATAAAAATCATCTTTGCTTTTCTTCAAATCAAGACAACTCACCTAACGATGAGGCTCTCTTATGGAATCTTTGTTCCGGCAGCCCAGAGCTGCCCCTTCTTTTTCCTATAATTTGCTGGTCTGCCAAAGACCTAGGCCCGCTTTACAGGTAGGGTCTGGATTTGTGCAGCCTTTTCGCGCCTTGCTTTGTCCTGTCCAAGTGACAGGATAATGCAGGGCTTTTTCTTTTATCTGAAAGGAGTCAATCAAGATGAGTCTGAAATATACCTGCCCCAGCTGTGGGACACCTTTGGGCTATGAGGGATTGTGCTGGAAATGCAGGTGCGAACAGGATCGAAACGCGGCCCTCGCCTGGACACCGGAACAGATCGCGGAAAAGCAGCAAAATCTAATTCAGAACATCCAGCGGCTGAAAGAGATGGAGGACCCGGAACTCACTGACTTTTGGCAGCTCCTCAGTTACCAGGACGCCATCACCCCGGAGATTCAACGGGCTGCTCTGGCCGCAGAGGTGTTCTGGCCCTGTGAGATCTATTATCACGCTCCCGCCGATGTGCGGGATGGCCTGATCCATGCGCTGTTGTCCGCGGAATATTCCAGCGCGGCCTCCAACCTGATGTGTTGCCTTGCTATGCAGGGAGATGACAAAGCAATGGAGACACTGCTGGAGCTGGAGCGGAATCCTCGCCCCTGGCGAAAGGGCCTCTATGTGGACCCATCCAGCTACGCCCAGATCGGCGGCTGGACTTTTGATAAAGAGGGCCGCCGTACCCAGCTCACCTTCGACACCTGTTATCCCATGGTCAAGGGAGCTTCCAGCGAAGCATCCCCCGTCCGCATTGGTCGGGCGCGAAAGGACACCTGCCCCCACTGCGGCGGGCGTATGGCGGATATGCTGGTACTGGATGGTCGGGACGAGCGGCTCCGGTTCCTGGGGCTGAATGGCATCCTGACCGCCACCTGCTGCCCCAGCTGTGTGGGATTTTTGAAAGGTCCAGCCTTCAATCGCTTCACTTTGGACGGCGGCGTGGAGATCTTTCCTTCTGAACTTTTTGACGAAGAGGAAAAGATGGATTGCTATGTTAGCCCCGAGGAGTACAAGGCCCTCACCGAGAATCCCTTTGTGCTGGGCAAATCTCCTGTTCCCCTGTTTTATGGATGCGCCCGTGAGGATGTAAACACCATCGGCGGCTTTGGCAACTGGGTTCAGGATGCAGAATATACCACTTGTCCCCAGTGCGGCAAGCCCATGAAGTATCTGGCCCAGATCCAGTGGGATACGGTGTTTGACTGTGCAGAGGGAACCCTCTATGTGGAGTTCTGCCCGGACTGCCAGATCGTCTCCATGCAGCATCAGCAGACTTGAAAGGAGATCGCGCCATGAGTTTGCCCAAGCGTGACGGCGTACATGACCGCTACTACCTAATCCACAAGCCGGACACCTCCCCGGAGGTGCTGGCAGAGGCCGATCTCTGCATACAGGATATCCTGAACGGCACTGCCCGAGAAAATCACGCCGCCTTCCCCACCGTGGTGCGGAACCACAACGGAACGCCGTTTCTCCCCGATCAGCTGCTGGAACGATATCTGTCCAGACTGCCGCTGAAGGGCTTTCCTTACGAAAAAGCAGTCACCTTCTGCGATGCCCTGCGGCGGCTGGCAGGCTGGCAGGAGATCCGCTATACGCAGGAGAAGTACATCGAAAGCCAGGTGCAGGATCGGTTCTTCCTCGTGGGAGAGCGGGACGATGGTTTCTCCGTCTTTCCGCCCTGTACGGTTCGCCCAGAGCTGCCACCGGAAGATGTGGATGACGGCTTGCTGCACTTTGCCTGCTATGTGGCCGTCTGCCATACGGTGTATGGGCAGAGCTTTGAATCTCTCACCACTGAACATATCCTGGGGCTGGTTTCCCAGCTCCGCCCCGCCATGGTAAAGGAACTGAAAATCCATGGCAGCGGCAAGCTGCCGCCCTCCATCCAAAAGAGAAAGACCAAGCACCTGACCGCATCAGCCAATGACGCCTTTGCCACCATCCGTATCACCGCAAGGGACTGCGGCGAGGGGGCTTGTGAGGAAGCTCTCACCTATCTGATTGAGATTTTGGAGCAGCCGGAGTTCCCCCGCAGCTATTCCATCGAGTTCAGGGGGCCCGAAAAGATCTACCTGCCCATTCCCGGCCTGCCCAGGAAAGGCGTCAATCAGCTCTTTGCCTGTGCGGTGCGGTATCCCCGCCTTCATGTCCGAATGGAGAATTATGCTGGGCTGGCCATGCGGGAGGACGAGTGGTACAACAACCTCTCAGATGAATCCTGTGCCATGCCTGGCACCTTTGCCGTGTTTGCCCTGGGGCTGGAGGGGCCGAAGTGGTGGCGGCTGGTGTGCGATTACCTGGATCGCTGTGATGCCGAGCACTCCTCTTTGCAGGAAAAGTTTATTCACACCTTTTTCGAGAAGTACGGGTTTACTGCCCAGTCTCTGCCGGTGTTGGTCCACGGTGTCCAGTCCATGCAGAATCTGAAGCCCGTAAAGGAGTTCCGCACTCTGATCGCCAATGAGGAGAGCCTGGATGCTCTGCTGGAGATCAAAGGGCATCTGGAATATTACCTGCCGGACGAATCCCGCAGTGACAAAAGGACGCTGGCCTACCTATGGCGTGATGTGCTCTGGGCCATTTGGGGTTCATCCTCCGAAAATGGCGGCAGCAAAGTCATCAAGTCTGCGCCGAAAGACCTGAAAGAGAAATACCGGCAAGTATTTGCGTAAGGAGAAGTCCATGAAAAAGAGAACGGCCAAGGACTTTGTTGCCCTGTATGCCCCGGAAGATGAAGAAAAGCTGGTGCTGATCCAAAGCGGCACCAGCGCCGACAAAACTTTTCTGGATACCTTTTGGACGGCACATACCCATGCTCTGGCCATGGCGGATGCCCAGACTGGGCAGGTGGTTTCCGACCGTTGTTACCTGAGCTGGCCCCTCACTGACCAGGAACGGGAGTCAGGCACATACACCAATCGTTTTGCCAAGGGTCAGGTCTACCGGATCAAAGCCCGCGGCTGGAAAGGCGATGCTCTCAGCGAACCCCAGTGGTATGTCACAGGCGTGCTGGAGGAAAACGTCCCCTGCCCTGCTCTGGAAGCGATCTGGGCGGAGTACACAAAACCTATCCTTCTGAAAGATGAAGTGCTGGGGACCCTCACTCTGGACCGTGAACTGAGTATGTTCGACGGGGCCTGCCAGTGGATGGGAAGCGAAGTCCGCATTTCGCTGGACGTAGATATGGAAAAGAAAACCTCCTGGACCCGCGCCGTCAATGTGATGAAGAAGCTGCTGGCCGATCAGGAGACCTGGGACAAGGCCCTGCGGGCCATGGCAGCCCAGAAACTCACGGTGCGAGCCAACGAGTGGCTGGCGGACAATGACCAGACCAACCGGGACCCGGAGAAAGACCCCATCACCGAGGAGGAATTTGCCCGGCGAATCTTTTTGACAGACTTTTCTGTTTCGCCTGGCGGGCGCTTTACTGCATGGTTTGAGGACGACGATCTGTTCTGGGGCCATGTTATCACAGTGGACGGCACCCTGAAAAAAGGGGCTGTTGATGCGGATATACAGGGGTAAAGAGAGGAGGACACCTCAATGAACAGCGAAAAGATCACAGCTTTTTTACAGGCACACTGGGAGTGGGTGACTTTGATCATGGGCGTTGTGTCCGTGGCTGGCTCGATTCTGAATTGGAACTGGCTCTGCGACCCTACCGGCAAGCCGGATTCCCACCGCTATGGCCGCGGCTCCCGCCGGGTGATTTTCTTCCTGCTGGGAATCGTGCTGATTGTGACCAGCATTTGGAGCCTTGTCATGGTGCCGCATTAGGAGGCTGTATCCCATGACCCAAGAAGAACAGATCCGCCTCTATCGGCTGTTGGAAAAGCTCAACTGGTTTTTTCACCAGGAGATGCACTACCTGGACCGGGAGACGGCAGAAAAGACCGCCCGGGAATGTTACCCGGAGATTCGGAATTTTACATACGACATTTTATGGAACGACCTGCCCAAAGAGGTTCAGGAGCAGCTCATGGACGAGGAGGAATCCCTGTGAGTACCCTGATTCAATCCTTTGAAAACCTGCGCGACAACAAAGTTCTGCGCTGCTGCGCTGACTTTGAAGCCCACACCCTGCACATGGATACCCGGACTGAGGCCGGAGAGAAGGTATCCGTTCACTTTACCGGTCTGATGGCCCACTGGTTTGAGAATGTGATTCAGGACAACATCCTCTTTGGCATGGATGAGATCACCGTGGACGGCTTTTTGGAGCAGTACAAAGACCTGCTGGGCAGAACCATCCCTTATGGTTTCCCTGCCTGCTGCGGCATCGAGGAGCTGCGGCGGCGCATGGAGCGGGAGCGCATCCGGGTATTTGTCATTGACTCATCCCTTGGACTGTGCGGATTTGTACTGGCTCAGGAGGTGGAACTGCAATGTCCATAACTGCCTATAAAGTAGAAGCCGTCGGTCATGACCGTACCGGCAGGGACTTCGGCTATGTGAATATCATGTACCGCTATGGCAACAAGCAGTCTTGTCCCCGTCCAGATCAATGTGAAAAGATGGAGGTCATGTGGGCGGACGAGAGCGTCTATGGGCCGCCTGCTCCTGGCAGCAAGGTGGGCGACTTTATACAGACATGGCTGATGGGCTCCTGGGACTGCGGAGTATTTACCCACCGGGAGATTGCCCAGCGGCTCATGGATACCTTCACCGGTCTGAAGCTCAAGGAACTGGCGTGGTTTGAGAACCCCAGAGAAAAAACTCTGAAAAATGGTAAACCGCGTGCGCGCCGGGCCAAGTGGCTGCCGGATCGGGAGGTGGATCTGGTCTACCTCTATTCCGACCGCTATCTTGACGCCAGAAATCCCTCTCCCGCCGAAACCGACTTCTTCACCGTCACAAGGATGGATGCCTGGGGCGTGAGCACCTGGTTCATGTGTACCCCAGAAGCCGCCGAGAAGCTGATCGCCATGAATTACGACAATCTGGCCGTCAAGGAAACCACCATTGTGGGATAGGAGAAAATGAATGATGACTTTGGAACAACTGCCCCCCAAGGGCGTAAAGCGAGAACAGGCCATTTTGGAGCTGGGCAAGGATGAAGCAAACGGCGAACTGCTGTTCCAGCTTGTGAATACAGAAAAGGGCAAGTGCAAAACGGCTGCTCAAAAGGCTTTGGCGCAGCTGGAGTATGCCCCTGCTGCCCCACTGTGGGCCAAGCTGGTCCAGGGCAAATGGATGGGCAGCAATATCATGTCGGATGCCTGTTCCGACTGTGTATCGGAGCAGATTGCCCCAGTTATTCTGAAGACTCTCTCCCAGCTGCTGGACGAGGGGGACACAAAGCCGCTGGATATAGAACAACTGAACTTCTGTTTCCATTTGATGTTGGGGAAAGCCTCGCCTAAAATGCTGGAGGTCTACCGCTTCCTGGCAGAAAACACCCAGCGGATCGCCCAGCTGAAACGCATGCCTGTTTATTCTGATGATGATTGTACCTCCTGGTGGATTACGGACGGGCTTCGCATTTGGGATGCCACACCCAAGGAAAAAGAGAAAATTCCCGCTGTGGTGCTGACCGCCTCCCTGATCCGCAACCCGGATGAGCGACTGCAAGCATTGGCTGATGAGCTGAATGAACGCTACGGCGGCAGCTGGCTGATGCCGGTCTTTATGAAGGCGATCATCACCCAGCCCAAGGAGCAGGTGTACGAGACCTATTCGCCCCTTCTGGATACGCCGCAAAAAGGCTATTTGTTCCATGCGCTGGGAATGCTCCATTACCGCTGTTATCCGGAAGACTGGACCTATGAACGCCTGGGCCCGGATGGAATGATCGCTCTGATTTTCTGGGGGGATTATAGCTATGGAACCTATGACACAAGGTTTATGATTGAACGCTATGTGGATCTGGATGAGCGGTGGCTCTTTGATTTGGCCAAGGACCCAGAGGGCCGCAAGCCTACGGTGACATGGCAGACCTACAACCGGGGCGGTGTGCTATATGGAAGCTACGACGAAATGTTCATCAGCCTGCTGCCCCTCAAGGTGGAGAACCCGGAACTGAAGCGCGTTCTGTGGGACTATTTCCGCATCCGTAGCCAGAAAAAGAAGGTGGCTAAGAGCATCACTGTTTACAAAGACGCTGCTGAGCGGTTCGGGGATGAATGAGTACAAGTCGAGAAAGCAGGTGCCTTATGTACCAAATTGCATATATTGGCCGCTGGGAGACCCTCCCGGAAACGGCTGCCGCCATCTGTGACCATGACACGCCCAAGCTGGAGGCGCTGCTCCAAGGCGGTCTGGATTTAGATGTTCCCATCCAGCTCAGCGAATACATCAAGCTGATGCCATTGGAGATCGCGGTTTTTCGGAATGATGTGACCATGATCCACTTCCTGCTGGAGCATGGAGCTGACCCCGGTCTGGCAGAGGAACAGCCCCTGCTGCTCACCGCCGCCCGCTGTTGTGGGCCAGAGGTGGTGGCGCTCTTTGCTGGACAGGCCGCAAAACTCAGCTCGAAGCAGAAAGAGCGGGCCTTCCAAGAAGTACGCTGGGGCAAGCGCCCGGAGAATATCCAGGTACTGGAGCAAGCCGGGATCACGGTGGAGAAGTTTGGCGGCGAGGCATTCCGGGCCGCTGTGTCCGAGGGCAACATCAAACTTGCCCGGCTGCTTCTGGAGAAAGGTGCGGACATCAATTACCACAAGCCGGACATGGTGTTTCCAAACGCCTCCACCGCTGTCACCGAAGCTGTCCGACACAAAAATCTCCCCATGGTGCGCTGGCTCATTGAGCAAGGAGCCGACATCACTATTGCTGACAAATACGGCGACCGGCCTTACACCGTGGCGGTGCAGAACAAGAATCAGGAGCTGGCCGACTACCTGAAAGCCCTGGAACCGGAGGAATGGCACAACGAGCAGGAGAAGCTCCGACAGCTTATGCCCTACAAGCTGCCTGCCAAGCTGGTGGAATACTTGAAGACCGGCCCCCTGCGGCTGGAGTTCCCGGATCAGGAATGGGTGAAGTGGGCGGAACTCTACTCCTTCATGGATGTACAGGAGATGACTTGGAAACGGAAGAAGCTGCTCTCCCTGATGGTGCAGATGGACAACTACAGCGACTATCTGCTGCTGTGGAGCCCCAGGGACAAAAAGCTGTGGTATCTGGACATCGAGCATGAGGAATTCCACCCTCTGGCCAAATGGGATGACTTCATCGCAGATCCCGGCCGGTATCTGAACGGGATGATTGAGGGCGAGTTTGAGGAGTAAAGCCATGACATCAATAGACTTTCTGAACAAGGTACATAAAAGCCTGGATTCGCAGGAATATAGCCTCTCTTATTCTCCGGCCAAGTCCAAGAATTATATGCTGTACTGCAATGGCAACTTCATCGGCGGCCTGTTCGATGAGGAACTGTGCTTCGTCTACGCCGACAGTGTGAGTGAACTGCTGGGGCAGCCGGACCCCGTCTACCGTGGCTACTCCAGCACCGCCCAGCACAGGATGCTGGTGATCCCGGAGGAACACTGGTCAAAGGCACTAAAACTGCTCTATGCTGAGAAATTTGACTGGAGCCGTTTGGTGTACGACATCACCTACACCAGCATTGGCGCGGCTGTGGTGGAGGACTTTTACGATGAGAATGTAGTCTTCCTGCGCTTCTGCTTTGAAAAGGAACTGTTGAAAAAGAACCCTCTGGACCGGCAGGGCCGTATCCTGCGGATGGTCTATATCAACCAGGACTTGACAAATACCGGTAAATATTTGTTTCCTGAGTTGCTGGACAAGTTCCTTGCCTTTTTTGATCGAAAAGGAAAAACCAGCCTGGAAACCATGCTGAATCGGTGGTACACCGCGCTGGAGAAGGAGTACCGCAGCCAGACAGCAGAATAAAGGAGGGCGGCAACATGACAGAAGAAAACAGAACCTACATCACCCATCTCAAGGTCACGGATGTCCCGTGGCACCGGCTCACCACCACCTATGGCCGGGGGACGAATTTTCCCGCACACCTGACAGTGCTGGAGCAGATGCGTGATTTGGCATCCGTCAAAGAGTCCCTCTACAAGCTCACCACCAACATGGAGCACCAGGGTACCCTGTGGCACGCTACCCCTTTCGGTATGGTGTTCCTGTGCCGAATTCTGGAGAAGGCCCTCGCAGACAGTGGGCAGAACCCTGCGGCCCATTTCCTGGCCGGGGAGCTGCTTGACTTCTTTGCCTGCATCCTCCAGTGCTTTCACGATGGGGATGAGATGGAACACGCCTCTCCCCTCCCCTGCTTCTCCGATTTGCTGAAGGAAGAATACCTGTGGTCGGAGGAATATGACGAGGAAGAAGATGAGATGCGCTACGAGGAGGACGAGGTCTTCCCGGATGACCTGTTCTATAGCTTCTATTACTACTCCTGGCAGGCGGTGAAAGCCTACCAGGATGTATTGGAGCAAGTCCCGGCAGAGTTTGCCCAGCCTGCTGCCGCAGTGCTGGAACTGCTGTAAAGGAGGCTGCACAGATGTTTGAAGAATTCTATGAGATGTACGAGCCCGAGGAGCAGGAAGTGGTCGCTCTGATCAATCGCTGCATTGGGGGCGGATTTAACTGGAAAGGCAACTTTTGGGAAATGACCGTTGTGACGCTGGGCATCATGTTCTGTGACACCGGCAAGGTCAGCACCAAAGAGGAGCAGCTGGATTGGCCGGTCACCGATGAGGAACGCAATGGCGAAAAGGGCTGGGGCCGCTTTCAAAAAGAGCAGATCTGCCGCCTGAAGATTCGCCGGATGAAAGAAGAATGGGCAAAGGATCTGGTGGTGCGGCCCTGGTGTATCTCCCAGGAGGTCAAGACCCATGAGGACTGCCCGGAACTCGGGGCTGTTCTGGAGGAATACCACAAGCCGGTGGTGATCCAGGACCAGGTGCTGGGAGAACTGACACTGGACAAGGACTACGGTTCCTTTGAGGGCGAAATCCAGTGGTACGGAAAGGATGTGAGCCTTTCTCTGGAAGTCAATTCTGAGAGCAAGCCTTCCTGGACCCGCGCCCGCAGTGCCGCCAAGAAGCTGCTGGCCGACTGTGAAACCTGGGACAAAGCCATGCGGGAGCTTGCAGCCAAGAACCTGACCGAACTGGCCAACAACTGGCTCTCCCAAGATGAAGAAAATCCCCGTGACCCAGAAACAGACCCCATCACCGAGGAGGAATTTGTCCGGCGGATCAGCCTGACGAGCCTGTCCGTCACCTCCGGCGGCAGCTTCACCGCCTGGTTTGACTGCGACGAGATGTTCACCGACCATGCGGTGACGGTCTACGGCTCCCTGAAAAAGGGCCTCAAAACTGCCAACATTGAGGGGTAAGGAGGATAGCATTATGAAACTGAACTGTAAACGCATTGATTTTACATATACGCCCGGTGAGGAAATCTTTAACTTTCCCGAGGAATCGGGACTGCCCTTTCTCTTCGATGTAGATGAAGAACTGACTGCTGATCCTGCTGCCATGGATGTGGTGGGAGAAATGCTGGATGAGGCGGAGAAATTGGCGGAGAAGGCCAAAGCCGCCATCAAATCGGCGCTGGCGGACGAGGACAGCCGCTACCATAGCGTTGTGACATTTTTCATGGAGTTCCACCGGGACGATGTAGGCCCGGATATTGCGGCGGAACTTTTTCCGGGAACCGACCCATCCAAGCTGTCCTTTGCCGAGATGGTGGACTTTTTGAAGCTCAAACGGTTCGGCAGTCTGGTGGATGACGAGATGGATCAACAGGTTTTCATTATAGATCTGTCCTTCAACCCGGAGATCACCGACGAGCTGATGGTAATCTACTTTGACTTGAACAAGGAGATTTTCTGTATCACCCATGAAAGCTGATGCGAGAGAATTGCCTATGGAAAAAGCGACTGCTGTTAATACCTGCTTAGGTGTTTTGAAAGGACGGGACTGCATCTATCTGGACCAGGTGAAACAGGATGCTCTGAACAATCTGACCTTTACGGGGGACATCAATGGCCATCTAATCTCCCAGCGCAGGGACGAAAAAGACTGGTTTCCCTATACACTCACCTTCCGGCAGGTGCTGGCCTATTTTACTTGTGAATTGGACACCTATGAAAATATGGCTGGGACGGAGTATCTGGATGGCAGTTCCTTCGATTTAATTGAGGACAGCACCTGGCTGAAGTCTCTGGCCGGTGCGGGAGGACTTTGACAAAGGCATCTATCGGCACTACCGGCTGTTTACATACGATGATGTTTACAACATCATTGCAGTTTTCTATGAGTTTGTGGCAGAGTTGTAAATGTCTGAAATCTGGTAATGGAGGTAACCACCATGATCAAAGAACGCATCCCCATTTCCGGCAATCTCAAAAACAAGGTCAGGCAGCTGATGGAGTACGCCGGATGGCAGGAAGGGCGAAAAGTGGACATCTCCATTGCGGAGAAGTATTACGCCGATCATGGCGTCCCGATGATGAAGACTACCCAGCGGTTTTATCGCAAGTATTTCGGCCTGTGCTGTGAGTGGTACCTGGAGCAGAAAAAACTGAGCTGGGCGGCTGACTTCCAATTCGCTTTGTTCCCTTACCTGGTCAACGGGATCAAAAACCATTTGGAAGAAGCCTATTTTCGGGATATGTCCGGCTGTGAACTGGCAGAGATCGAACAGGCTGCCGGTGAAAAATGCCAGCCTATCGGTCATATCGGCTACTACTACCCGGCGGAGGTTTGGATCTCCGAGTACGGGAAACTGTATGCGAAATATGAGTACCAGGATGAGATTGAGTGCTTTCCAAATGTGTTTGCCCTGATCGAACGGGACCTGCGACAATGCAAATTTGATTCCGCTGCCATGAAAACCGTGGAGGCACTGGACGGAAAGCTGTAAGAACTCTTCAAGGAGGAACTGACATGAGCATCAAAGAAAAACTGGAGTCGTTGGGCAGAAACAGCATTCAGCTGAAAATTGCCAGAAAAGAGACATACAAGCTGGGCGCTACCCGCTTCGGCGGGAAGCCGGATGTGCCGCCGGACTTCGTTTGGCCCACCTATGAGGGCGAGAGCTATGACCATGTGGTGAAGAATCGTCCTCTCACTTTCCTGGCTCAGTTCAACTGTGCGGAACTGGCCCAGTTTGACAAAGAGCATCTTCTGCCCGATCACGGCCTGCTTTCCTTCTTCTATGAAACGGACACCCAGTGCTGGGGCTATGATCCTAAGGACAAGGGCTGCGCCTGCGTTTATTGGTTTGAAGATCTTTCGGCTCTGTCCGCTGCGAACTTTCCTGCGGAGATGGGAGAGGATTTCAAGTTTCCCATGGTCAAGATCAAGCTGGATGCCAAGACCTCCTATCCTTCCTGGCAGGACTTCAGCGAGGTGTTCCCGGATGAAAAGGATGACGACGCTTTCAACGATGCTTTGGATGAACTGACTGGCGAGGACCCTGAGAACCCGGATGATCGCTCCCAGCTGCTGGGCTGGCCCGATGTGATCCAGAACAGCATGTTTGACGAGTGCGACCTGGTGACTCAGGGCTACTATCTGGGCAACGGCTGGCTCAATATCCCCAAGGAGGTCCGTCAGCGGGCGGAAGAAACGGCCCGTGACCGCTGGATGTTGCTGTTCCAGCTGGATATCGTGGAGCTTGGCGACTTTGAGCTGATGTTCGGAGACTGCGGGCACATCTATTTCTACATTACCAAAGAGGACCTGGCCGTCCGCCGCTTTGACCGGATCTGGCTGATCCTCCAGTGCTATTAAAATCATGAAACAGAACTTTACGGCTTGGCGCAATCAAATATTGCAGAATCCCCAGAACATTTCACCGCTGAAATTTGGAATGTCACAGGATGAGGTGATAGAAATTTTCGGCAAGCCCGATGCTGTTTCCACCATGAGAAGCGACGGGAAACCTCTCATCCTCAAATATCATGACATTGAACTGCATTTCGATAGAAAGGCCCCTCATGGGCTCCATTTGGTTTATAGTGACGATGAAATCGAGCTGAGCATAACAGATCATCACAAAGAAGTGCTGCAGCCGATCACAAACATAGAGCCGGTGGACAACGAGTTTTTCCTTCAAGATGGAGCCGTTTATTTCTCTGGCCTATATGAAAACGGCTTGTTGAAGGGTGTTTCACCCAAAGACTTCTGCTGCTGGCATTACTGGGGCAAATCCTCTACGGCCTGCTTTCTCGGCGGGATTCGTCTGCGTGGAGCAGACCCGGCATCGTTTCGGGTACTAAACTATGCCTACGCGATGGATAAAACAGCCGTCTACACCACCAGCGGGAGAATCCCAGATGTAGAGCTGGCAGCCTTCCAGGTATTAGACAATGGCCAGAACGATTCGGGTGCGCCCCGGGGATATGCAAAGGACAGCCGGCAGGTCTACTTTCACAACGGAGACGGCAAGGTGAAGATCATCAAAGGCGCGGAAGTTTCCTCTTTTCGCTCGTTGGGCGACACCTATTTTGCCAGGGATGAGAAACGGATCTATGCTTACGGTAAGCAGCTCCCCAAGGCAGATCTCCCCTCATGGGAATTGCTCAGTCACTGGTATTCCCGCGATACCAGGCGGGTGTACTACCTCAACCGGGAGATCAAGGGGGCGGATCGGGACAGTTTTACGGTATGCACCCCGCTGGACGCACCTCCGCTTGCCGATCATCTGGCCCGTGACAAGGAACATTTTTACCAAAACGATGAGATGATTGAAGAACCGCTGTGGCGGGAAAGGCTGCAAGCAATACAGGAAAAATGAAAGGAGCAATCCCTATGAAAGCATTTGACCCCAATTACAAACTGCTGGACGAGATGTATCAGGACGATTACTATCCTACCTTTCTGGTGGACAAGGTAAAGGACGAACTCCAGAAGGTCATCGACCTGCTTGAGAGCGGCGAAACCGACACCGAAGTGGTGCAGGAAACGCTGGACGAGGCGGTCTGCGGGATCAATGACCTCCAGGACGAATTTTATGAGAACGACAGCGAGATTGAAACGGTGGCCCGGGACTGCATCGGCGTCACAGTAGACTACATTTTGAAGTGGTTTGGCATTCCCATTGATATGGAGGAAGCCATCCGGGAAAGGGACTGGTGAAAACAATGTCCATTGAAAATATGTTTGGCGACCTGGATAAGATCGACATTCTGGCGGAAAAACCCGAAACAAAGGAAGTTTTAATGGTCCTCGTCTGCAACGGGTTCATTGACGGCTCCCCGGAAACACAGAAGGCCCTGCTCGACAAGATGGAGGGCTACCTGAACCACACCCAGAGCGAGGAATTTCAAAGGGAATATGGGGACTGGTCCGTGATTTTGCGGGTGACCCTTGGTCGGGAACCGGATGAGCGCGTCCTGGCCCTGCTCAGTAAGTGCCCCGCATGGGCAGAGGACTATGGCATAAAGCTGGAAATTGAAATTGGAGGAAAACAGGTTCGCATCGTAGAGAGCTAACCTATGCTCAAACCGAATCAACAGGAGGAAACAAGTATGCCGACTGCCGAATGGATGAACAGATATGAAACCATCAAAGACAAACTGACCTGCAAAACGGACCTAGAAGCCTATTTTACTGAAAAAGCAATCGGAACTATGGAAGTGGACGTGCTGGACATCGGCGCAGTTCACTTCCCTACCGGAACTATCTTCGCCTGTGACCCGCTGGTGGAGCTGGAAGACACGCTGCCCTTCATCCAGACAATCCCTGCCGGGACTTATCCAGTAAAGATCTGTGTGGTGCCCAGTAAAAAATACGGCGACCGCTACGCCTGCGCCAAGGTGGAGGTCAGTGGGGAAAAGCCTGTCCGCTATGAGCTAGCCATGACAGGCAAAGAGGACCTCAATGAGGAACTGGGCGAGGACGATTATTTTGGCTTTGGCGTAGACGCCGGGATGGGCTGTGTGGCAGACATCCAGACCCAGGCAGCCTTCAAGACCTACTGGGCCAAGCGGCTGGAGGAAGACCCGGATATCGACCCTTATAACGACCTGTTCTGCGACCTTCTGGAAGAAAACGCCAAAGCCCATCCCAAATATCAATCGAGCTATGGCGACTGGCTCAACTGGACCGTGCCGGACACCGACTGCAATCTGCCCATCTTCGCCTCTGGCTGGGGTGACGGCTACTATCCGGTCTACTTCGGCTATGACGCAAAGGGCGAAGTCTGCGCCGTGTATGTGCATTTCATCGACATTGAATCCAGCTACAAAGAACAGGCATAAGGAGGCAAACCATGGAATGGCCAAAACGGGCACGGACAGCAGACTGGGTAAGTGGTGTCCTGACCTTAGACGGAGAAAAGCAGTTTGAAGTCCCGGAGCTGACCGCAGAGATCATGGAGCGGCTGGCCGGTTACACCCTGGTGGGCTTCCATGTGAAAGGCTATCCGGTGACGGATGACCTGCTCTCCCCTTTTGCCGGACACAAAAACATGACCAACTTCGGCGTTGAGGACGGCGCCCTCACTGACGGCTGTTTCCCTGTCTTTTCCGCCATGCCCAAGCTGCGCTATCTGCTGCTGGACGGCAATGCCGCCATCCACGGCAGCGGTCTGTCCGCCCTGCAAGGCTGCAAGCTGGACCTTATCACTCTCAACCGCACCAGGCTGGATGATGCCGGGCTGCTCCAGGCGGCCTCCATCCCCAAACTCTCCCACATCCAGATAGACCATACCGCCGTTACCTATGAGGGCCTGCTGGCCGTCGCCAGCAACAACTACATCGAACCGGTAGCCCATGTGCAATTCACCAAAGAGCAGATGGAACACTTCTCCCAGCTCCAGCGGGAGAAAGCCAAAAAGCCCGTCCAGCTAGATGAGAAGGCAGCGGAGGAATGCCGCAGGGTGCTGTTCGCTTTCTTTATAGAAATGACGGAATGGGAGCAGTACATGGAGCAGGCCGGGTTTGAAGATGCCGAGGCGGTGCCCCGCCTGCTGGCGATTTGGGAGAAGTATGTGAGCGAAAAGCCCCGTCCGGGCTACCGGCCTCTGGGCCTCTCCTACAGTGCCCAGGGCACCTACAACGGGGAAGAATTCCTTGATGCGGAGCAGATCACCAAGAACAAGCTCTACATCTACACCAAAGAGCAAAATACCGGCTTTGACCGCCGCTTCCTGATGAAGCGTGTGGGCGATGGCTGGAGGATCGACGCGGTGCAGGAGCGGCTGGATGGCTGGCAGCGGACAGGATTGTAAGGGAGGTATAATGGATGATCTATAGGTTTACGGAAGTATTAAATGATCTTGTTAATTATTTTCTCCTTGGTGACATTTTGTTGCTGGAGGACTGGAAGCAGGCAAATCATCTTTCAGATGATTTAGCGATGGAGTTTACCACAAACGAAAGCGGCGACAGGGTGTTTGCCGAAGGAATTGTAATCCCAATGACCGGTATTGAAAACTATCCCTATACCATATTGTTCAATCTCTCTGGTGATAGACCAGAGCTGTGCAAAGAAGGAAACCGATTGCAACTTAGAAAAAGTGGTTATTCCCTCAAAGTAGATCATAATACGCTGATGCTTTTTACATGGCCGATATTGGAACAATTTACGCCTGAAAAGGTGAACGATCTGATTTCTTATTATAGAGTGTACAAGAAACCAATGATTGAACTCACAAATGGCTGGTATCATATCGAGATTTTAGGTGGAGAAACATTGCAGGATGGGGACTATGAACCTACATTTGAATTTGTGATACAACCAGTCACAAGCGAAGAAGCCACAATGAATGCAGATATGAATTTTAGCTTTGAAATTACAAGCTCTGCTTATTAGAGAAATCTATTCCTACCGAAGATGAAAAGGAAGCCATGACGGGGATTCTATCTGGAAAAGAACGGATGAGAGGAGCGTGCTGCCATGAAAGCCAGCGCCGGAGAGGTCTATACGGTCTACAACCAATATCTGAAACGCTACACCGCCTGCCAGGTAGCCTATATTGCGCCGCCGGACACGGTGAGCAAAGAATCTTGGGCGGTGGTCCTCTCTCTGGATTGGGTGGGAGACGCCCCTCTAACCGCGGACGAACTGCCCCATCTCCGCCCGCTCTACAAGGACTTCATGTACTGGTCCCGCGACCTCCACCTGCTGCGGGTGCCGATGGAGGTCCCGCCCCAGTATAAGCTGGTGGGCACACTGCCGCCCTTCACCGACCAGCCCTGCCGCTCCTACGGAGGCTGGAGTGACGGCTATGATGTGTATCTCCAGATCCGGTGGCAGGCCATTCCGGAGGAACGGCGGCGGGCCTTTAAGGAGGCCATGGAGAGCGACGAACAAACGGAGATCGGCGGCATCCCGCTGAAGGTCAGCAGCCATCGGGTGATGGACCAGTACGCACCATTCGATTCGGCGCTGGAACTAAAGGCGCTGCCTTGCCTCTCCACCCTCATCTGCGAGCGGTGGCACCCGGATCTGCTGGAGTTTTTGCGGGGAAACCCCTTTGTTGATGAAGTGACTTTGCTAAACCACGGTCAGAGGACACTGGATCTGCGGGGCACCAGCATCCGAAAGCTGATGCTGGACATGACCGGGCTGGAGGAACTGTGGCTGGGTGAGGACACAGAGCAGCTCCTGTTCCAGAACAAGGGGCCGGACGCCTGTACCATCCACGCCCCCGAAGATGGCGGCAATTTGACCCTCCAATTTATCGAGGAATACCGCCCGCACACGGAACTGCCGAACCTATGGGGGCTGCATGGCATCGAGCTGAAGGACTTTGATCTGACCGGGCTGGTTGCTGTCCATCCCCACCTGAAGGAGCTGAGACTCTGGGGCGCACCGGGAAACCTAGGAAACTTCTCCGCCGTGGAAGGGTTCCGGGAACTGACGAATCTCTCCACCTTTGACCTGTTCGGCTTCGGGGCGGACGATATCCCCACCCCGGAGCAGATGCCGGAGCTTCGATGGTTCTGGATGACCAGCCTGCCGGAGACGGCGGCAAGAGCGACAAAGCAGCTCTGGAAAAGCAAGCCGGGAATGGATCTGCGGATCACTAAGGCCCGGAAACCGGAGTGGCTGGCGCAAAACCTTGACAATCCCTTCCGAGGCTGGGACGGTGCGGAGCATATCCCCGCCTCCGCTGCGAAAAAGGCAGCCAATCAATACCGCAAGACCCGTTCCCAGCTGATGAAGTTGGCCGCTGAACCGGGCGAGGACGCCCAGGCCCAGGCACTGGAGGCGGTGGCAGCCTACACTCAGACCTTCAACAAGATGGGCTTTATCGAAACCGAGGAGCGGGATGAAATTTACATGGCCCTGCGGGGTATTCTGGATGCCCTGCCGGGCGACACGCTCCAGGAAGACGCCCTGATTGATAAATTTGATGAGCTTCGTGATTTTTGAGGAGAGCAAGCTGTATGATAGAGTTCAGCAAAGATCATAGTCCAGCATGGCTTGAAATGATGTCAGCCTATCAGGTGTTTCGGGCCAAGTTGTCTGAATGGTCATGCAAATCAGACCAAGTGAAACAAATGGATTTATTCCTGGAACTTGATTCTTGGGAAAACCGGGACATTCATAGAAGGATGCTGGTGCTGGCTCTCCTGCGAAGCACTGAGATGTGGGATAAAAAAGTGCTTCTCCTTGTCCAGAAAGAACTGACAGAGGCTGCCTTATACGAACAGGATGAAGTTGCCGCTTATGCACAAATGGCACTTTCAAAACTCAAGGGCCAGTCGGAACGGCTTGTCATCGCTGACGAGGTTCTACGTTTGGCGGCAATTGAGGAGGAAAAGACGGAGCCTGATCCCATTGTGTTCCACAACGGCTGCCTGCTGCTGTACGATTTACAGTGTGAAGCGCATTTTTTGCAGTATGTAGACCGATATGCGAATCTGATCGAGCAAGCATACGGTTTAGAGGAAAAAGACTTGGCGGACATGAAGAGAACACTGCGGGCAGAAATAAAATAACATGAAGGGGGCAGTACATTGAGCTACACAAAATTCCGCAAGGCAGTGACCAAGTGGCTAAAAGCCAATGGCCTGCCCTGCTATGGAACAGCCTACGATAGCCCCGAGGAAACAAAGGCCCGTCTGGACGCATGGATGCTCGGCAGCAAAGAGATACTGCACCAGTGGATCATAGAAAAGCGTTACCGGGAACTGATTTCCTGCGCCCACGGAGGCTGGTATCAGGATGATGTGATCTTTGAACCTCTGGCTGAACATTTTGTAGAGTGCCGCCTGTTTGATGAATTACGGTTTCTCTGTGAGCGCGGCATTCGTTTTTCTGTGGAAGATATGCTGTCAGCCATCAAATCTGAGAAAGAAGAACATGGTTCACCTGATCCAGAAATGATTCAGGCCATAGATGTTCCAAGCTATGTGGCAGGCCCCAATTATTCCGGTTTAGGCGAAATCGCCAAATACAGGAAACGGGCACTGGATCAGATCATCCGCTATACAGGCTACCTAAAGCAGATTGATGCGCCTAAGGAATATTTGGAACAGGTACAAAACCTGCAAAAAAGTGTTGCTGATCTAACAACGAAGACCAAAGACTTGAAACCATTCCGGTTTCACTTGCCGAGCGCGTTATAAGTTTCTAACGATCTCAAGAGGTACAAAATATGAAACACCTTAAAATTCTTGTTCCAGCGATATCTCTATCGGCTCTCCTCTTTTTGGGGGCCTGTAACAGCAAAACCACATCCTCCCCTGCTTCGGAACTTTACAGTCAGGGCCTTGCACTGGTATCTGAAATGAACGAAGCAATCCAAAGCGAAGCCTGGGTTTCCCTCTTTACAGGCGATACCGCTGTGAGAGAAATTTTGTCAAACGCTGGCCAGGGGGACTTCTCCCAGCCCAAAGCTGTCTATGAAATCCAATTTTCCGACCAGGCCGTTACCAGCCTTACCGGCCAGGCCGATCTGACCGGCTTTCCTGAATCTTTGCAGAAGCGCATCTATGCCGCCATCCAGAGTGCCGCAGCCAACCAGATCAATGCCATGGACGGTGCAGAAACCTTGGCCGCTGCCAGCATCTGCACCGTTTCGGACACCTTCGTCTGCGATGGCCTGACTGAAAACACCCTCTACCTATACACCTATGAAAATGCCACCCCAGTCATGGTTTCCTTTGTGGTCGGACAGGACAGTGCCGTATTGGCCACCGGTGTCCCGATTCTCTCTGATAGCTTCTCCCCTGACTCCCCCGAAAACGTCCAACTGTTCTTGGAAGACTTTGGGGCACAGGTCAGCGAAATCACCATTCCAGACTAAAATGCACATTGTCTGGAACTTTATAGGACTTTAAAAATGATACAATGATACAATGTTCTCAGAAAAAGAGACAATTGCGGTAAGAGGTACAGGTATGGAACAGAAAGTTCTCTACAATGGTCAAATCCTTACGTTGACCCGATTTTGGGCAACGGGAGACCCTTGCCTGTGGATCACTGATCCACAGCAAACTGAGATGGCCAAGATGGAGTTTGTGGGAGGCCACCCGGACGAATACTGCATTTTCCTGAAAAATCTGACGGAAACAGAGCTGGCACAAATCACATCCCTGGACGGCGCTCCGCTGGATGTGAAAGAAGAACTGCGGCAGCATCAAACAAGAAAGGACAAACCCTATGGCACTACAAGATAAGAAAATAATGCCTCCCCCTTGGCTGGCCCACCGGGAGATCGAGCGATACTCCATTGGCTGGCGCATGGGCTATGGGGAGGATTACATATACCGATTTGGCGATTGGCTGGACACCCTCTCCCCGGAGGAGCGGACGGAATATCGCACCCTCTTTCCCGAGCCGGTGACCTGGAGGGGCTGGTGGGATGACGAGGACAGCGGCAAGGTGCTGGAGCATGGTGACTTCTTGGTGGATGCGTGGCAGCCGGAGGGCCAGCCCAAGTACACCCGCCAGTGGCTTCAGCAGGAGTTTGCCGATGGGAGAACGCGAGAGCTGTGCCTGTTCTGGGGGCATCAGCCTTCTGAAGACGGCCAGCTGACAAAAAGCTGCCTTAGCCAGTGGTGGATGGAGGACTTCTATACGACGGCTGACTCCTACCTCTGCATGGAGCAGTATATGATGGCTGCCAAGGCCGAGTTGTTCGGTGACAAAGAAATTCGGGATCAGATTTTAAAATGCAGCGACCCAAAGCAGATCAAGGCCCTGGGCCGCAAGGTGCGGGGCTTTGACCAGAAAGTATGGGACAAGTTCAAATACGCCATCGTGCTGCTTGGCAACTGGCACAAATTCAGCCAGAACCGGGAGCTGCGGGAGTT
Source organism: Faecalibacterium gallinarum (assembly GCF_022180365.1). GTDB lineage: Bacteria > Bacillota > Clostridia > Oscillospirales > Ruminococcaceae > Faecalibacterium > Faecalibacterium gallinarum. Next base: position 22,057 of record NZ_BQKV01000059.1, read on the forward strand.
TCTCCTTTCCACCGGGGACAGCGTGCTGGTGGAGGCCAGCCCCTATGACAACATCTGGGGTATTCGCCTCCCGGCCAACTCCCCCGAGGTTCAGGACCCGATGAAGTGGCGGGGACAAAACCTGCTGGGCTTTGCGCTGATGGAAGTACGGGACGAGCTGCGCCGGGTGACAGAAAACGAAATGCTTTGCGATTGGAGCAGTGTATGGGAAACATGAAACTCTACGAGCTAGTCAACTTTTACCACATCGACACCGACTTGACCTGTGCCGAAGCTATGTTCCGGGCCTGCAACGAATACTATGGCCTCCATTTATCTGAGGAAACCCGCAAGATGTTCTCGGTAATGGGTATCGGGATGCAGACGGAAGTGTCCTGCTGCGGGGCCTTTACGGTGGCCGTGGGAATCATCGGTCTGATGACCGCCAAGGAAGGCCATACCGACGTGGACAATATGGAGGGATACCAGCTTATCTCGGAGCTGACCCTGTTCATGTTGAACCAATACGAAATTCTCCAGTGTGCCGGGCTGCAACGCCTGGAAATACCAGGCTACAAACGCCCCTGCCACGCCATTGTGGAGGCGCTGGCCAAAAAGCTGGAGGAATTGCTGGTGGGCCGCAGGCTCTTCCGCCCGGAAAACGGAGGCCAACTGAGCTCCTGATGTGCCGGAAAGAGAGGGATTGCATGAAGGACTTTTGCCAATACGGAAATCGCCGGGATGATGAATGGGAGATTCTGCCCTGGATACCCGATCCGCGCCCGCCCTTCAAAATCTGGGTGAAGCCGGAGCAGATCGCGCCGTTCTTTCTCATTCCTCACCACCCCTATGCAATCTCCCTTCTGCTAAAGATCAGCGACGGATTCCGGACGGAGGAATTCTGCCGGCTAGGATTAACCGGAAGCAGCGAGGACTGGGAGCGGCTTGTCCGGGGCGTGATCCGGGAGTTCGAGGAAAACAATAGCGGTGAGGATCTGTTTCACTTCGACTCCGACGAAGATGTGTTCTGCGTGTACTCCCAATACATCGACGATTTGATGCTACTGTCCAAAATGGTCCGGGCGGCCTGTGACAATGAAAAAACGATGGGAACTTATCTGGGTATAGGTGAGGTGGAACATGAGAAATAAAGAGCAGGAGTTTGCATGGCGAAAAGTAATAGAAGTCTGCATGGAGGATGTGAAACACCACTTCGATGACATCCAGCAGGCCATTGAGTTTGGCTACTACATCCAGCCGGACAACTACTTTGTGTCCTACATCTTTGCCACAGACTCGCAATTAGAGACAGCACGGCGGAGCGGCCTGACAGAACAGATCAATTCCTATCACAGAGAGCAGCTGATAAAGCGTCATTACCCCATTGAGGGAATCAAGGACTGCACCTTTGCCTCACAGGAGGAATGTGACCGGGAATTTGGCGGGAATTGGTATTACTATTTCAAATAATATGATGAGGGGATCGAAATGATCGAGTACATCAAGCTCTTTTGGGAGGGTGCACCAGCGGGTGACCCATCGGTCATCCTCTATGAAGTGGATACCGAAAAGGAGCGGCTGGCCCATCGCTCCATTGATATCTTTGCCGACGGCTACACCCGCAACATCCCCAACCTTTACGACGGTACCATCGAGATCACGCCAATCCCCACCGTGGAGGAATTGAACGCTCATGCCTGGGGCGAGGAATTCCACGCCTGCTTGATGGAGAAAGCAGAGTTTGAGACTATCTGAGAAAGCCGATCTTATAGCGGAGCGTTTTTGAACAGCGAGGAATGACAATGGTTGAGATCAATCGTGTCTGGCTCAATGTGGATACAGATACCAACAAAATCACACTATTCAGCCGTCCCCGTGTATCCGTCCGTGTAGATGAGTACATTTGGGGTTTGATCGAAGAACATATCGTGAAGCCCCATAAGCTCATGCGCAGCGAAAAGCATAGATATCTGCTGAAAATTGCCTTTGGCCGATATGATCCGGTGCGGCACCGATATTATCCGCTTTCCCCGTACAACGGGCCGCTTCGGGAAGGCGTCAAGCCGGATAGCGCAAACGGATGGTATCCCCGTGAGGACTTTGCAGACGCTGAAGAACGCGTCACCTGGTTCTCCCCCGATAAAATCTGGACAAACTGCGGCAACAAGGTTCTGGATGTGAATGTTGATGCCGCCAAGGTGAGCGAGAGCATCACTCCCAGAGAATACGCAGACTTGCTGTTCGATGGGATTGGGGCAGCACTGGTGTTTAACTTCAAACGACTCAAGCGCGAGGAGTTTGATGGGCTGAAATCCAAGATCGACTGGAGCATGGTAGAAAGATTCCCCTTCCCTGCATCCTTTGAGGAGCAGCAGTACATTGGGGACGAGGGCAAAATTCATGTGTATTCCTGGGATGGCCGGCAGGAAACGAACCTTGTAGGCCCTTATTCTGTGCGGGAGTTATATCTGGAGCATTTTGGAGAATAAAAAGAACTGCCTGATGAACCAGGCAGTTCTCTGAGTCGATACCGTGACCGACCTATAGTCAAAACTATTATAGAATTCACTTCATTCTTTTACCTTGGAAAAGAGCGCATACTGCGTTTTTCTATTCCTGCTGGTTCACATCACACTTCTGTTTCATCCCTGATGGTATAAATCACGGTAATTCCCGATTCGGAATACTCCCGTTCCACCTGCCGTTGAGTCAGTGAAACCAGATGATCGATGTTACACAGGCAGAGCAAGCAGAAAAGCACTGCCGCCAGACGGATGCCCCACACCACCGCACGAAAAGGATGCAGCATACTCGCGATGGATAAGGCCGACCAAATCGCCACCACTGCTATAGCATACCCGGCCAGCACCCGCAGGCTGGTAAGACCAAACCGGGAAATATAAAGCCATAGTTTGGAAAAAGCAATGACTGCAAACAAAAGGTTTGATGTGCACAGAGCGATGCCCAGGACTCGCAGACCCCGGCTTTGACGCAGAGGTGTGCGGCAAAGTTTGGCCGCAACAGCCAGCACCGACAGGTTGACCACAGCGATCTGCAGCATCTCAAAGAAGCCCCGGCGGGCATACTCCGCCGCCGTGTATGCTTGGGGCAAAACCCCCACAAACCCCGCTGTAAGATAGTTAATTTGCGACAAGAAGAAGATCAAATACAGCCCGCAGAGTAGAGCCAGAGCCACTGTTGGCGTCTGCCGGGGGATCAGCCGCAGCTTGTCAAACGAATCATAGACCATGCGCTCTGTGATCCGAGTTTCCTTTTCCTTCAGGTGTTTGGCCCCGTAAAACAGGCCATAAAACCAGCAGGCAAAAAAGAGTTCGAGAAAAAGCCAGCCTGGCGAAAGAAAATCTGTCAAAATTTCCGGAAGGCTGAACTGCGCTAGCCAGCTTTCCAGGCTGCCCGTCATCTGCTGAAAAGCGGCGTCGGCGGCTACCAGTGTGGTAAATGCCCACCCCAGCAGCGGCAAAGCGCAAACGGCTCCCAGCAGCCCCCACCAGATTTCCTTGCTTTTAGGTTTAGGCAAGTTTTTACCCACGCCCCAAAAAAGCGCCTGGAACAGTCGGTGGAAATTGGAAAAAGGAATGCCAAACCAGCCCCGCAGCAAATCTAGCGGCAGCAGCGCCCCCACAGGCAGGGACACCGCTCCCCCGCAGCGCACCAGCGCCCACTGGGCAGCGGCCAAATGGGAGAGCAGAAACGGGAAAAATTCCAGTTCCCGGTTCCCAAACAGGCCGCAGCCAATGGATTGGCTCAGAAATACGGCGGCCCAAAACCAGCTTTCCCGCGGGCATGCAATGCGGCAGAGCCGGGCGGAAACCTCCACGCACACAAAGAAGCAACCCAGCACTGCCGCCAGAATCCACTGGCCCTGCTGGCAGAGAACTGCGGGTGGTTCCAGCACCCACCGTGCATAGAGCACCCCCATCCCAAGGCAAAGCAAGGCAGCAGCACGCTCCCCTCGTTCGGGACAAAACATCACTTTTTCAGGGTAATTCTGGGCTTTGCAGCCAGAGCCAGCGGACAAAATTGCCTCTGAAGCCCCTTGAAAACAAACAGCATCATTCCTACGGGCGTCCATAAAAGGGTCCTCCTTTTTCCGTTCTGGGAAGGGTCATTCATCGGGGAGATATTCCAAAAGATCGGCGGGCTGGCACTGTAGCTCCCGGCAAAGGGCTTCCAGCGTAGAAAAACGCACCGCCCGGGCCTTATTGTTTTTAAGTATGGAAAGGTTGGCAGGAGTAATGCCAATCCGCGCGGCAAGCTCCCCGGCGGAAATTTTACGTTTCGCCATCATGACATCCAAATTTACAACAATAGGCATTCCCTCTCCCCCTTTCAGATGGTATAATCTGCATCTTCCTGTAACAGCAGCGCCTGCTGGAAGACGTTTTTCACAACCCGCACGATCAGCGCCATAAAGGCCGCACAGGCTGCAATAACAAAAAAGGGAAGATAATAAAATCCACTAATCAGACAGATAAACGCCCCCACAGCACAACCCCAGCTGATCCGCCGCAGCAGCTGTACATTGTGGGGGATAAAAACTTTTCCGCCCTGGATGTTTTCCAGCAGCCGCCATAGTTTCCAGAGAATATAAAGGGCAGGCACCCCGCCGGTATAAAGCGTGGCCAGCAGCAGGCGCTCGCCCTGATGACCCATTGGGACGCGGCTGAACTCCACAAATGCCTTTACCAGCCAGGGGGCCGAGATCAAAATAGCCAAAGCTGCCGCCCCAAACAACACCACACACAGCCGGGATAGCCAGATGCTATTTTTGCTGCTCCAGTTCATATCCAAAACCTCCTGTTTTCTGTTTATGGCTTCATCATACCACGAGACGCATTGATTTGCAACATCTTTTTATTGAAAAACAATAATTTTATATTGTTTTAGAAAATCCAGCCCCGAATCACAGCCTGCTTCTAGGCTGTGAGCATTCTTATCCGACTCGCCAATGTTCAGCGCATGGGCACACACAACAAAAAATGATGATTTTACATCCAGAATATGATAAAATATCACAAAAGGAGGTCGTGCTATGGATGTCGTGAAACTGCCCAAGAAAGTCCGTATGATCTGCTATGAGATTATGGACGGCAAAGAAGAAGCCTTGGACACCCTGGAATGCTTTGCCAGTAAATATCCCCATCAGGTAGCAGCGGTCAAGGCCGAGGTCGCCTACTTCAACATGGACTATGAAAAGGCACTGGATTTGGATCTGACTATTCTCCCCTGGCTGGAGGAGTGGTATTACAGCAATGTGAGTGATGAACACATGATCGCCATGACGGTGGCCGCCATCCAGCTCCATCGGGAGCAGGAGCTGATTGAGGCGTTGATAAAGGAACAGGAACGTATCCGGTCTGAGAATGGCCTCCCCCAGCGGGATCGTTTCTGTGACATCCTGATGGACTACCTCAAGCGGGGCGTTATGCCCTTTGCTGACAACGACAAGAACCACCCCTACCATGAACCGGAGGAACCGCAGACAAAGGAGCAGCTCAGGGCAAAGCTGGCAGAGCAGAATAAAAAGCTCTCGCCGGACGATCCAGACACCAAACGGAAGCTGTACAACCACTGCTGTATGTTCGGAACGGCCAGGGATGCCGTAGCTCTCTTTGAGGAGATTCAGGGCATTCCCCTGGCGGACTCTTCCTATCGGGACGCCATCGCCCGCTATCTCTATCTGGGCGAGCGGGAGAAGGCGCTCCAGACAGCGGAGCGGTTGGCAACATCACGGCTGTGGGCGGTTGCCGGGCCAACACAGGTACGCCCTATGTCCTTCTTTGAGGACCCGAACCTACGGGAGTTTTTGCTGGAGCCGGAATCTCTCCGGCGCATCCGGGAAGCCGCTTTCGTAGATGACGGGAGCCTAATCCGCAAGTAAAATGCCTGGGGATGGAGGATCAGCATGAGCAAGGAGCTGGCACTGTACAAAGCATTCATTGACGGACTTGTGGAGCGGAAAGACAGCATCACTGCCCGGTGGGTCAAGGGTGATGGTTTTCCCAAGACAGAGAACAATAAGGCGAAGAATGATCTTCTCGTCGCACTGACCCCGGAGCAAAAAGACATACTGGCCAGGCTGCTTCAGGACGAGCATATCGCGGGTATCCATACGACTCTTGCTTATATCAATAAGATGATGGATCTGGACGGGCTGGAGCTTCATCAGGATGGTGAATCCTATCCCAACGACTATTTTGAGAGTCTGCACTATGACTTCATCAGCCGTTGTGACGGAGATGAGTGGCCGGAGTAAAAGGAGGTGCAACGGGTGTATATCAAAAAATACTGGGGCAACTTTATCGGAGGCTCGGATGACAGCCTGAACCTTGTGGCCTTTTTGGCAGATCAAAACAAAGAGGAAATCCCCCTCAGCGAGATTTTTGCCAAAATCGGACTGGACAAGCAAAACTGGGACTTCCACCAGACTGTGGAGTATCTGGAGTTCACCCACTCGGGCGGCGTGGAGATGGACTTTCACTTCGCCATTGATGTGGTCACCGATCTGGCTGCCATCCTGCTGGAGTGCAGCGTCAGCGGCAGTGTAAACCTCCAGGACCTGGACGAGTACAACACCCCCGCCCGCTGCATCCGCATCACCGCCACGCCAGAGGAACATAACGCCATGAACAAGGCCCTGGCGGATTTTGCTCAAAATCCTCTGGCCTATGACCTCAGTGAGATGATGAGCGGCGAGGAAATCCAGGAGATGGCGCGGGATGTGGAGGCGCTGCGGAAGGAACTGTACGAGGCCGCCGGCCGCAACCGGGACTACCATGTGAAGGCAGAGGACATGAAGAATCTGCTCCCCGACTGGTCAGGAGCCAGTGGCTGCATTGCCACCAATCGCATCACGGTGGAGGGCTGCAAGGTTGGCTACTGTTACCGGGAGAAGCCGGACGGCGACTGGGACAGCGGCTGGCGCTTCACCGCCGGTGACGAGAGCGACGCTTACATGGATGACCCCAACAATGCCGGTATTTACGGCCTCAACACCATCTGCAACGATGACCCCGATATTATCCCCTTGCTGAACACCCCCGCCCCCTGCGCCTTTGAGCGGGACGGGAATGGTGCGTTTCAGCCAATCGAAGACTGGAAACCAGAACAGGACGAGGAGGACCCGGATATGGATATTTTGCAGCAGTGTCAGAAGTGGCATGAGAAAGACCAGCACCAGAAGATCGTTGACGCCCTGACCGCCCTGCCTGAAGCGGAGCGTACCCCGGAGACCGACATGGAGCTGGCCCGGGCCTACAACAACCTGGCAGTCCCCCGCCAGCCCGCAGGGCGGCAGCTGCTCAAGCAGGCCATCCAGCTGATGAATTCCCACCAGGAAGAGCTGGGCGAAACCTATTCCTGGAACTTCCGAATGGGGTATGCCTGGTATTACCTGGACCAGGAGGGCCGTGCTCTGCGGTATTTTGAAAAAGCTCTGGAACTGCATCCTGGTGATGATCCCAAACTCAACACCCGACAGGACATTGAGGAACTGATCGACTCGTGCAAGAAGGGCATTTCCCTGCCGCAGTTTTCGGAGTGCTTCCGGGAGCGGACAGAATCTGCATGGAAAGACTTTGCCCGGCAGGAAGCCCAGCTGCGCCGGATGATGGACGAGGACAAGGACCACACCCGGGGCCAGGAGCTGGTGGACCGGGTGGAAGGGATTCTGAATCAGACGTTTGATGAAATCTCCTTCGAGATGGGCGTGGGCGGCGAGAAGTACGAGCTGATCCTTACTCCGGAGGGGGACAAGGTCAAGCTGTTTGAGCTGATCTATTTCCAGAAGCATGCCCCCAAGGAGGTGCTGGAGCACTGGAACATCCTGGTGGGTCGTCAGCCCATCCGAAGCATCGGTCTGCGCACCGACGATGGCTGGGACATCTCCGGGGAGGACGTGCAGGTCTGGCTGGAAGAGCAGGGCGAAAACAGATTCTCCCTCTCCGCCTACTGCGAAAAGCTGCTGCCCATGCTCCGGGAGGCGGAGGGCCGGGTATGGTGGATGCTCACCACCCTCACCGACCAGGTGTTGGGCGAGATTTCCCACATGTGGTACATTGACGACTTCGATGTGCTTGAAAAGCCCAAGGCAGAGCCATCCATCCCCATGTCCCAGCTGCCGGACAAGCTGAAGGAAAAGGGAGCGAATCTTTCCACTGACCCGGAAACCTATCTGAAGAGCTACCTCGGCTATGAAATGAAGCCCAACCAGGACCCGGACGCCGACTGGCGACTGGATGTGATCGCCGGCTCCACCAACTGTGTGCCGCTCATCAACGGCTACCTGAATGCCGACAACGATTTTATGGATGACCTCCATGCTGACGGCGCGGCGGCAGGCTTCTTCTGCTATCCACTGGACACCCTGCGGGAGGAGGAAGGAACGGATAAGATCTTCGACTTCCGGGACAAACTGGAAGAAGTGTTCACCACCGGGGATGGATCAGAGGTGCTCACCCTTACCGGCGGAGCCACCGGCCTTTTCTGCGGCTATGTAGACTTCATCGCCTGGGACATTCACACGGCGCTCCAGATGGCCAAAGCGTTCTTTGAAGAAAGCGACGTTCCCTGGGCCAGCTTCCACACCTTCCGCCGGGAGGCAGGCACCGTGAATCTGAAAACGCCGCCCGAGGAGGGACCGGACGATGAGGATCAGATCCCCGAGCTGGACGAGACGCTGACGGGCATGGACTACATTCCTTACACCCCACAGAATGAGGAAGAATTCTTCCAGCAGCTGGAGCAGTGGAACGACGAGGACGAGTACACCCGCTGCATTCAGGCACTGAACGCCATCCCGGAGGACTTACGGAACTACCGTATCGTCTATGCCATGGCCCGGGCGCTGGAAAACTACGCAGTTTTGGGCGACCATCAGGAGGAACCGCCCTACTGCAAGGCAGAAAAAGCCCTGCTCCGGGCCATTGAACTGCTGGAATCGGTTCGGGAGGAAGGCCAGGACAAAGCCCAATGGAATATGCGGATGGCTTATGGATATCAATATCTCCATCACCAGGAGGAACAGGCCATCCCCTACGCCCAGCGGTGGGCCGAGCTGGACCCCGAGGACAAGGACGCCCCGGCTGTTATCCGGCAGTGCCAGGAGGAAATCGCCATGCGGGCTGAGGCTGAGGACGGGAGCGACCACAAAGGTGTCTTTACCGGCTTTGTGCTGCTGTCCAAGGGAGAATGGGACAAGGCTCAGTTCATTCAGGACATGAAGGAAAAGTGGGATATCGCCGTGGATGAATACGACGCCAGCGAGGAAAAAGACGATGACGCCCTGGTCTTTGAGGTGGGCGATATGCTGGCTGCCGTCAGCCTGGCTACCTCTCCTATCCCCGGTGGGGAGGCCGAGGCCAACGCAGAAAACAACTATATGTGGGAGGATGCGGTCAAGATCGCCAAGGAGCACCGCGCCCACATCATGGTGGCGGTTCTCGGCAAAGAGGAAGACCTGCTGGAAAAGGGCAAACTGTTCACCAAGATGCTGGCCGCCTGCTGCCGCCAGAAATACGCCACCGGTGTCTATACCAGCGGCGTGGTGTTTGAGCCCCGTTTCTATGAGGGCTTTGCCGATATGATGACGGATGACGAGCTGCCCATCTTCAACTGGGTCTGGTTCGGCCTGTACCGGAACGAAAACGGCATGAACGGCTATACTTACGGCATGGATGTGTTCGGCAAGGACGAGATGGAAGTGCTAGGCACCGACGCCAACCCCAACCAACTGCGGGACTTCCTGGCCAGCCTTGTTGCCTATGTGCTGGAAAACGACGTAGAGCTCCAGGATGGAGAAACCATTGGCTTTTCCGCAGATGATAAGCACACCATCACCCGCAGCCCGGGCGTCTCTCTGCCCGAGGATCAGATGACCCTGAAAATCTCCTGGGAACCGTCAGAGGGCAGCCCGGAAGATGAAGGAGAAGATGACCCGGACCCTGTAACGCCCGATGAACCGGACGGCGACGCGTCCCAGGATGAGGAAACCGGCGCTCCCGAGGTCTACTCCGAGGAGGAAATGGAGGTCATCGAGGGGCACATCCAGCAGTATTTCGGCAATTTCGAGACCGTGTTTCACGAACTGAGTTCCCCCGACATCCATGTGGACATCTGCGTGGTGCCGCCCTCTGAGGAACATGACTACTATACCCTGGTCACCATGGGCATGGGTGCCCATCGGATGAATGTGCCGGAGGAGCTGGCAGAGTACAAGCTTGAGCGGGCGGAGCTGGCCATCGCGCTGCCCAAGGATTGGAAGCTGAAGTACGAGGACATGAAAAACGAGCGGTGGTACTGGCCCATCCGCCTGCTGAAAGACCTTGCCCGTCTGCCTATTGCCAGCGACACCTGGCTGGGCTTTGGCCACACCCTGGACCAGCAGGAGGTCTTTGCAGAAAACACCAAGCTCTGCGCCGCCATTCTGACCGGTCCCCAGGGCACCGAGGATGGCAGCGAGGTCTGCATCCTGCCGAGTGACGAGGAGGTCAACTTTTACCAGGTAATCCCCCTCTACCGGGATGAGATGGATTTCAAACTGGCCCACGACGCGGATGCTCTGCTGGATAAGATGGAGGGCATCAGCTTTGTGGTGAAGCCCAACCGCCAGGATGCCATCACTCGGGGCACTCTTTCCAATGATGATTTTGACGGTGAGATGGACGATGTCTCCTATCATATCGAGAGCATTGAGGAGAAGGGGCTGCCCATTGACCCCATAAATGCTTATAACCTCTTTGCCATTTACCTGCGCTGGTGCATAGAGCATGATCTGATGGGCAAGGACTTTCTGAACGAATACGGCGAAGTGGCCAAACAGGTCAAAGCCGACCCTGCCAGTGTGGATCTGCGGGCGTTTATTCGGGACAAACTGAACGGGCAGATTATGGTTCCGATGTTCAATAAGATTGGGCGAGCATTTACTTCTTACTACTATGGCGAACCTGACAGTCCCAATTTCCCTCGTGACATTGAAAACTATGCCTTGGAATATCTCGGCCCAGAAAAGTATTACTCCGATGAGTTCCAGTTTAAGGCCCCACTGTTCATCCCCTTTGACGAGGACTACTACCAGGCCATGGCAAAGGTGATCGAGGAACGCTTCACCAACTGGCAGGGACAGGACTTCGACGAGGACACGCTGGAACCCTCCGAACTGGCTGAGGCGTTGATGGAGTATCTGGACTGTGAATGTACCTATTTCCCCTCCATGAAGGACGATGATCCCATCATGTCGGCATACAGCTATGCCAAACGGGAAAGTATCAAAGAAGGCTTTGTTCCGGTGCTCATCAAGGCGGATGACGAAACGCTGTTGGAGTGTCTGGTAATGAATGCCGACCCGGAACATGATGCGGACATTTACGAATTTGATCTAAAGACCATAACGGAGTACCGGAAGAAGATGCTGGCCGCCCCCATCCTGGACGGCAAAACCGTTCTGGAAGAACAAATCGACCAGCGCCGTGAGGAAGCCGAAGACGATGACATGGACTGGGAAGAAGATATCCTAGGCGAGATGGAGGGCGGCTATGAGAATAACCGTTTCTCCTGCTACTGGGATTCTGATACCGATATGACCCACCCCCTGATCCTGGCAAAAATCCCGGTGAAGAACCCCTGGGAGATCTTCGCCTGGCTGCCCTTCGGTAACTGGAACGACTGCCCCGACACGCCCCAGCTGATGGCTGCGGCCAAATACTGGTTCGAGCGGTACGGCGCGGTGCCTGGGGCCATGAGCCATGACGAGCTGGAGTTTGCCCTCCCCGCCCCCGTCCCCAAAGAGAAGGCCATGGAGACAGCGGCGGAGCTGTATGGCTTCTGCCCCGATGTCATCGACCAGGGTCCGGAGGATGCCACCCTGGGCGCTTTGGCTGATGTGCTGCGGCAGTCCACTGTCTGGTATCTCTGGTGGGATTGATGAGAGAACTTAACCATGAACGAATACCGAAAACAATATATCGACCTTCAAAAGCAGTTTCGAGCAGCAAAGGGAGACCCGGACAGTGTCCGTGCTCTCTATACCTTCAAGGAGAAACTGGAGCAGTCGGAAGACAAACAGGCCGAGGAGGTGCTGGTGGATGTGTATGATCTGCTGGACTTCAAGAAGGATGCCTATGAACTACTCTGCCAAATCGGAAATCGTTCCGATCAAAAAATCCTTAAAAGGCTGGGCACTTTGAAGGGATATGCAGAAAACTGGGGCAACCACTACGCCCTCCCCAATCCCAAAACGCCGGAGGAAAAGCAGAAAGAGAAGGAGCGGCAGGCCAAGCTGGGTCTGCCCACCTTCCGGTATCACCCGAACCCTCTGGAAACCGGCGCTTTTGAGGAGTCCGCGGATGGTGTTGCCTGCAACTGCTGCGGCAAGACGACTTGCATTTTCTATTCAGGGCCCTTTTACGCCGTGGAGGATATTGAGTGTCTGTGCCCGGAGTGTATCGCCAGCGGCGAGGCGGCCCGGAAATATGACGGCAGCTTCCAGGACGATTGCTCCGTGGACGATGGCGTGGAGGACTCGGCCCGGTTGGACGAACTCATCCACCGAACTCCTGGCTACTGTGGCTGGCAACAGGAATACTGGCGTGCCCACTGCGGCGACTATTGCGCCTATCTTGGCCGTGTGGGTGCCAGAGAACTGCGGGCGTTGGGTGTACTGGAGGATGTGCTGGACAATCCAATGTGGGATGACGAACATAAGGAAATGATTCAGGAATCCGTCAATGGCGGGCACCTGCAGTGCTACCTGTTCCAGTGCCTCCACTGCGGAAAACACCTGGTCTGGATGGATTTTGATTGAGGAGGTGCCTGCGCCAATGAAAAGAACCTTCCTCAATCCCGCCACAAACAAGCAGTGGCAGATTGAAATAGACGGCCTAACCATCCGAACCTGCCTGAACGGCGGGAAGGTCAAGGAGATTCTGTGCGATTCCGCCTTCCAGGTCAAGAGCAAGGCGGCCAGTGCCATGATGGGCCAGATGCGGAAAGGATTCATCTATCAGAATCCAGACGCCGTTGTTGGGCAGGCGCGGTGCCACCGCTTTGTCGGGAAGGACAGCAACGGCTTTATGCCCTTGGCTGCCGCCCTCACACGGGATGACTTCTTTCTGACGAGGATAGCCGGAGATTTTGAGGACGAGATCCTCTACCACTTCGATGGCAATGGAGAAATCCTCAAAACAGTCTCTCTGGGTGCCAAGCGGATGACCTATGAGCAGGTCCTCTGCCCCAATAATACCTTGCTGCTGAACAACGGCTATCTTTTGGAGCAGCTTTCTCTCCTCACTCATACGATCACGCCCTTTGCCAACAAGAAAAACAGCATGAAAACCATGCTGGATGCCAGCGGCGATCTGGCCTTGTGGTACACGGGCCAGGAAATCGTGGTCTTTGATTTTGGCAGCAGCGTGGAGATATGGCGGGAAACGGTAAAATGCAAGAAGTCAAAAGACCCAAATTTTGCCTACTACTGCTTCGGGATGCTCTCTCCCCGGCAGAGCAAAGCGGCCTACCGCGTCACCGAGGGTGAGTATGTGCTGGTCGATTTGAAGTCCGCCCAAAAAGTAGTGATTCCCAATGCGGGCTGGCATCCCTTTTTCTCACCGGATGACCAGTGCTTCTCGGTGGGCGGCAAGTTCTATCTGACCCAGACCGGAGAGGAGACGGACAATCCATTCCCCTTCCCTGTCCGGCAGGGGCTGAGTTTTTCAGACACCTGCATGGTACGGACAAATGGCAGTCTGATGGCCGTTCAGCAGGAGCGTGGCAGCTCCCCCATTGAATTATGGGATTATGGCACCGGCAAGCTGCTAGCCACCATGGACGATCCCTTCGTGGTGCGGCAAACGAATTTCGCCTTTACCCAAAGCGGGCTTGTCCTACACACCGATTACGGGGCCATGAGCATCTATTCCTGCCCCCTCTGAAACGGAGAAATGAACTATATTTATTTTTACGATGTGAAAATGGAGGGGGCACAATGGACTTTAACGAAGCAATGCAAATGCTTGGAACCAAGTTGCAAGGGAAGTACGGACATTTAGGCTTCAAGTATAAAAAATCCGACAAAACACTTACGAGGCACAGTAAAAATTTCACCTATTTGATTGCATTTTCCTCATTTGGCGGGAACACAAAGGATAGCATAAGCATAGAGGTTTGCTATATAATCAACACCCGTCCATACGACCCTTATGGTTATGCCAAACCAGACATCAACACGCAACCACTGTTTTACAGTTTAAGAGACAATGAAATATATCTTGATATAGGAAATGAAGAAAAAATCAACAATACCTTTGAGATTGTTTGTCAGTGGATGGAGAAATTACTGATTCCAAAAATGAATGAACTTTGTGCTACCGAGTAATGTGGAAGTGATGGTTGGGAAAGAGCGTGGATGCCTATGAACAAAGAATCATTGACTGCAAAACTCCTGGACTTGGTCGAGGGGCGGGAAACGCCCGAAACCTGGCGGAGCTGGTGGGACGAGCACGAGTCGGAGCTGGAAACCCTGCTCAGTCGTGGTGAATTTCTGAAGCTGAAGCCCTGCCGACACGGCTTTCAGTGGGTCCCGGTGTTTGGCAGCCAAAAAGGAGCCATCGCCATTCTGGAAAAGGGCGGGATCGCATTTGAGGCCAGCAATCTCTACCAGGAGCGGTATCTGGCCGAGCTGGACACGTTCTGCAAGGAGCAGAAAAAAGTACAGCGGGAAAAACAAAAGGAATTCAAGGCCAACAACCCGGAGCTATTTGACCGCTACCCCAAGTTCTCTAAGGCGCTGGCAAAGGTGCTTGACCCCTCTGACGAGATCAAGCCCGCCGCCACGGAGGAACAGATTTGGAATCAAGAAAGCGTACTGGACTTCACGCTCCCGTCCCAGGTGCGGGCACTCTTCCTGCTGACCGCCGGCATCCAGGTATCCACAGGCGTGACCCTTTCCCTTTCCAGGATGTTTGATCTGACCATTCATGGAGAGCGGTATTGTGTGCTGGGCGAGTTCTGGAAAGAAGCAGACGGCGACCTGCTCCTGCTTCGCCCCGGAGAGGAAACCATCTGGTACTATGCCCATGAGCAGGACAAAGTAAAGCGCCTCTGCAATGATATGACAGAACTGCTGGAGAAGAAGTTGGCGAGGTATCTCAATGAGCAATAAAAACAGCGCGGCGGTTGAGAGCTGAACTGTAAATGGATGAAGGAAAAATGAACAATGACATTAGAAGAAATGTTCTGTGATCTGTACGATAAATATGGTAAGGATTTTAACTGGTATCTGCTTCCCCTCACACAGGCGGACGGAGCATTTGTCGTTGAACTAAACAAAGAAATAGGACAAGGCCACTTCTTATCCGGCAAAAAAATCCGGGCGGTTGCGAAGTGTGATTCCAATGATGATGTGCTATATGTTGTCAGAAGCGGAATAGGAAGGGACATCTACTATATGTTCCATTTGACTTACTCAGCACATAATGCGGACGGATTTCCCCGGTATGTGGAGTTTACAGATCTATTTGCAGTAAAAGAATTTATAGAACGATCATATATCGAGGATTGTATGTAATCTTTAAATTTTAATCAATTGGGAAGTTTACCTTACCCGCAGCCACAGCCGAAAGGAGGCGGTCGCTATGCCAACTTGGAGCGGAATCCGGAACAAGCTGGAAAATGATTACCTGTGCCCGGCGCTTCGGGGCCACATCCAGTATTTTGCCACCAGTTATAGCAAAAGTGCTGACCATGAGGGCCGGGCAGCCATTCGCATGGACGGCGTGCAAGTGCTGCAGAGCAACTACTACACCTATTTTGAGAATGTGTGGACGAAATTTCATCATTTGCGGTCCACAACGCTGAAAGATTGCGGCTCCGCAAAAGAGGCCATCAACCAGGCTCATGCCTTTGCGCTGGAGCAGGGCGCCTTTGACCAAAAGGTGTTCTATGAGGCGTTTGGTATCTTTGACAACCAGAGCATCGAGAAAAGCCTTGTCAGCGAGAATCCTCTTGTCCGCATTTTTGCCCTCCTGGACCGCAGGCTAGGAAAGCGCCGCCTGCTGGCTTTGGAGGAATCCATGGAGCAGGAGCTGGACTGGGTGCGGGCTTTCTATGTGATCCGGATGCAGGCAGAAGGGCTGATGGAAAAAGAATAACATTCAGGAGGAATCACCATGTCACAGATCGCATCCTTTTATCTTCTCAAAGAGGGCCAGCGGCAGGAACTGTCAGGCGGCGATTGCTCCGGCGCAGTCTATATGGCCATCTGGGACTGGTGTGAGAGCGAGCTCAGTCTGGATGTCCGTTTTCCTGCTCCCCAGACGGAGGACACCCTGGACTGCGCTCTGCTGGAGGGAGAACTGGCGTCTAATGTGCTGGCAGCTCTCCGGGAGCGGGACCTCCCGGAGCTGGCCGCGGAGATCGCCCCGGACTGGGATCTGCCCACCGAGGCGGTGCAAAGCGGGCTGGAAACACTGCGCTCCTATCTGGAACTGGTGCAGGGCAATACAGCCCTGTTGTATGAAATGACTTAACGGGACTATGCCCATGCCAAGGCTGTAGGTTAAGGAACGGAGCGAAATGCCATGGTGAGAGATGGACTTGTGTTCAAAGATGAGGATGGTCAGGTCGTATTCAACCAGTACAGCTTCTGCGAATTGGTGAAGCGCCTGCTGGTGGAACTGGTGGGGATCTCCTATGAGGAAGCCTCCCAGATCGTGGAACGCTCACCGCTGGCAGCGTCAGTGTCCAATGTCATGGCAGTGGCGGTATTCAGCCATGACCTGCCTTATTACTGGGCTATGTCTTTCTACTATGGGAACGGTTACTGGTGGGAAAAGGGTATTCCGGCGCAGCCAGAGGATATGGATGCCTATGAAGCTCTGGAAAAGAAAATTATGGGGAAATACCATTTAAAGGAGCCGTTCATATGGACATGAGAGAGGAGTTTACCATCGACGGCCGCCGCTTTTCTAACATGGCCGGGTTTTATGACGAAGTGGAGCGGGTGTTGACCTTTGGTTTGGACCGAAAGATCGGTCGGAACCTGAACGCTTTCAACGATATTCTCCGGGGCGGTTTTGGGCGGCATGAGTATGGACAACCCATCCACATCCAGTGGCTGGCCTATGAAAAAAGCGTCCGTAATCCCGGGAAAGAGACTATGGACACCATTGTGGAAATCATTTTGGATACGGACCATTCCGGGCACGACTGTACCCTGGAACGGCTTTGATCAAGCAAAAAAGGAGGCGTCACTATGGGACTTGATATCTACGCCGGAACATTGACCCGGTACTATTCTCACAACTGGAAAACTGTTGTTCAGCAGTGGGCGGAGGAAAACGGGTGGGGCTTTCAAAAAATCACGCCGGATGGAGAAGCTGCTGATAATGAGGAAGAAATGTCCCCGGCTGAGGTCCAGGCGGCGGTGGAAAGCTGGCGGGATCAGATCTTGAGCGCCATTTCCCAGCCGGGCCAGCCTCCTTATACTCCCTGGCCGGAGGATAACGAGAAGCCCTATTACACCGACAAGCCTGATTGGGATGCCTTCGGCGCTATGCTGCTGGTGGCCTCCTGCCATACATACGATGAGCCGGTTCCCCCTACCGTGGAAAAGGACTGGAACTTCGGGGAACATCCCCTGATCGCTCGCCTTGGATCGGATGAAGAACGGGTATGGTCCCTATTCCGCGGGGTTACCTGGTGGCTGCCTCTGGCGGATGCCTTCTTCTTCCAGGCACCTCTGCCCACCGATAACATCGCCGCGATCGCCACGGTGGGCGGACTGCGGAAGGAGCTGGAGAAGCTGAACCAGCTGGCATGGCAGGCCGACGAGGATACCATCCTTGGTTGGGCGGATACGGAAGGGTACCCAGTAGACGGGGCCGTAGGCCCGGACGGACAGTACAGCAAGGCGGACATCCCGGAACACACTCAGTATGACACTCAATCCCTGGCCAAGTTCGCCTTCTCCATGTTCTGGCGGGCCATGCGGTTTGCCGAGGAACAGCAGGTGCCCATCCTGCTTGATTACTAAGGAGGACTTTTATGGGATACGATGTAAGTTTTCACCCGATCTCGCCAGACGAAATACAGGAATGGTATTTTACTCCCCTAACCTGGATACGGCAGGGACAGGAAGAAAAGGTTCTGGCCCTTGCAGCGCAGCATGGAATGGAGGAGTTCTATGCAGAAAAGTATCTGGACACCCTGCGGGTTGGGGCAGAAACAGAACCGGACGAGCTGTTTGATAAAAGCCATGGTTTTTATATTGCGGTGGTCCAGGGCTTTTTCCGGGACTACTATTACACCAGAGGGAGCAGCTTTTCCTTCCTGATGGAGGAGAAGCCGGAATATGTCCGGTACTTCACCCCCTGGGCGCAGGTGGTGCCAACGGACTTGCCTAATCCGGCAAAAAATCAAATCATTGAAAACTACTGCTCCGGCGTGTACCTGTCTCCAAATCAGGTTTTGCAGCTTCTCCGGGATCTGGAGCAGGAACCAAAGGTACTGGAAGATCTGGAGAAACATTGGAGCGATGGGCAGTTTGCTGTTCTGAAAAAGGCTCTTACTGCTGCGGCTGAACTGGGTACTGGTCTGCTGGAAGCCACCGAAGTAGTGGAACCGAATCCCCTTCACCCGAACGAAAGCACATGCTACTCCAACCTGTTCCACTGTGATCGTGATGGGGTGTATCTCTATATCGACATGGCTATGAAACAGATCGCCCAAGCAATGGCGCAAAACAAGGACGACCCGTGAAGGCAGAAGTTGAATTCCAGAAAAAGCTTTGCCAGGAGGTGGAGACCGTGGAGCAAAAACGCCCGGCAGATATATTTCAGGAGCTTCTGGACTACCTGTGGAACGGCCTGGGCCTGGAGGAAAAGGGCTGGAAGCGTCTGAAAAAAGGCGACTTCAAAAAGAAAACGAAAAACGGGCTGACCTATCAGATCTGGTTTGACCGGAGCCGCTACAACTACATAGACTACGAAATCGGCCATGGAAATGTGGAGATGGGCTTCAGCTGTATCATAAAGCAGGGAGATGACTACCTCTACTCTTTCAGAATTGAATCTCCAACAGGCGGTTCATTCTTTCGGATGCTGACAGAGGACCTGCGGCTGGACATTGAGCTGCTGGACACCTTCCTGCCTCTGATTAAAGCCCACTACCTCGATTTTATCGACCGCTTTGAGGCAGACCCCGTGGAGGCATTACAGCCGGTCTGCGCCCCCTTCACTGAGGCGGAGGACTACAGCTGGCGCATCCATGTGGACGAGCAGATGGTGGAACGGTACGGAACAGCGGAACAGCTGGCGGTGTACCGCCGTCAGGTGGAATTGCGCGGAACGCCGGAGCATAAGGCAAAGAACGGGATGGGCTCGATGTTGTTCCATCTCTCCCACGCCAAGGATGTGGATCACGCCTGGGCCTCAAGCCGTACCAAAGAGGAACTGGACCAGGTGGTGGAACCTTTTGTGCAGGCCAAGCGGCAGACAGGACAGTGGACGCAGGAGGATGAGGCGGGCTATCAGCTCTACCAGCAGGAAACAGATCCGAAGAAACGCACCTTTCGGGTATGGTATCTCATCGCCAATCCCCGTGGCCTGCCGAAAGAGTTTGTCCAGAAAGAACTGGAATTCCGGTGGAAGCTGTTCCCAGAGAAGAAGGAGGAAAGCAAATGAGCAATAAAGTATTCCAGCAAAACCTGGATGACAAAAAAGGCCCCCAGCCCGGGGGACCTTACCTCATTCAAATGCTGTTCAAAGAGCCAGTGGCCATGCCGGACAAAGAAAAAATGACTTCCACGATGGAGAAACACATCGGCGCGGCAGAGTGTTTCTGTTACGACAGCAAGATGGCCGGCTTTGCCGCTCTGGATCATATCGCGGAATTCAAGGACGGAAAATGCCCGGTCCAGCTGATGGTGATGAAATGCGATAAGTTCAAGGGAAAAGGCTTCGATGCCTTTTTGAAGAGCCAGATGTGGGACTGCCAGGAGGACCGGGACCGGATCTTCCGGGAGTGCCGATATCAGGTGATCGCTACCGATATGCTGGCGGCTGCCCTTCCGACTTTGGAACGGGCCAACCTGGACACTGACTTCTTGGACGCTCTGGCGGAACTGTACCCTACCTGTGAGGCGTTCTATTTCCAGAACTGTGGCAAACTAATTCTGGCAGAGGATGTACGCTCCCACCAGATCGAAGGGCCGGACCGGTTCATACGATTCGGGGTGAATGTGCGTTTCTTTAACATCCAGGGCACCGAGGATATGCTGATCGACACGGTGGGCATGAGCACACTATATCTGCCGGACCTGCAATATCACTTCCACGATATGGACCCCAACTGGGTGGTCAATCACGCTTACAACTTGGCCTCTTACATCCTGGCCAACGATAATCCCATTAAAGACGGCGAAACGGTGGATGGCGTCGAGGATGGACGGATGAGCCGGAATCTGCAATGGACGTGCCAGTATGAGGACGCTTTGATTCAGCCGCCCAGAGCTGTGCTGGATATTCATATGGGAACTTTTGCTTCGGGCGGGCGCTGATTTTATCCTTTAATCTTTTCTGGATTACTAAAAGCCTGTATCAAAGCAGACACAGCCAAAGAAAGTGACGCGTACTTCATCCGTTCCGGCACAGGACGCGTATACAAATCAATATCCCAGCTTTTGCTGCGTTCTTCCAAAAGCCGCCGCACTTCCTGTGCAGCGGCTTTTCGCTCTTTGGGAGAGATTTCACAATCCAATACAAATGCAATGGAATATAGTCCATTGCAGTCCTTTGTCAGCATGGCAAACGAGCTGTGCTCCTTGAAGAATTTGCAGAACAGCACCTGGCCGCCC
Source organism: Faecalibacterium gallinarum (assembly GCF_022180365.1). Lineage (GTDB taxonomy): Bacteria > Bacillota > Clostridia > Oscillospirales > Ruminococcaceae > Faecalibacterium > Faecalibacterium gallinarum. The sequence goes on from NZ_BQKV01000059.1 coordinate 42,902, forward strand.
TGTTCGGCCATTTCCGCCTGAACTGCTTCCTCATCACTCCATTGCGGAACATTTTGAAGCACAACCTGGATTCTCCGTACCTGCGCTTGTTCTTCTCTGGACAACTCTGTTGGCGCCGGGAGATCGCAACCATATTTTGTCGGGAGCATTTAACCAATTTTTGTCGGCGAACCCCAGAGCCAGTAGAATAAACAAAAAAGAGCGCCAACAACCCAGCACTCATAGATTAGTTATTCTTTCGTTATTGCCGGCTCA
>NZ_BQKV01000060.1 GCF_022180365.1 Faecalibacterium gallinarum
GTGGCATCGTCAAAGATGCGGTCTAGTGTACACAGCAGAGTGGCATCTTCCTCGAAATCTTCACGCCAAAGAGCCGGATTCTTGTTGCTGGTGAAGATCATATTAAAACTGCCTTCTTTGTTGTAACGCCGGTCAATCAGGTCAAAGAACAGTCTGGTATTCTCCTTGTCAAAGGCACAGTGCCCAATCTCGTCAATAATCAGGCAAGAGGGGCGCACAAGGCCATTGAGACAAGAATCGGTCTTTCCAGAACGTCTGGCTGCCGTGAATCGGTCCCGGAGTTCAGATGCCTTAATGAAATAGGTTTTCAATCCATGCTGGCAGCAGGCGTATCCGAAAGCCTGAGCCAAATGCGTTTTGCCTGTGCCTGCCGGGCCAATAAAGGCTAGATTGCGGTGAGAGTAGATAGCGTTCAAGGAGGACAAAACTTTCAGGCGTTCCACATCTTTCCCTTTGAGCAGCGAAAAGTCAAAATTCTCAAAGGTCTTGGGTGCTTTTGTAGGAAGACGACTCATCTTCAATAAGGTCTGAATGGTGGTCTGCTGTTTCTTTTCGCTGAGATAGGCGAGTAGCATCTGTACAGCCTCCATTCCAGCTTCCGAGAATTCCTGCTCTTCTGCGAACAACGCGAATTCCTCAGCGGAAAGATCCAGCTTCAAAGCAGAAGCAGCGGACGCTACCTGCTCAAAGATTGTTTCCTTCATACCTGGTCCTCCTTGTCAAAATCGAATTTGGCAAAGGAGAGATCCGGAGAGGGTTTTGGTAACTGAAAAAGCTGCGTTTGTACAGGCGCTGTGGGAAATTCTTCTGGCTGTGCCAAGGATTCGTACTGTCCTTCACAGAAACTGTCGGTGCGGCTCCAGGTAACGGTATGTGTAGCCAGCAAAACTTTTAGGTCGGCAGAATAAATACGCAGCAAATCGCC
>NZ_BQKV01000061.1 GCF_022180365.1 Faecalibacterium gallinarum
GCGTTTGTACAGGCGCTGTGGGAAATTCTTCTGGCTGTGCCAAGGATTCGTACTGTCCTTCACAGAAACTGTCGGTGCGGCTCCAGGTAACGGTATGTGTAGCCAGCAAAACTTTTAGGTCGGCAGAATAAATACGCAGCAAATCGCCGCTGCGCTCTACTCTCGCTGTTGCACCAGGATAGCTGTAGGGTACACCGAAACGCCTGCCCTCGTAATTTACAAAGCCGTCAAAGGAGATCTTTCTTTCCGGACAGAGATAGACTCGGACAGAATCCTCCGGTACCATACGCAGCTGTTCTCCGCATACAGTTTCATGTATCTTTTGCGGCGCACCATTCACGGTACGGCGGTATGTTCCGTTCTGTTTATTGCACCATTCCAATGCTTGCCAATTCAGGTCTGTAAGATCGAAGAATACTCGATCAGCCAGGAAATTGTCTTTCACAAAGCGAACCAACCGCTCCACCTTGCCCTTGGTAAAGGGATGCCGTGGCTTGCAAAGTTTTGTCTCGAAGGCCAGGGCTTGCATAAAGGTTTCATAGTCTTTCTG
>NZ_BQKV01000062.1 GCF_022180365.1 Faecalibacterium gallinarum
AACCCCCATGTACTGGAAAGCATGGACCATCCCAATAAACAGGTTTTCCTGCCGTGCGTTGGGGAAAAACTCAATATATTGCTGACCACAATGGTGGCAGATCATGGCAAAGCACGCAACACGGTAGGTTTTCCCCTCATAGTCCAGAACATCCGTGAATCCCCAGTCCATCTGGTAAGTTTCACCGGGTTCTGTAGTGTACCGGCGACCACGGTTTCCCTGGGGCGCAACCAGCTGGCGTTTAGCTGGAATGAGGTCCTTGTGGGCGGCAATATACTCTTTTACAATGGTCGCTCCTCCTTCAAAACC
>NZ_BQKV01000063.1 GCF_022180365.1 Faecalibacterium gallinarum
ACGAGTACATCCACTTCTACAACCACGAGCGCCTCCAGACAAAGACTGGCCTGGCTCCGCTCTCGCTTCGCCAGGCCAGTCTTTGATTCGCTTGTTCTACCCCTTGCAGGCCTCTTTTTTGTACTGTCCGCACAATATGGGGCGGTTCATAAAGCCCCTGAGCTCCGCTTCGGCGGGGCTCTTTTTATTTCCGGGCCCCGGCGGCTGGAAAATTTTGCGCCCAGCACTTTAAAATGGTAAAGCAGGATGCTATAATAGATCCATGGTTTTTCATTCCGGATATTACGGAAGGTATAATAAAAACCGATATTTCCCCAAGGGAGAGGATTTCTTGACACAGCTTTTAACGAGACTTTTTGTAAAAAACCATCAGGACCTGAAAAAACCCGCCGTCCGCACCGCCTACGGCAACCTGGCCAGCCTGGTGGGGGTGGTCTGCAACCTGATTCTGGTGGTGGGCAAACTGGCGGCGGGCAGCCTGTTCGGCTCCATCGCCATTGTGGCCGACGGCATCAACAATCTGTCGGACGCCTCCTCCAGCCTGGTGAGCCTGGCGGGGTTCCGTCTGGCGGCCAAGGGCCCCGACGAAAAACACCCTTACGGCCACGCCCGGTATGAGTATCTGGCGGGGCTGGCGGTCAGTACCATGATTATGGCCATCGGCCTGAGTTTGCTGAAAGATTCGGCCCTCAAGGTCCTGCGGCCCGAGCCGGTGGGGTTCAGCGTCCTGTCGGTGGGGGTGCTGCTTTTTTCCATCTGCCTGAAATTCTGGATGAGCCGCTTTAACCGCCAGATCGGCGAGGCCATCGGCTCCGATACCCTGATCGCTACCGCCGCCGACAGCCGCAACGACGTGATTACCACCGCGGCGGTTCTGGCCTCCACGGTGCTGTGCAAAATCACCGGCCTGGACATCATCGACGGGCTGATGGGCGTGGGGGTGGCGGTGTTCATCCTCTGGTCGGGCTGGGGCCTGGTGATGGACACCCTGAGCCCTCTGCTGGGCGAGAGCCCCGACCCCGAACTGGTGGAGCGGATCGAGCGCAAGGTGCTGTCCTACCCCGGGGTGCTGGGGGTCCACGATCTGATGGTCCACGACTACGGCCCGGGCCAGCAGTTCGCCTCCCTCCACATTGAGTTCCCCGCCGAGGTGGACCCCCTGGACGCCCACGACCTGATCGACAACATCGAGCGGGACGTCCGCCGGGACGAAAAAATCCTGCTGACCATCCACTACGACCCCATCGTCACCTCGGACGCCCGGGTGGGGGTTCTGCGGGTGCGGCTGAACGAGAAAATCCGCCAGATCGACCCGGCCCTCTCCATCCACGATTTGCGGATCGTGCCGGGCACCACCCACTCCAACGTCCTGTTTGACCTGGTGCTGCCGGCGGGCTATACCGGCGACCGGGCCGAGGTGCTCCGCCAGCTGCGGGAGTTCGTCACCCAGCAGGACGAACATTACATCTGTGTGATCAAGGTGGAGCAGAGCTACGCCTCGGCCCACCGGGAAAAATAAACGGCCCCCAGGGGGCCAAGAGGGGGAGAGATCTCAATGCTGAACGAAACCTACCGCGCCATGCTGGGCCGGAAGAGCGTCATCCGGGAAACCTTCATGTACGGCCGCCAGCGGGCCGCCCAGATCGGGGCGGAGAACGTCTTTGATTATTCCCTGGGCAACCCCAGCGTGCCCTGCCCGGGCCAGTTTACCCGGGCCATGGAGCAGCTGCTGGCCGAGGGCGACCCGGTGGACCTCCACGGCTACTGCCCCAGCCAGGGAGACCCGGGGTTCCGGGCGGCGGTGGCGGCCCATCTGGCCGAGAAGTTCGGCCTAGCCTACCGGGCGGAGGATATCTTTCCCACCACCGGGGCGGCGGGGGCCATCGCCCACGCCATCCGGGCGGTGACCAAACCCGGGGACGAGGTGCTGACCTTTGCGCCCTATTTCCCTGAGTACGGCCCCTATGTGGAGGGCACCGGCGCCTACCTGAAAGTCGTCCCGCCCCAGGCCCCGGCCTTCCAGCCCAATTTGGACGAGTTTGAGCGGATGCTCACCCCGGCGGTGAGCTGCGTCCTCATCAACACCCCCAATAACCCCACCGGCGTGGTCTACTCTGAGGCCACCCTCACCCGGCTGGCGGAAATTCTGGCCGAGAAGAGCCGGGAATACGGTCATGTGATCTACCTCGTCAGCGACGAGCCCTACCGGGACATCGTCTTTGACGGCAAAAAGGCCCCCTATCCGGCGGCCTATTACCCCCACACCCTGACCTGTTTTTCCTATTCCAAGAGCCTGAGCCTGCCCGGCGAGCGGCTGGGCTATGTGGCGGTCTGCCCCGGCTGCGAGGGGGAGGAGATTCTGGTGGATATGATGAGCCAGATCTCCCGGTTCACCGGCCACAACTGCCCCCCCAGCATCATCCAGCGGGCGGTGGCCCTCTGCCAGGGGGTGACCAGCGACCTGTCGGTCTACGAGACCAACATGAACCTGCTCTACGACGCCCTGACGGCTTACGGTTTCGAGGTGGAGCGGCCGGGCGGCACCTTCTATATCTTCCCCAAAGCCCTGGAGGCGGACGCCAACGCCTTCTGTAGGAAAGCCCGGGAGTTTGATCTCCTGCTGGTGCCCAGCGACACCTTCGGGGTGGAAGGGTACGTCCGGCTGGCCTACTGCATCGAGACCGAGAAGGTCAAGCGCAGCCTGCCCGCCCTGGAACAGCTGGCCGCAGCCTACCGCAAATAAGGCGGCGCTGCTTTTATAAAAAAATTAGAGAGGAAGGGAACCCCGATGGAAAAAATCAAGATGACCACCCCCCTGGTGGAGATGGACGGCGACGAGATGACCCGCATCCTGTGGCAGATGATCAAGGACGAGCTGATCCTGCCCTTTGTGGACCTCAAGACCGAGTATTACGACCTGGGCCTGCCCAACCGGGACGCCACCGGCGACCAGGTGACCATGGACGCCGCCCTGGCCAACAAGAAATACGGCGTGTCGGTCAAGTGCGCCACCATCACCCCCAACGCTCAGCGGATGGACGAGTACAAGCTCCACGAGATGTGGAAGAGCCCCAACGGCACCATCCGGGCTGTTTTGGACGGCACCGTCTTCCGGGCCCCCATCATGATCGACTGCGTGAAACCGGTGGTCAAGAACTGGAAAAAACCCATCACCATCGCCCGCCATGCCTACGGCGATGTGTATAAGTGCACCGAGTTCCGGATCCCCGGCCCCGGCAAAGCCGAGCTGACCTTCACCGGCGAAAACGGCGAAAAGCAGACCGCTGTAGTCTACGACTTCGAGTGCGCGGGCGTCCTCCAGGGCTCCTACAACAAGGACAGCTCCATCGCCAGCTTCGCCCGCAGCTGCTTCAACTACGCTTTGGACGTGAAGCAGGACCTCTGGTTCGGCGCAAAGGACACCATCTCCAAGAAATACGACCACACCTTCAAGGATATCTTCCAGGAGATCTACGACGCCGAGTATAAAGAGAAGTTCGAGGCGGCGGGGATCACCTACTTCTACAGCCTGATCGACGACATCGTGGCCCGGGTCATCCGGAGCGAGGGCGGCTTTGTCTGGGCCTGCAAGAACTACGACGGCGACGTGATGAGCGACATGGTCTCCACCGCCTTCGGCTCTCTTGCCATGATGACCAGTGTCCTGGTGAGCCCCGACGGCAAGTACGAGTACGAGGCCGCCCACGGCACCGTCACCCGCCACTATTACCGCTGGCTCAAGGGCGAAAAGACCTCCACCAACCCCATGGCCACCATCTTCGCCTGGTCGGGCGCCCTGAAAAAGCGGGGCGAGCTGGACGGCCTCGATGATCTCGTGGCCTTCGGCGAGGCGCTGGAAGCCGCCAGCCTCCAGACCCTGAACGACGGCGTCATGACCAAGGACCTCTGCGCCCTGGCCGAGGGGGTCACCCCCACCGCCGTGGACAGCGAGGGCTTTATCAAGGCCATCCGCCAGCGTCTCGAGGCCAAACTCGGCGCATAAAATCGAATCCATAAAATAACCCCTGCCCGGGCAGCCCCCGGCGCAGGGGTTATTTTATTTAAGCAAAGACGGGGAATCCTTGCCTATTTTTTATCATAACTTGCAATAGTGCCAAATTTTGTATACAATAAAAACAGGTCGGTTTACCCGATACGAACGGGAAAAGGGGAGAAATTCCGTACAAAAGAGAGAGCGGAACCCCCGGCGGCAAAGCAGCCGCTTTTTTCACAAAGAAATAAGGAGGATTTACCATTGAGACGACTGGTCATCGAGACGCCGGGGCAGTCCCAGCGGGTGCTGGAAGGGCTCTACCGCGACATGCAGCGCCGGATTGGCTCCAGCCCCCTGGGCCTCTGCCCGGTGGATATGGCGCTGAACTTTTTGCGGGTCTGCCACGCCCAGACCTGCGGCAAGTGCGTACCCTGCCGGGTGGGCCTGGGCCAGCTGACCAAGATGCTGGAATCGGTGCTGGACGGCGAGGGCGAGCCCGAGCTGATCGACCGCATCGAGATGACGGCCGAGGTCATCCTGGACACCGCCGACTGTGCCATCGGCTACGAGGCGGCCCGGATGGTGCTGCAAGGGGTGCGGGGCTTCCGGGACGACTACGAGGAGCACCTGCTCCGGGGCCGGTGCATCTGCGGGCTGGAACATGCCATCCCCTGTACGGCGGTCTGCCCCGCCCATGTGGATGTGCCGGGCTATATCGCCCTGGTCAAGGCGGGCCGGTGCGAGGACGCGGTCCGGCTGATCCGGAAAGATAACCCCTTCCCGGCGGTCTGCGGCTATGTCTGCGAACACCCCTGCGAGGCCAGCTGCCGCCGCCATATGGTGGACGATGCGGTGAACATCTGCGGCATCAAACGGTATGCCGTGGACCACGCGGGCCAGGTACCCCTGCCGCCCCGGGCCGAGCCCACCGGCAAACGGGTGGCCATCGTGGGCGGCGGCCCCGGCGGCCTGACCGCGGCCTATTTCCTGACCCTGATGGGCCACAAGACGGTGGTCTATGAGCAGCGCCACAAGCTGGGCGGAATGCTGCGGTACGGCATCCCCGACTACCGGCTGCCCCCCGAGGTGCTGGATGGGGACATCCAGTATATCCTGGACACCGGCGTGGAGGCGGTGCTGGATACCGAGGTGGGCGGCAGCGTCACCCTGGAACAGCTGAAAGCCGAATACGACGCGGTGTACATCTCCATCGGCGCCCACGACGACAAGAAGCTGGGCATCGAGGGGGAGGACAACCGGAACGTGGTCAGCGCCGTCAAGATGCTCCGGGGCATCGGCGAGGGGGAGATCCCCGATCTGAAGGGCAAGCGGGTCTGCGTCATCGGCGGCGGCAACGTGGCCATGGACGCCACCCGCACCAGCCTGCGGCTGGGGGCCGAGCACGTCACCTGTGTCTACCGCCGCCGGGAGGAGGATATGACCGCCCTGCCCGAGGAGATCGAAGAGGCCAAGGCCGAGGGGGGTGAGATCCTGGCCCTCCACGCCCCGGCCCGGATCGAGGCGGACGAGTCGGGCGCCTGCGCCGCCCTCTGGGCCCAGCCCCAGCTCATCAGCCGGGTGGGCCGGGACGGCCGCCCCGCCCCCAAACAGGCCAGCCAGCCCCCGGTGCGGATCCCCTGCGACTACATCATCGTGGCCATCGGCCAGGCCATCCACACCCAGCCCTTTGAGACCAGCGGCATCGGCACCCGGCGGGGGGCCATCCAGGCCGAGCGGTCCTGCTTTGTGCCGGGCAGCGGCAACGTCTTTGCCGGCGGCGACGCGGTTTCGGGCCCGGCCACCGTCATCCGTGCGGTGGCGGCGGGCAAGGTGGCCGCCGACAACATCGACAGCTTTTTGGGCTACCACCACACCATCACGGTGGATGTGGAAGTGCCCGCCCCCCAGCTGACCAACAGCCCCGCCTGCGGCCGGGTCAACCTGCGCAGCCGGAACATCCCCCACATCGATGGGGATTTCGACCTGGTCAGCCAGGGCATGACCGAGGAGGAGTGTCAGCAGGAGTGCGGCCGCTGCCTGCGGTGCGATCACTTCGGCTATGGGGTCTTTAAGGGAGGGAGAAACGTCAAATGGTAACACTCAAGATCGACGAGCGGACTGTCTGTGTGCCCGAGGGCACCACCATCCTGGACGCCGCCCTCTCGGCGGGCATCCAGATCCCCCACCTGTGCTACCTGAAAGAGATCAACGAGATCGGCGCCTGCCGGCTCTGCTGCGTCCAGGTGGAAGGGGAGGAGAAGCTGATCCCCGCCTGCAACAACGTGGTGGCCGAGGGGATGAAGATCAGCACCAATTCCCCCCGGGTCCGCCGGGCCCGGCAGACCAACCTGCGGCTGATCCTCAGCAAGCACGATGCCCGGTGCGCCCTCTGCGCCCGGAGCGGCAACTGCCAGCTGCAAGCCGTCTGCAACGAGCTGGGGGTGGTGTCCAACCCCTTTGAGGAGGATCTGCCCAGCCCGAAACTCCGCCAGTGGAGCCGCCATTTCCCCCTGATCCGGGACACCGCCAAGTGCATCGAGTGCATGCGCTGCATCCAGATCTGCGACAAGGTCCAGAGCCTCAGCGTCTGGGACCTGGTGGCCACCGGCGGCCGGACCCGGGTGGATGTATCGGGCAACCGGCTGATCCGGGAGTCGGACTGCGCCATCTGCGGCCAGTGCATCACCCACTGCCCGGTGGGGGCCCTCTATGAGCGGGACGACGTCCAGAAGGTCCTGCAGGCCCTGGAGGACCCCGACACTGTTACGGTGGTCCAGATCGCCCCGGCGGTGCGGGCGGCCTGGGGCGAGGCCTTCGGCCTCGAGCCCGAGCAGGCCACCGTCAACCGTCTGGCCGGGGCGCTGCGGGCCGTGGGCTTTGACTATGTGTTTGATACCAGCTATTCCGCCGACCTGACCATCATGGAGGAGGGCAGCGAGTTTCTGGCCCGGCTGGGCCGGGGCGAGCTGGACAAATACCCCATGTTTACCAGCTGCTGCCCGGGCTGGGTGCGGTTTGTCAAGAGCCAGTACCCCCAGCTGGCGGGCCAGCTCTCCACCGCCAAGAGCCCCCAGCAGATGTTCGGCGCGGTGGTCAAAAACTGGTTCGCCGAGAAAATCGGCGTCCCCCCCGAGAAGATCTGCTGCGTCTCGGTGATGCCCTGCGTGGCCAAAAAGGACGAGTGCGCCCTGCCCACCATGAAAAACGAAGTGGGCATCCCCGACGTGGACTACGCCCTCACCACCCGGGAGATCATCCGGCTGATTCGGTCCGAGCACGTCCAGGTCCAGAACGTCCTGGAGACCCCCTTTGACCGGCTGCTGGGGGACTACACCGGCGCGGGGGTCATCTTCGGGGCCACCGGCGGCGTCATGGAGGCGGCCCTCCGCACCGCCTATTACCTGGTGACCGGGTACAACCCCCGGCCCGACTCCTTCCGCCAGGTGCGGGAGAGCCGCCGGGCCGACGGCCGGGCCTGGCGGGAGGCCGAGTTCGAGATGGCGGACTCCACCATCCGGGTGGCGGTGGCCAGCGGCCTGGGCAACGCCCGGGCCCTCTGCGAGGCCATCCTGAAAGGGGAGGTCCACTACCATTTCGTGGAGATCATGGCCTGCCCCGGCGGGTGCGTGGGCGGCGGCGGCCAGCCCATCCACTGCGACGACATCGAGCGGGCCCATGAGCGGGGCCAGGTGCTCTATGGTCTCGACCGGGTGAGCGCGGTCCGCTTCAGCCACGAGAACGCCGACGTCATGGCCCTCTACCGGGACGAGCTGGGGGCGCCTTTGAGCGAAGAAGCGGAGAAGTGGCTCCACACCGACCATTTCGGCTGGCAGATGCCGGGTGAGACCGCTCGCACCGGGTCTGCCGAATAAAATCCGGAAACCCAAAACGAGAAAAACCCCCTGCCGGGCAGCCGGCAGGGGGTTCATTTTATTTGGGGATTAGCCCATGGTGATCTTTTTAGCGGGCAACTTCGCCATCACCCCGGCGTCCAGCCCGTCGGCCAGGGCTTCGCCCTGGGCGGTCAGGTCGTTTTGCAGGGTCTCAGAGCAGAGATCCGAGAGGATATCTCCCCGCAGCTGGTCGAGGGTCAAAGTGTCCAGGGGGTCCAGCCGGACCAGGAGCAGGATGGCATAGCTGCTGTACTCCACAGCGGCGGCCTGGCCCACTTCCAGCCCCCGGACGGTGTCGGCGGCTTCCTCGGTGAAGGAAGTCTCAAGATCGCTGTCCAGCAAAAAGCCGGTGGCGAAATCGGCGGCGGTGGGGGTGTACTCGCCGCCCAGGACGGCGTACATCTCAGACACGGTGTCGGTGACCGCGGCCTGGAAATCGGCGGCCGAGCTGCCGGTGTACCCGGCGGCGGCCTCTTCGGCCAGGGTCAGCATCTGGGCGGTCTGGTCCTCGTCGGCAAAGGCGAAGGTGGACGAGTCATAGAGGGGCACCGAGATATAGCAGGTGTAGAGCATCTCGTCCAGATGGGCCAGCAGGTCGGCATCCGAGACGGGGGTCTCCCCCTCGGGGCCGTAGACCAGATCCAGCAGGGCGGCGGATTTGACCAGGTTCCGCTCGTAGAGCTTGAGGCTCTCGAGGCCGATGCCGTTGGCGGTGTAGATGGTGCCGTAATTATCCAAAAGCTGCTGGGCGTAGGCGTCGGCCTGGGCGGTCTGGGCCTCGGTCAGCTCGCCCCCCAGTTCTTCGAACCGCTCCTCCACCGCGGCGTAGAACCGCAGAGTCTCCATGGTCTTTTCGGCCACATAGTCGCTGACCAGGGCGGTTTCGCCGGTTTCCTCGTCCAGGGTGATGGTCTCCTTCAAAAAGGATTTGACGTCGTTATAGTCCTGGTCGGTGCCGGCCAGCTGGGCGGCCTGCTGGTAGGCGTCGAACTGGGCCAGCAGGTAAAGCCCCGAAGTGATTTCGGTCTCGCCGACCGTGCCCACCGTGTCGGGGGTGGAGATGTGACAGCCCGCCAGGGCCAGACAGAGCGCCAGCACCAGAGCCAGCGCGGAAAATGCTTTTTTCATGGGTGATGCTCCTGTATTTTTTATGGTTTTATCGTGGGATATCCTTGAGTATACCCCGCCGAGGTCCGGCCGTCAACCGGTTTCGGGGCGGTCGGGGGTCTTGCCGCTCTGGAGGGCGGCCATCTCCCGGAGGATGAGCTGCAGCAGTTCCAGCGGTTTTTCGTCGGGCCGGAGGGTCACCGACAGGTAGGGCCGGGCCCCGGCCCCCGCCGTCACCCGCCCGTCAAAGGCCACCAGCAGACCCCGGATCATGGGCAGGCCCAGCTCTTCCAGGGAGAGGGTGATCTGGTCTTTCTTCTGGGTGACCTCGTAGACCCCCACATTGGTGGCCAGCACCCGCACCAGGGAGACGTTCACCAGGTCGCTCACCGAGGGGGGCGGGTCGCCGTAGCGGTCGATCAGTTCGTCCAGCACGTCGGCCCCATCCTCGGGGGTCTGGATGGCGGCGATCCGGCGGTAGGCTTCGATCCGCCCCGGCCCGTCGGGGATGTACCGCTCGGGGATGTAGGCGTCCACCCGCAGGTCCACGAGACACTCGCTCTTGTCCCGGCGGATGGGCTCGCCCTTGGCCCGGGCGATGGCCTGGGTCAGCATTTTCACATAGAGGTCATAACCCACGGCCTCCATGTGGCCGTGCTGGCTGTGGCCCAAAAGGCTGCCCGCGCCCCGGATCTGCAAATCCCGCATGGCGATCCGGAACCCGGAGCCGAAGGCGGTGAACTCCCGAATGGCGGAGAGGCGCTTCTGGGCGATGTCCGAGAGGGTTTTGTCCCGCCGGAAGGTGAAGTAAGCGTAGGCTTTCCGGCCGCTGCGGCCCACCCGGCCCCGGATCTGGTAGAGCTGGGCCAGGCCCATCCGGTCGGCGTCCTCGATGATCAGGGTGTTACAGTTCCGCACGTCGATGCCCGTCTCGATCAGGGTGGTGCAGACCAGAATGTCGATCTCCCCGTTGATCAGGTGCTGCCAGACCGGGTTTAGCTCCTCCTCGGTCATCTTGCCGTGGGCGATCCCCACCCGGGCCCCGGGGGCCATCTGGCTGACCCGGGCGGCGGTGGCCTCGATGTTGTCCACCCGGTTGTGGAGGTAGTAGACCTGGCCGCCCCGGGCCAGTTCCTTCTTGATGGCCTCGGCCAGAATCACCTCGTTGTATTCCAGCACGAAGGTCTCCACCGGCTGCCGCTCGATGGGGGGCTCCTCGATGGTGGACATATCCCGGATGCCGCTCATGGCCATATTCAGGGTGCGGGGGATGGGGGTGGCCGAGAGGGTCAGCATATCCACCCCGATGAAGCTCTCTTTCAGTTTTTCCTTGTGCTTGACCCCGAACCGCTGTTCCTCGTCGATGATGACCAGCCCCAAATCGTGGAACCGCACGTCCTTGGAGAGGAGCCGGTGGGTGCCCACCACCAGGTCCACGCTGCCCGATTGCAGCCCCCGGAGGGTCTCTTTCTGCTGTTTGGGGGTGCGGAACCGGGAGAGCAGCCCCACCCGCACCGGGAAAGCCTCCATCCGGGAGAGGATGGTGTTGTAGTGCTGCCAGGCCAGCAGGGTGGTGGGGGCGAGGATCGCGCACTGCTTGCCCCCCATGATGCACTTGAAGGCCGCCCGCAGGGCCACCTCGGTCTTGCCCACGCCCACGTCGCCGCAGAGCAGCCGGTCCATGGGCCAGGCTTTTTCCATGTCTTTCTTGATCTCGGCGGTGGCGGCCAGCTGGTCGTCGGTCTCGTCGTAGGCAAACCGGGCCTCAAAGTTCTGCTGCCAGTCCCCGTCGGCGGGGAAGGCGTAGCCCTTGGCCTCCCGGCGGCGGGCGTAGAGCTCGATCAGCTCCTGGGCCATCTCCTCGGTGGCCTTTTTCACCTTGGCCCGGGTGCGTTGCCACTCGGCGCCGCCGAGTTTGGCCAGCTTGACCTTTTCTTCATCCCCGGGGGCGGTGTACCGGCTCAAAAGATCCAGCTGGGTCACCGGCACGTAGAGCACGTCCGACCCGGAATATTGAATCTTCAGATAATCTTTGATGGCGCCCTGGACTTCCAGCCGCTGGATGCCCGCATACATGCCGATGCCGTGGCTCTGGTGGACCACATAGTCCCCGGGCTTTACGTCCGACAGGCTGGTGAGAGCGTCTTTGTTCTTCTTCCGTTTTTTCTTTTGTTCGGCGGCCTCGTCCAGCCCGTGCCGCCGGGAAGAGAGTACCGCGAACCGCCCAAAGGGGAAGCTGCATCCCCCGTGGAGGTGGCCGGGCAGAATCTGCACCAGCTTTTTGGAGGGGCGGACGTCCCGGCTCATGCTGACGGCGTAACCCTTGTCCGCCAGATCCCGGGTGAGGGCGGCGGCGCTCTTGGGGGTGCCCGCAAAGAGAGCCACGGCGTAGCCCTGTTCCAGCAGGGGGTCCAGATCCTCGGCCAGGGTTTTCAAATCGCCGCTCCAGTTGGGGGCGGCGTGGGCCTCGGCGTTGATCAGGTCCTTGAGCTTGAACTCATTCATCCCCCGCAGGAAGTTCTCGCACAGGAGGGTGGAGTTTTTCTGCGCCGCCAGGGCCAGGTCCGCCATGGTCTGGTAGAGCACGTCCAGCCCGGGGCAGAGGACCCCTTCTTCCAACAGGCCGGTGAGTTCCTCCCCCCGGCGGTACTCGGTGGCCTTCTGGGCGTCCCGGATGCCCCCCACCTCGTCCAGGATGAAAAGGGGATTGTTCAAATGATCCAGCAGGGTGGCGGGGGTGGGATACCGCAGGCCGTAGTATTTGTCCATGGCCTCGGGGACGATGCCGGTGTCCAGCTGGGCCAGATCGGCGGCCATGGCCTGTTCCAGGGCGGTTTTCTTCTTGCCCCGGGCCTTGGCGGCGGCCTCCCGCAGGGCCTGGGCGGTGGCGGCGGCGTCCCCGAACAGCACCTCCCGGGCGGGGGAGAGGTGGATTTTTTCCAGGGGGGCGTCCCGCCGCTGGGTCAGAAGATCAAAAGAGGAGAGGGAGTCGATTTCCTCGTCCCAGTACTCGATTCGGGCGGGGGAGCGCATATCGGGGGCGTAGATGTCCACGATGTCGCCCCGGACGCTGAACTGCCCCGGGCCCTCCACCTGGCTGCGGCGGACGTACCCGGCGGCAAAGAGCCGCTGCACCAAAGCGTCCCGGTTATAAGTCATGCCGGGTTTTAAGGTGAGGGTGTTGGCCCGGAACTCGTCCGGCGGAACGGTATATTGGAGCAGGGCCTCGGCGGGGACGCAGACGGCCTGGAGCCGCCCGCCCGCCAGCTCGCCCAGGACGGACAGGCGGCGGTATTCGTATTCCCGGCCTGCGCCCTCCACGGGGCGGAGCATAAAGTCCCGGGGCGGAAAGACCGCCGCCGCGAGGCCCAGAGCTTTCAGGTCCTCGGCGTAGTGGGTGGCCTCGGCCTCGCCGGGGGTCACGATGCAGAGGATCCGGCCCAGATCTTTCTGGAGCGCGGCATACAGCAGCACACGCCCGGCCGGGGGCAGGCCGAAGAGGGCCGCCGGGCCCGGGGACGAAAAGCTGGCCGCGATTTTCTGGTATTCGGGGGTGGCTTTCAGCAGTGCTTCGTACATGGCAGCTCCTTTCGTGGGGGATCATTTGCCGCTTTTTCGAGAAAAAGCGGCGCAAAAAGCGTTTCAGCCGCGAGATACCTTTTGCGGGCCCATAAGGTGGAGCGCCGCGGCGGTCAACGGCTGCGGAAGGGATTCAAATGATTATCGGTTGTATTTGTTCTGCGCCTGGCCCAGTTTCCCGTCCATCATCAGCCGGGCGGCGGCCTCGATGTCGGGGTACCGGTCGGCGAGAGCTTTGGCGTCCTCGGCGCTGAAATGCCCCAGAACCCAGTCGGCCAGATCGTAGTCGGGGTGGGGTTTGGCCCCTACGCCGATCCGAATCCGGGGGAACTGGTCGCTCCCCAGCCGGGCGATGATGCTCTTGAGGCCGTTGTGGCCCCCGGCGCTGCCCGAGGGACGGATCCGCAGTTTGCCCGGGGCCTGGGTGATGTCGTCGCACAGGACGATCACATGGTCCGCCGGGATTTTAAAGAAAGCCGCCAGGGGCGCGATGGAGTCCCCCGAGAGGTTCATATAGGTCA
Organism: Faecalibacterium gallinarum; assembly: GCF_022180365.1. GTDB lineage: Bacteria > Bacillota > Clostridia > Oscillospirales > Ruminococcaceae > Faecalibacterium > Faecalibacterium gallinarum. Next base: position 13,095 of record NZ_BQKV01000063.1, read on the forward strand.
GGGGTTTCAGAAGAACCACTTTGTGGCCCTCCACTTCGGTCTGGCCCCACAGGCCCTGGAACTTGGCCTTGCTCACCGAGACCCCCCATTTGCCCGCCAGGTAGTCCAGCGCGGCAAAGCCCGCGTTGTGCCGCGAGCCGTCGTATTTGGCCTCGGGGTTGCCCAGGCCAGCGATCAACCAGATGTCGTTTGCGTTCATATCCTATAACCTTTTCTGTTGGGAATTTGTCGTTTTAACGTGTGGCGCCCCGCCCCGCAGGGCGCAAAAGTCAGGCCCCGCCCCTTTTGGCGCGGAGCCTTTTTATTCGCGCTGTAACCTGATGGAAACCGTCAGGCCCGCGCCGCGGCAGCTGTACCGGCTGCAAACCATAGCGTTTTAGAGGCAGCGGGGAGAAAAATTTATTTGAACCCACCCGCCCATTCAGATGTGCGGTGTCTGTTCTCCTGCACAGGCCTCGGCAGCCGAACGGTTTGACCGGCTGGCCCCGCACCTTCGGGCCGCGTAGCAACAACAGCGACCGCTGCCAGTGGCAGGAGGAGGGAGCTATTGTTGGCGCCGCGCTCTGATTTGTGCAAGCACCCGCCAGGGTGCGCCGCAGAAATCAGTCAGCGCAAGAGGAGGACCGACTTGCGGGGACTGCCGGGCGAATCCGAACGGCTGCCCTTATGAAGTCGCTTTCGGTTTATTTCCCCCGAAGGGGGAACGCCGCGCAGCGGCAAGGGGGGAACATCTAAAGGGTGGGAGGGTGGGATTTAAATAATATTATTTCCCTTCCTCTTCCAGCTTCTTCTTTTTGGCGATATAGTCCGCCATCTTGGGCGCGGCCCAGCCCTCGAGATTGGCCTGGCGGCCCCGCTCGATGGCCAGCGCCCCCGCCGGCACGTCTTTGCCGATGGTGCTGCCCGCGGCGGTGTAGGCCCCGTCGCCCACCGACACCGGCGCCACAAGGTTTGTGTTGCAGCCGATGAAGCAGTAGTCCCCGATGGTGGTGCGGTATTTGTTCTCGCCGTCGTAGTTGCAGGTGACGGTGCCGCAGCCGAAGTTGCAGTATTTGCCCACGTCGGAATCCCCGATGTAGGTCAGGTGGCTGACGGTGTTCCCCCGGGCAAAGTTGGAGTTCTTGGTCTCCACATAGGCCCCCAGATGGACCCCGTAGTCGGTGACGGTGTTCACCCGCACATGGGTGAAGGGCCCGATGTTGTTGTGGGGCCCCAGCTTGGAACTGTAAATCTGGCTGGCGTTGACGGTGGTGCCCTCGCCGATTTCGCTGTCCTCGATCAGACTATTGGGGCCGATGACGCACCCCGGGCCGATCTTGGTGGCCCCCCGCAGGGTGGTGCCGGGCAGAATCCGGGCGCCGGGGGCGATCTCGACGCTCTCTCCAATATACACCTGGCGGCTGGTGATCACCACGCCGTTTGCAATATGGCGGCGGAGCACCGCCTCGTTGGCCGCCTCGGCGGCATCCAGGGCAGCGGCCGCCTCGGCCAGGGCCCCGGTTTCCGAATGATTCATGTGATCCATCAAAAAGATCCCCTCCCAAAAGCTCCCGCTGCCGGGCCGAACGCCCGCCGGGGCTGCGAATCTTTGGGCAAGAAAGCGTTTTCGGGCGAAACTGCCCGCTCGAACTTTCTCCCAGTTTATATTATCGAAAAACCTTCGGCATTTCAAGGGAAATGCACAAATTTCAGAAAACAAAATCGGCAGATTTATGGCCCGAACGGCTGGATTTTCCTCTCCCGTTTTGGTATAATATTTTAGCATCAGATCAGAACCGTTGATAAAAAGACAGGATAAGCGAAGATGCCTCCGGCGCGCCGCGCCGGATCCAAACCGAATTGGAGGTAAATGTTTCATGAGCAAAAAGTATCTCTACTACTTCAGCGAGGGCAGCAAAGCCTTTAACGGCGACATGACCGCGATGAAGAACACGCTGGGCGGCAAGGGCGCCGGCCTGGCAGAGATGACTGCTGCCGGTATGCCGGTGCCTCAGGGCTTCACCATCACCACCGAAGCCTGCACCCAGTACTATGCAGACGGCCGTCAGATCAACGAGGAGATTTCTGCGGATATCTTCGAGCACGTCAAGGGCCTGGAGGAGATCACCGGCAAGAAGTTCGGCGACAACTCCAACCCCCTGCTGGTTTCCGTCCGTTCCGGCGCACGTCAGTCCATGCCCGGCATGATGGACACCATCCTGAACCTGGGCCTGAACGATGAGGCTGTCGAGGGCCTGGCCAAGAAGACCGGCAACCCCCGTTTCGCCTACGACTGCTACCGCCGTTTCGTCCAGATGTTCGCCGACGTCGTCATGATGGTTCCCAAGAGCCTGTTCGAGGTCGAGATCGACAAGATGAAAGAGGCCAAGGGCGTCAAGAACGACGTTGACCTGACCGCTGACGACCTGAAGGAACTGGTCGCCATCTTCAAGAAGATCTATGAGGAGAACGAGGGCCGTCCCTTCCCCCAGGATCCCCGCGATCAGCTGATCGAGGCTGTCAAGGCCGTCTTCCGCAGCTGGGACAACCCCCGTGCAAACGTTTACCGCAAGATGAACGAGATCCCCTACGAGTGGGGCACCGCTGTCAACGTCCAGCAGATGGCGTTCGGCAACTCCGGCGACCGTTCCGGCACCGGCGTGGCCTTCACCCGTGACCCTGCCACCGGCGCCAAGAAGCTGATGGGCGAGTACCTGATCAACGCTCAGGGCGAGGACGTCGTCGCTGGCGTCCGCACTCCTTCTCCCATCAGCCACCTGCAGGAGCAGATGCCTGAGGTTTACGAGGAGTTCATCACCATCGCCAACCGCCTGGAGAACTACTTCCGCGATATGCAGGATATGGAGTTCACCATCGAGGACGGCCACCTGTACATGCTCCAGACCCGTAACGGCAAGCGTACCGCTCAGGCTGCTCTGCAGATCGCCTGCGACCTGGTGGACGAGGGCATGATCACCGAGCGCGAGGCTGTCCTGCGCGTCGAGCCCAAGCAGCTGGATACCCTGCTGCATCCCCAGTTCGATGCCGCTGCTCTGAAGGCCGCCGAGGTTGTCGGCAAGGGCCTGGCAGCTTCTCCCGGTTCCGCCTGCGGCCAGATCGTCTTCACTGCTGAGGATGCAGAGGAGATGGTCAAGTCCGGCAAGATGAAGAAGGTCGTTCTGGTCCGTCTGGAGACCTCTCCCGAGGACATCGTCGGCATGCAGGTTTCTCAGGGCATCCTGACCGTTCGCGGCGGTATGACCAGCCACGCTGCCGTCGTCGCCCGCGGCATGGGCACCTGCTGCGTCTCCGGCTGCGGCAACGACAACGACGTTAAGATCGACGAGGAGGCTAAGACCTTCGAGATCAACGGCCGCAAGTTCGTCGAGGGCGACTGGATCTCCATCGACGGTTCTACCGGCAACATCTACGGCGAGCAGATCGCTACCGTGGCTGCCACCGGCAACAAGAACTTCACCCGCTTCATGGGCTGGGCAGACGAGGCCCGCCAGCTGCTGGTTATGACCAACGCCGACAACCCCCGCGACGCACAGCAGGCCGTTGACCTGGGCGCCGAGGGCATTGGCCTGTGCCGTACCGAGCACATGTTCTTCGCTGAGGACCGCATCAAGGCTGTCCGCGAGATGATCTGCGCTCGTACCGTCGAGGCCCGCGAGGCTGCTCTGGCCAAGGTCGAGCCCTTCCAGCAGGGTGACTTCGAGGCGATGTACCGCATCATGGGTGAGCGCCCGATGACCATCCGTTACCTGGATCCCCCTCTGCACGAGTTCCTGCCCAGCAAGGACGAGGACATCGCCGAGCTGGCTGCTGATATGGGCCTGACCTTCGAGGAGCTCAAGAACATCGTTGAGAGCCTGCACGAGTTCAACCCCATGATGGGTCACCGTGGTTGCCGTCTGGCTGTCACCTACCCCGAGATCGCTGCTATGCAGACCCGTGCCGTCATCAAGGCTGCCCTGAACGTCAGCGCTGAGACCGGCAAGATGATCACTCCTCACATCATGATCCCCCTGGTGGGCGAGGTCAAGGAGCTGAAGTACGTCAAGAGCGTCGTCGTCGAGACTGCTGACAAGCTGATCGCTGAGGCTGGCGTTGACATGAAGTACCAGGTCGGCACCATGATCGAGATCCCCCGTGCAGCTCTGACTGCCGGCGAGATCGCCAAGGAGGCTGAGTTCTTCAGCTTCGGCACCAACGACCTGACCCAGATGACCTTCGGCTTCAGCCGTGATGATGCCGCCAAGTTCCTGGGCGCATACTACGACAAGAAGATCTACGAGAGCGATCCGTTCCAGCACCTGGATCAGGTCGGCGTTGGCCGCCTGGTGAAGATGGCTGCTGCTGATGGCCGCGCTACCCGTCCCGACCTGGGCCTGGGCATCTGCGGCGAGCACGGCGGCGATCCCACGTCTGTCGAGTTCTGCCACAACGTTGGCCTGGACTACGTCAGCTGCTCTCCCTTCCGTGTGCCCATCGCTCGTCTGGCTGCCGCTCAGGCTGCTATTAAAAACCCGAGGGGCTAAGAAATATCTCTCCTACGACTATTCTTTGACGCTGGATGACGCCTCTGCCTGGTGCAGAAAAGCAAATTTCGCGTTTCGGAAGAGTGTTTGGAAAGATATGGCCGTCACGGTTAACCTAGATTTGAATTAAATCAATCTCAGACGGAGGCAGTGAAAGCTGCCTCCGTTTTGTGTATGAACCCTTAAGCGTTTGCGTGTTTCAAAACCCGCAGACGCTTTTTTATTTTGTCCACAACAGAAAGACGGCGAAAGCCGGGAGGTGCGTGTATGAGCGATTTCTTTTACGGCGAGCAAGCAAATCTGTTTTCCTTCTACCGGCTCCCCAAGGCCCTGTTTACTAGCAGGAGATTTGAAGATGTCTCGGTGGAGGCTAAGGTCCTCTACGGTTTCCTGCTGGACCGGATGGGCCTTTCGGCCAAAAACGGCTGGAAGGATGAGGAAGGGAGGGTGTATATCATCTTCACGGTGGAGAGCATCATGGAGCATCTGGGATGCAGCAATAAGAAGGCGGTGGGCCTGCTGCGGGAGCTGGAGGAAAAGGCGGGCCTCATCGAGCGCAGGCGGCAGGGCCTGGGCCGCCCCAGCCTGATCTATGTGAAAAACTTCATCGAGGCCCCGGAAGAACGATTCAAGAGATGAAAAAAGAACACCTCCAGAGTGTCAAACCGACACGGCCGGAGGTGTAAAAAGGACACTCTAATAAGAAGAATAAGAACGATACTGATTATAGCGAAATATCCTTTCCTTTCCGGAGAGGGGAGGCAAGACCATTTATTTTCACGACTCTGGGCAGATGCACAGAGGATTGTTTTTCACAGGAGGTGGCAAGTATGTTGAAAACGAAAGCAGAACCGGCAGAACAGGTCGAGGAAATCCGGCAGGTTCCCATCACGGAATTGCACCCGTTCAAAGATCATCCCTTCAAGGTTCTGGACGATGAGGCCATGCTGAAAACGGTGGAGAGCGTGGCACGGTTCGGTCTGCTGACCCCGCTGGTTGTCCGGCCGCGGCAGGAGAGCGGCTATGAGATCATCTCGGGCCATCGGCGGCAGCATGCAGCCCAGCTGGCAGGCCTGAAAATATTGCCGGTCATTGTCCGCCAGCTGGACGACGACCAGGCGATCCTCCAGATGGTGGAAAGCAATTTGCAGCGGGAGAACATCCGCCCCAGCGAGCGGGCCTTCGCCTACAAGATGAAGCTGGAGGCCCTGAAACATCAGGGGGCACGGACAGATTTAACTTCGAGCCAAGTTGGCGAGAAGTTGTGGAGTGTGACCCAAGTAGGCGCTGCTGCTGAGGAAAGCGAGCGCCAAGTTCACCGATATATCCGTCTTACCCACCTGATTACCGAACTGCTGGAGATGGTAGATCAAAAGAAAATATCCTTTAATCCCGCTGTGGAGTTGTCCTATCTGACGGCCTCGGAACAGCGGGATTTTTTGCAGGCCATGGAGGATAGCAAGCACCCGCCGTCACTGTCTCAGGCCCAGCAGATCAAGAAGCTGAGCCGAGTAGGCGGGTGCAGCTATGACGCCATCATGGACGTGATGACATCGGATAAAAAGGCCGAGTTGGATCGGCTGATCCTGAAAAATGAGGCAATCCAAAAGTATTTCCCAAAGTCCTACACCCCGCGTCAGATGGAAGAGACCATCTTGAATCTTCTCGAACAGTGGCACAGAAAGCGCCAGCACAGCCGGGAACGCTGAATCGGCAGAAGATCAGCAGAGGGCAGCGGTGCGGCATCCTTCCGATACTCACAGTGGCCCTGCTATAATGAAGCTGAAAGCAAAGGCAACAGCAAAACAGGAAGGAGCAGACTATGGAAGCACTGAAAACTGAGATTCAGGAACAGGGTATCCGATATGTTTTGAAAGGCGATGTTTACCTCCTAGATCTGGAACTGCTGGAAGAAAGCCGCCCCATTGGCCGCTGGGGGCGGCTCCATAAGGAGTATTTGAAAACAAATCGTCCGGTCCTCTACAACGCGCTGCTTCTCTCCGGGAAACTGTACACCCTCTTGGCCGACCTGAACGAGCAGGCCTCCGAGCGGTACAGCCTCGTTGTCCGGCAGATGGCCCAGGCCGAGGGCGTCACTGAGGAGCTGAAAGCAAACGACCCGATGCGCTGGGTGCAAGCGATGAACTCCATCCGCAGCAGAGCAGAGGAAATCATCAAAGCCGAGATGATCTATCTGTGAGGAGGGCAGAATATGATTCTGGAAGCGATTTTTAACGGGGAATTTTATCCCAGTGAGACGGTGATGCCGAAGTCTGAGAAATACCGGAACGCACTGAGAGCCTGCGAGAAGATTATGGACCAGTTGGCCGAGAGGCTGACAAAGGAGGACTACGACCTGGTGGAAACGCTCTTGGATCAATCATCCATCGCCCAGTTTGAAGAATGTGCGTGCCACTTTAAGTACGGCTTCTCGGCGGGGATGCTGGTGCAGCAGGAGGCGTGGGAGCAGGTCAAAACGGTAAATTATGACGAGTGACGCAAAAGCGGCAGGTGCTTCGGGGAGAAGCGCCTGCCGCTTTTGTAATACGCTTGATGTAACATATAAAAACTATTTTTTGAACTAGAAAATGTTTGCGTTCCATAGTGTACAGCCTGTGATGTTTCATCACAGTTCGCGGGGTTTGGGGCACGACCCCAACAAGTTTTTGTATTTGTGTATACAAATGCACTGCTTGCGAAGTTTGTATTGAAGAAAATTGTGATTGTAGCTTTAAAAATGTTTTAAATTTTTCGCTATCTAGTTGCGGCAAGCTATGCTTCTGGCTATCCAACCTGTCAGATGCCGCTTGTTGGGGTAATCCCCAGGCCCCTGTTCATCGCAGAAGTTCCTTCTGCGGCTACGCGTTCAGACAACGCTTTAATTGGTTTACTTTAGCGTAAGAGAACCACTAGCTATGCTGGTGTGAATGATTCTGCTTTAGCATTTATCTTACGGGCAAAGCAAGATGATAAGTTAATCCCATGTCATAGAAGAATATGGTTTAGGTACTTGGATCGTTTACGAGCTGCGGGGCAAGAAATGTAAAAGGCAAAATTTTTTCAAGGTCTCTTGAGGACTTTGCTTATATGATGCCCTTCTAGCGCCTCGTCAAGTTATCGGCTTAGCCGATGGTTTAGCTCTTATACTGAAGAGCCAATGATGTTTTGAAGCCATTTTATCAACAGAAAGCCGCTTATGCCTACCTGGTGGCTATCCATCTAAGAAAAATGGAGGTGAAAGCCATACCAGGCATGTGAAGCGGTGACTATGGATTATGGGAAGCAGAAATAAGCATTTTCCAAAAGAAAGGTTACCGATCCTGGTTGAAAGCGTTTAAAATAAGATTTTATATTTTACTACACAAATGTGTTTTTGTCATGAAATCGGTTTTTGATTTTTGTGGAAAAGCGCAAAATAGATGAAAACATGTGAAAAATAGCGTTGTTTTTTTAAAAATTTAGTCCTTGCATTGATCTGCTGTAAATAATATAATTAAAATGATTTCTTATAGTGTTTTTGGAGATTAAATTGTTTGCGTTAACATAGATATGTGTGTTTTTTGCAAAAAGAGGGAAAGAGAGTAAAGACTGGAAGGCTTAGATTGGGGCTACACTGTAGGACGAAAAGTGTTCGGTGAGGTGTACTAATATTAGTGCGGAAAAACGTCTGTAGAAAATGAGGAGACTTTGTTATGAAAGAATTTGAAAATTGCTGTGGATGGTACCGGGTATGTTAGTCTCTCCGTTGCAACGTTTCTTTCTCAGCATCATCAAATGAAAGCAGTGGATATCATTCTGGAAAAGGTTACATTGATCAATGATCGAAAACCTCCGATTTAAGATAGTACATTGAAAATACCTGGAAGAAAAGGATTTGAATCTGACAGCCACCTTAGAGGCAAAATTTGCTTACAGCAATGCGGAGTTTGTGGGGATTACGGCTCCTACGGACTGTGGTGACAGCGGTACTCAACATTTTGATACCAGGTCATTGAGTTGGTAATGTAATATAATCCTAATGGGATTATGGTTATTAAAACTACTATTGTTGTTGGCTATATGGAAAGTGTGCGTAAAGAGTACGGGATTAAGAATGTTGTTTTTAGTCCAGATTTCCTGCGTGAATCCAAAGCACTCTATGACAATGTCTACCCTAAATTTTCAGTTGATTTTTCGTAGGCTATGATGATCGTTAAAATCATTCATTATTGCCGAAAAATAAGGCTTTAGGGAACAGGTTTTGGGATAGTGATAAATACATTTCGAACATGAAATTAGGCTGCAAGGAGTTTTGATAGGTATTGAAAAATGCAGTAATATCAAGGGCTTTCAATAGATGATATAGAGAGTGAAAGGGGTCTACCCTATGAACTTTAGTTGATGGAGTTTCGGGGATAGATAAGGAATTTTTGAGGCTTGTGTGATGGTTCTTGAAGCCGAAAATGAACATTTCAGGGGCTGAAAAATCAACTGAAATGAACATGAGCATTTTCGGATAGACCTGTCCTTGAAGTGATAAGGACAATTCGTGAAGTGATAAACATATTGAGGCTCAAGATAAAGATAGCAGATTCCGCACTGTGAGTATCACCTTGTGATGACAACATCATCTCCGATGATAACCACAGCTTTATATAAAGAAATCAGATTGGAGTTTACGAAGAATGAGCAAGATTGAATTAAAAGGCAAAACGATATTGGTCACAGGTGCTGCTGGATTTATTGGCAGCAACCTGGTAAAGCGCCTGTACAACGATGTGAAGGACGTGACTGTCATCGGCATCGATAATATGAACGATTATTACGATGTTCGACTGAAGGAGGCACGGCTAGAGGAACTGTCTGTTCATCCTTCTTTTGTTTTTGTAAGGGGCAGCATCGCTGACAAAGCAATTATCACGGAGATTTTCGAGAAATACAAGCCGCAGATTGTTGTGAATCTGGCGGCACAGGCCGGTGTGAGATACTCCATCACCAACCCGGATGCTTACATCGAAAGCAACCTGATCGGTTTCTATAACATCCTCGAAGCCTGCCGTCATTCTTATGACAATGGCGCGACCGGAGTAGAGCATCTGGTGTACGCTTCTTCTTCCAGCGTCTATGGCTCCAATAAGAAGGTGCCGTACAGCACGGATGATAAGGTGGACAACCCGGTATCCCTTTATGCAGCGACCAAGAAGAGTAACGAGCTTCTGGCACACGCCTATTCCAAGCTCTACAACATTCCGTCTACCGGCCTGCGTTTCTTTACCGTTTATGGTCCTGCCGGTCGCCCGGATATGGCGTACTTTGGCTTCACCAACAAGCTGCGGAAAGGTAAGACCATTCAGATCTTCAACTACGGCAACTGCAAGCGGGACTTCACCTATGTGGATGACATTGTCGAGGGTGTTGTACGCGTGATGCAGAAAGCACCGGACAAAGTGACCGGCGAAGATGGTCTGCCGCTGCCGCCATATGCAGTCTATAACATCGGCAACAACCAGCCGGAAAACCTGCTGGATTTTGTGACCATTCTCCAGGAGGAACTGATTCGCGCCGGTGTGCTGCCGGAAGATTATGACTTCGAGGCTCACAAGGAGCTGGTTCCCATGCAGCCGGGAGATGTGCCGGTGACTTATGCGGACACAACTGCGCTGGAGCGTGACTTTGGGTTTAAGCCTAGCACGAGCCTGAGAACTGGATTACGGAAGTTCGCTGAGTGGTACAAAGAATTTTATATGTGATCATTTTACATTGATAATCCAGCATTGATATGTCGGATCTACCCACAGTGTGGGAAGGAGAAAAGTATTATGAGAGATTTCAAGGATTTGAAGATTGCAGTCGCCGGTACCGGTTACGTTGGCCTTTCTATTGCCACGTTGCTGGCGCAGCACCATAAGGTGACTGCTGTGGATATTGTGCCTGAAAAGGTGGAGCTGATTAACAATAAAAAGTCCCCGATTCAGGATGAGTATATCGAGAAGTATCTGGCAGAGAAGGAGCTGGATCTGACTGCCACGTTGGATGCAAAGGAGGCGTACACTGACGCTGATTTCGTGGTTATCGCTGCGCCCACCAATGTCTACTCAACAAACCGCATTGACGTAGCAACGTCGAAAAGAACCTGTTTTGCACACTAATTGAGTTGCTGAAATTGGTTATATTTCACAGCTATATGAGCTATAAATACTAGATACTTATACAAAACGCTGAACTTTTGGCCTGTGTGGCACAAAATTGGCACATCTTTTTCAGAAGAACCATAGATATGGCGGAAAACAGGAGAAAACAACAAAAATCCATGAGTTTATCATTAACGTCTGAAACTGCTGTTGAGTACACTATCTGACCCGCTAATGACACCTACATCATAACGGTTTGTTGAGTCATGAAAAATAGAGAAAAACAGATGATTTCTACTTCATAAAACAGCTGTTGAGTAGAGCATGTATGGTGATGATAAATACATGTTTTGTGCGGTGAGAGTGAATGATTTGTTCATAACGAACAATGAATGATGAGAAAAGGACTGAATGATATGTACAGTTTTAACAAAACTCATGCGCCGACAGGGTTCGATTCAACAATCCAACACTTAGAAAAACGTCATTGCAGGGTATACGGGGTTCGACTGTATAAATCAACACTTCGGCTATAGAGGAATAGAGACGAGTGTACTCAACGGATGTTTTATGAAGTAGAAACATGATTGCTGGGGTAATTGGATACGACAGTATAAGAAAACACTTAGCCGCATGAGCGGTAAGAGGAAAAAGTAATACTATCTGTGAAGAGCAGATGTGTACATAGATTAGGAAGTTAACAAAAATGGAGGAATACATATGAGCACAGTTACTTTAGATAATAAAACGATCTTAGTCACAGGTGCAGCCGGTTTCATAGGCTCCAATCTTGTGAAACGAATTTATCAGGAGGCTCCTTCTGCTACGGTTATCGGCATCGACAACATGAATGCTTACTACGACGTGGCACTCAAAGAGTTCCGCCTGAATGAGCTGGCCAAGTATCCCACATTCACTTTTGTAAAAGGTAACATCGCTGATAAGGCACTGATCACGGAGCTGTTCGAGAAGTACAAGCCGTCTGTGGTCGTCAACCTTGCTGCACAGGCTGGTGTGCGTTACTCCATCACCAACCCGGATGCTTATGTGGAATCTAACTTGGTCGGCTTTTTCAATATTCTTGAAGCATGCCGCCATTGCGAGAGTCTGGAGCACCTGGTGTATGCTTCTTCTTCCTCCGTCTACGGTTCCAACAAGAAGGTTCCGTACAGCACGGATGACAAGGTAGATAATCCTGTGTCTTTGTATGCAGCCACTAAGAAATCTAATGAGCTGATGGCACATGCCTACTCGAAGCTCTATAACATTCCGTCCACTGGACTGCGCTTCTTCACCGTGTATGGTCCTGCAGGTCGCCCGGACATGGCCTACTTCGGATTCACCAACAAGCTGGTGAAGGGCGAAACCATCAAGATTTTCAATTACGGCAATTGCAAGCGTGACTTTACTTATGTGGATGACATTGTCGAGGGTGTTGTCCGTGTGATGAAGAAAGCACCGGACAAGAAGAACGGTGAAGATGGGCTGCCGATTCCGCCGTATGCAGTTTACAACATCGGTAATCAGAATCCGGAGAATTTGCTGGACTTCGTGCAGATTCTGAGTGAGGAGCTGGTTCGTGCAAAGGTACTGCCGGAAGATTATGACTTTGAAGCACACAAGGAACTTGTTCCGATGCAGCCGGGTGATGTGCCTGTGACCTATGCAGATACCAGTGCGTTGGAGCGGGACTTTGGATATAAGCCGAGCACAAGTCTGCGGACTGGATTAAGAAATTTCGCTGAGTGGTACGCTGAGTTTTATAAATAAAAGAATTAGAGGGATAGAGAAATGAGAGAATTTAAGGATTTGAAAATTGCTGTGGCTGGTACTGGTTATGTTGGTCTTTCTATTGCTACGTTGCTGTCTCAGCATCACAAGGTGACGGCAGTAGATATCATTCCTGAGAAAGTAGAGCTGATTAATAACAAGAAGTCTCCGATTCAGGATGAGTACATTGAAAAGTATCTGGCAGAAAAGGAACTGGATCTGACCGCAACGTTGGATGCGAAGGAAGCATACAGTGATGCTGATTTTGTCGTAATCGCTGCACCGACAAATTACGATAGCAAGAAGAATTTCTTTGATACCTCTGCAGTGGAAGCTGTCATTAAACTGGTCATCGAATACAATCCAGAAGCCGTTATGGTTATCAAGAGCACCATCCCGGTTGGTTACACTGCAAGTGTTCGTGAGAAGTTCCACTGCGACAATATCATCTTCAGCCCGGAGTTCTTGCGTGAGAGCAAGGCTCTGTATGATAACCTTTATCCCTCCCGTATCATCGTCGGAACCGACGTGGATAATGCTCGACTGGTAAAGGCAGCACACACTTTTGCAGAACTTCTGCAGGAAGGCGCAATTAAAGAGAACATTGACACTCTGTTCATGGGCTTTACTGAGGCAGAGGCAGTTAAGCTGTTCGCCAACACCTATCTGGCACTGCGTGTCAGCTACTTCAACGAACTGGATACCTATGCCGAGATGAAGGGACTGAACACACAGCAAATCATTAACGGTGTTTGTCTGGATCCTCGTATTGGTACTCATTACAATAATCCTTCCTTCGGTTATGGTGGATATTGCCTGCCGAAAGACACCAAGCAGCTACTAGCAAACTACGCCGATGTGCCAGAAAATCTGATTGAGGCTATTGTCGAGAGTAACAGAACTCGTAAAGACTTTATTGCAGATCGTGTGCTTGAAATTGCTGGTGCTTATGAAGCGAATGACAGCTGGGATGAGAGCAAGGAAAAAGAAGTTGTGGTCGGTGTATACCGTCTTACTATGAAGAGTAACAGCGATAACTTCCGCCAGAGTTCCATTCAGGGTGTCATGAAGCGTATCAAGGCAAAAGGCGCAACTGTCATCATTTATGAGCCGACTCTGAAAGATGGTGAGAAGTTCTTCGGTAGCGTTGTGGTTAATGATTTGGATGAGTTTAAGAAGCAGAGTCAGGCCATCATCGCAAACCGCTATGACAAGTGTCTGGATGATGTGAAAGAGAAAGTATATACGAGAGATATTTTCCAGAGAGATTAAGAAACAAATAATTACACATTTAAAAGGGAGGAAACAATTATGAAGGGCATTATTTTAGCAGGAGGATCTGGCACACGCCTGTATCCTTTGACAAAGGTGACAAGCAAGCAGCTCTTACCTATTTTTGATAAACCGATGATTTATTATCCGATGTCAGTTCTGATGAACGCTGGCATCCGTGACATTTTGATTATTTCCACACCACAGGATACTCCTCGCTTTGAGAACCTGCTGGGTGATGGTCATCAGTTTGGTGTGAATCTGACCTATGCTGTTCAGCCTTCTCCGGATGGATTGGCACAGGCCTTTATCATTGGTGCTGATTTTATTGGCAATGATTCTGTGGCTATGGTGCTGGGTGACAACATCTTTGCGGGCCACGGATTAAAGAAAAGATTGACTGCCGCAGTAGAAAACGCTGAGAGCGGCAGGGGTGCAACAGTGTTTGGCTACTACGTGGACGATCCAGAGCGTTTTGGTATCGTTGTGTTCGATAAGAACGGTAAGGCCATTTCTATCGAGGAGAAGCCAGAACATCCGAAGAGCAACTACTGCGTGACCGGTCTGTACTTCTACGATAACCGCGTGGTCGATTTTGCCAAGAACCTGAAACCGTCTGCCCGTGGTGAATTGGAAATTACCGATCTGAACCGTATTTATCTGGAAGACGGCACCCTGAATGTAGAACTGCTGGGTCAGGGCTTCACTTGGCTGGATACAGGTACACATGAGAGCCTGGTGGATGCCACCAACTTCGTAAAGACTGTCGAGCAGCATCAGCATCGTAAGATTGCTTGCCTGGAAGAAATCGCATATCTGAACGGATGGATCAGCAAGGATGAGCTGATGGAAGTCTATGAGGTCATGAAGAAGAATCAGTACGGACAGTATCTGAAGGACGTCATGGACGGTAAGTATCAGGAACATCTGTATTAATTAGAAACGAGCAAAAAAAACATAGATAAGTGTAGAGGAGATTAAAATCATGAATATTATTGTTACCGGTGGCGCTGGTTTTATTGGTAGTAACTTTGTATTCCATATGCTGAAGAAGTATCCGGATTATCGGATCATCTGCCTGGACAAGCTGACCTATGCAGGCAATCTGTCCACACTGGCGCCTGTTATGGATAATCCGAATTTCCGCTTTGTGAAGGCAGATATCTGCGACCGCGAAGCAGTGGACAAACTGTTTGAAGAAGAACATCCAGACATCGTGGTCAACTTTGCGGCAGAATCTCATGTTGACCGTTCCATCGAAGATCCGGGAATCTTCCTCCAGACCAACATCATCGGTACCAGTGTGCTGATGGACGCATGCCGCAAGTACGGTATCCAGCGTTATCATCAGGTTTCTACCGATGAAGTTTACGGTGACCTGCCGCTGGATCGTCCTGATCTGTTCTTCACCGAGGAAACTCCGATCCATACCAGTTCCCCGTACAGTAGCTCTAAGGCTGCCGCTGACCTGCTGGTTCTGGCCTACCACCGTACCTATGGTCTGCCTGTGACCATTTCCCGTTGCTCCAACAACTATGGTCCGTATCACTTCCCGGAGAAGCTGATTCCGCTGATGATTGCTAATGCTCTGGCTGACAAGCCGTTGCCTGTTTACGGCGAGGGTCTGAATGTCCGCGATTGGTTGTATGTGGAAGACCACTGCAAAGCTATCGACCTGATTATCCACAAGGGCCGCATTGGTGAAGTCTACAACGTCGGTGGTCACAATGAGAAGCAGAATATTGAGATTGTGAAGATCATCTGCAAGGAGCTGGGCAAACCGGAGAGCTTGATTACCCATGTTGGCGACCGTAAGGGTCACGATATGCGTTACGCAATCGACCCGACTAAGATCCACAACGAGCTGGGGTGGCTGCCGGAGACCAAGTTTGAGGATGGCATTAAGAAGACCATCCAGTGGTATCTTGATAACCGTGAGTGGTGGGAGACCATCATCAGCGGTGAGTATCAGAACTACTACGAGAAAATGTACAGCAACCGCTAACAGGAGGAAAGAACATGAAGTTTTTTGTAACAGGCGTTGGTGGTCAGCTGGGACATGATGTGATGAATGAACTGCTGAAGCGCGGCCATGAAGGTGTAGGTTCTGATATTCAGGAAAACTACAGCGGTGTAGCAGATGGTTCTGCGGTAACAAAAGCACCGTATGTAGCACTGGACATTACCGACAAAGATGCTGTTGAGAAAGTTATTACAGAAGTAAATCCGGATGCTGTAATTCACTGTGCAGCATGGACTGCTGTGGATATGGCAGAGGATGACGATAAAGTGGCGAAAGTTCGTGCCATCAATGCTGGTGGTACGCAGAACATTGCAGATGTCTGCAAGAAGTTGGACTGCAAGATGACCTATATCAGCACGGATTATGTGTTTGACGGTCAGGGCACTGAGCCTTGGCAGCCGGACTGCAAGGATTACAAGCCCTTGAATGTGTACGGACAGACGAAACTGGAAGGTGAGCTGGCGGTCAGCCAGACACTGGAGAAGTATTTCATCGTCCGCATTGCTTGGGTATTCGGTCTGAACGGTAAGAACTTTATCAAGACCATGCTGAATGTCGGCAAGACGCACGATACTGTCCGTGTGGTTAATGACCAGATTGGCACACCGACCTATACATATGATTTGGCTCGACTGCTTGTTGATATGAATGAAACCGAGAAGTATGGCTACTACCATGCGACTAACGAGGGCGGTTATATCAGCTGGTATGACTTCACGAAAGAAATCTACCGTCAGGCTGGGTATAAGACAGAAGTCCTGCCGGTGACCACGGCAGAGTATGGTCTGAGCAAGGCTGCCCGTCCGTTTAACAGCCGTCTGGATAAGAGCAAGCTGGTGGAAGCTGGCTTTACTCCACTTCCGACTTGGCAGGATGCACTGAGCCGTTACCTGAAAGAGATCGAGCAGTAATAGAGGAGATAGAAGAAATGGGACAGATTAAAGTTGAGAAAAATGTAGGCGGCATTGAAGGACTTTGTGTTATTGAGCCTGCTGTTCACGGTGATGCCCGTGGCTATTTTATGGAAACCTACAACGAAAAAGATATGAAGGAAGCTGGCATCGACATTCATTTTGTACAGGATAACCAGTCTATGTCCACAAAGGGCGTGCTGCGTGGCCTGCATTTCCAGAAGCAGTATCCGCAGTGCAAGCTGGTGCGCGCCGTGCGTGGCACTGTGTTTGATGTTGCAGTTGATCTCAGAAGCAATTCTGAGACTTATGGCAAGTGGTATGGAGTTACGCTGTCTGCCGAGAATAAGAAGCAGTTCCTCATCCCGGAAGGTTTTGCACATGGTTTCCTGGTTCTGAGTGGTGAAGCAGAGTTCTGTTATAAGGTTAATGACTTCTGGCATCCGAATGACGAGGGTGGCATGGCTTGGAATGACCCGGAGATCGGCATTGTATGGCCGGAGTTGAAGGGCGAGTACAAGGGCAGCGCAAGTGCAGAAGGATATACACTGGAAGATGGTACTGCACTGAATCTGAGTGATAAGGATCAGAAGTGGTTGGGATTGAAGGATACCTTTAAGTTCTGAGAGGAGAAAGAATATATGAAAATCTTGGTAACAGGTGCTAATGGCTATCTCGGACAAGGTGTTGTAACTGCACTGTTAAATAACGGACATGATGTAATTGCCGCTGATTTTAAGACAGATTATATTGATAATAGAGCTGAGAAAAAGGCTTGCGATCTTTTTGCAATAGAAGATCCGTATACATACTTTGATAAGCCAGATGTCCTTCTTCACTTGGCATGGAGAGATGGTTTTATACATTATTCGGAAAATCATATTGCTGATCTTCCGAAGCACTATCATTTTTTGAAACAGATGGTTGATGCAGGAATAAATAAAATTAGCGTTATGGGAACAATGCACGAAATTGGATTCTTTGAGGGAAGTATCAATGAGAATACGCCTTGTCATCCCATGAGCCTTTATGGTATTGGTAAGGATGCTCTGCGCAATTGTGTAACAATGATGACTAATGGCAAACACACGAACTGGCAGTGGTTACGTGGCTATTATATTGTGGGACACTCTGAGTTTGGTTGTTCTATTTTCTCAAAAATTACAGCTGCTGAAAAAGAGGGAAAAACAGAGTTTCCGTTCACAATGGGACAAAATCAGTTTGATTTTATTGATTATGATGATTTCTGCGAACAGGTTGCAGCTGCTGTCGGTCAGGATGAAATTAATGGAATTATTAATATTTGTTCTGGCAAGCCTGAAAAACTGGCAGATCGTGTAGAGCGCTTTATCAAAGAAAACGGTTATAGCATCAAATTGAAGTATGGTGCATTTCCAGATCGTCCCTACGACTCAAAAGCTGTATGGGGTGATAATAGGAAGATTGTACAGATTATGAACGAAAAGAAGTTTATGGCATAAGTGAGGTCTTGTGGAAATGAAGAAAAAGTTATTACTGATAATGCCTAATTTTTTCGATTATCCACAGGCGATTAGCAATGAACTAGAAGATATGGGTTATGAAGTGGATTGCTTTGATGATCGACCTAGTACAAACGGATTTATCAAGGCAATCATTCGTGTAAATAAGGATTTGATTGGAAAATACATTGCAAAATATTTTGAAACTGTAATGAAGACTATTCGTAGTAAAAAATATGATGTCGTGTTTTTAATATCTGGACAGTCACTCTCGTTTAGTGAAGAGATGGTGTTACAGATTAAGAAAGAACAGCCACAGGCAAGATATGTTTTGTATCAGTGGGATTCACTGAAAAATTTTCCATATATAAAGAGAATTGAACCTTTATTTGATAGTTGCTATTCGTTTGATCGAAAGGATGTGGAAGAAAATCAGAATTTGAATTTTTTGCCGTTGTTTTTTACGAGACAATATGAGCAAATTGGAAGTCAAAAGAAGACAGATTTTAAATATGATTTCTGCTTTGTCGGTACTGCGCATCCTAAAAAATATAAGTTTATTCAGTTGATGTCAAGCCAATTGAAGGACGTATACCCTAAACAGTTTATATACTACTTCTTTCCATCGAGAATTGTTTTTTTCTATAGAAAGATAATGAATCCAGAGTTGAAACATGCGCACTATAATGAATTCCACTTTGAATCACTGAAGGGCGAAGAAATGAACGCTATATATAGCGATTCGAGATGTGTGCTTGATTCAGCTCAAGCGGGACAATTGGGACTTACAATTCGAGTGCTTGAGGCATTAGGGGCGAAGAAGAAACTCATTACAACAAATGAAGATATTGTAAATTATGATTTTTATAATGAAGAAAACATTTATGTTTATGATGGTAAATCATTTGACTTCGAGTCACCTTTCTTCAAGAAGGCATACAAAGAAATAGATAAAGAAGTATATGAAAAGTATTCTCTTCGGAATTGGCTTAGAGAAATGAAAATATGAGGACATAATAGATGGTTGTATTGGAACAGAAAAACGGTTGCATTTTACTAGAGAACAAGAAAATAAATGATAATAGGGGCTGGTTTTCTGTTCAGATAAATGCCGATGAATTAAGTAAATACGGATTTAAAAGAATAGTTCAACTAAACCATTCACTCACTTTAGAAAAAGGTGTGATACGAGGGTTTAACTATCAAGCTGCACCATTTCAGCAGATGAAAATTGTACGTTGTGTAAGCGGATCAATTTATAGTGTGGGCGTAGATATAGATCCACACAGTATAAACTTTGGAAAGTGGGTTGGCTATGTACTTTCAGCAGATAATTGTAAGCTGATGCTAGTGCCAAGAACGTTTGCACATGGCTTTATAACACTGGAAGAAAATAGCGAAATGGAATATTTTACGGATGAGATATACTCATTTGAAAGCGCCAAGAGTATTCGATTTGATGATCCAGACATTGGCGTCGATTGGACAGTAAATGGTAAGATATGTCCCAACGAAAACATTATTTCAGAAAAAAACCGTTGTGCGGGAATGATTTCTGATTTGAGAAAGGAGATGGCATAATGATATCGGTTTGCATGGCAACTTATAATGGAGAGAAATATATTCGAGAGCAGCTGGAATCGATTCTGAAACAGATAGGATGTAATGATGAAATTATTATTTCCGATGATGGGTCAAAGGATGCAACGCAGCAGGTGATAGAATCCATTGGTGACAAAAGAATTCGATATGTGAAAAATACTGGAACACATGGGTTTACACATAATTTTGAAAATGCACTGCGTTTAGCACAGGGAGAATATATATTCTTGGCGGATCAAGATGATATATGGCTGGATAATAAGGTAGATGTTGTTATGAAAGCGTTGCAGAATGTGGATTTTGTAACACATGATTGTATAACTGTTGATCCTAACATGCAAATATTATCACAGTCAAGATTTCAAGAGTTTAATGTCAAGCCGGGATTCTTGAGACACCTAATGAAATCACGATATTTAGGATGTTGCATGGCATTTAATCGACAGGTTTTGGAGGCTTCCCTTCCTTTCCCGAATAATGACTTTTTGGTTGAGCATGATATATGGCTCGCTGCTGTAGCGTTTGCATACTTTAAAGTAAGTCTAATTGATGAGCCGTTGATTTATTATAGAAGACATGGCAAGAACGCATCTTCCGGTGGCTTTAATAAGGGCTATTCGGTGCGAGTAAAAATTGAAAAAAGATTATATCGAATAAAAAAATTGATTGATATTTATCCGAGCATTAAAGAAAGGAGAAAACTGTATGTGGGGGGGGGCACAGCGAGAAAATAAAATGGGGATTGCGTGCGTTGCTTAATAAACCTTTTCTGGGTAAAGAAGGACGCATGTGCTATATGGGAAAGCCTTGCTACGTTGCACGAAAAAGAGATTTATTGTTTGGCGATAAGGTTCGCATATATCCAGGAATGCGAACAGAAACTCAGAATGGCGGGAAAATAATCATAGGAGATAACGTTTCTATCGGACAAAATTTTCATGCTGTGGCGGTTCAAAACAAACTCAAAATAGGAAGCAATGTGACCATTTCTGGAAATGTATTTATTTCAAACTGTGATCATACATTCAATGAGGAAAATTTACTTGCACTAGAGCAACCATTAATAGTTAAAGATACCTGTATTGAAGACTACTGTTTTATTGGATATGGAGCAGTTATTTTAGCTGGTACTCATCTGGGTAAACACTGTGTGGTAGGAGCCAATTCAGTAGTGAGGGGAGATTTCCCTGATAATACCTTGCTGGCAGGATCACCTGCAAAAGTGTTAAAAAAATTTGAAACCGAGAATAAAAAGTGGGTAAAGGTGCAAGAAGTATGATATCAGTGTGTATGGCAACGTACAATGGCGAAAAATATATTCGGGAGCAAATGGACTCCATTCTTCAGCAGTTGGGAGAAGGGGATGAGCTGATTATTTCGGATGACTTATCTTCTGATAAGACTGTTGAAATTATTAAAAGCTATAAAGATAAACGGATAAAACTCTATATTCATGGGGATAATCATGGGTTTGTAAGAAATTTTGAGAATGCATTGGTGCACGCCGACGGAGATATAATCTTCCTTTCAGATCAAGATGACATTTGGATGCCTGATAAAGTGAAAGTAACAATTGCAGCGTTAGCTAATTGTGACTTTACTGTGTCCGATTGTATCACTATAAATGAAAATGAGCAGGTAATAAGTCAATCAAGAATTAAGGATTATAATATTAAAACTGGCTTTTGGAGATTGATGATAAAAACACGGTATCTAGGATGCTGTATGGCTTTTAGAAGAAATGTTTTAGATTCGGCTCTTCCTTTTCCAGATAATGCTTATTTAATGGAACATGACTTGTGGTTAGCTGCAGTAGCTGAATGTTACTTCAAAACTTCTTTGATAGATAAACCGTTGATTAAATATCGAAGACATGGGGGAAATGTATCTTCGGGCGGTGCAAGCAAAGGGTATTCTGTACCTATTAAAATATATAGAAGACTGTACAGACTGAAGTGTCTTGCAAGAATTAGAAAAAAGATAAGGTAATTTATATAAAAGAGGAGTGAAAAGATGAATATTTGTGCGGGTATAGTACTATTCAATCCGGAAATTGAAAGATTGAATGAAAATATTGAACATATAAGAAAACAGGTACCAATGTTAATATTGGTAGATAACGGCTCTAGTAATCTGGAAAATGTAAAGAGTTTAATTTGTGGCTTACCTAACATTATTCTTCTTGAAAATGGAAAAAACCTCGGAATTGCACAAGCATTGAATCGTATTTTAAGGAAAGCTCAGAAAGAGCACTATGAGTGGGTGCTAACATTAGATCAAGATTCAGTGTCAACCGATGGATTAATTAGAGAATATAGAGATTTCCTTGAAAATTGCTCAGAAAAAAATATTGGGTGTTTAACATGTAATATTGTGGATAGAAATTTTAGTTTGGAGAAAAGAGAAGAAGGGTTTGAAGATATTGATTATTGCATAACCTCTGGAAGCCTGATGAATGTCGAAATAACATTGAGCGTGGGCGGCTTTGATGAATCTATGTTTATTGATAAGGTTGATTGCGATGTATGCATTAATTTAAGACAACACGGCTATAGAATTGTAAGAATAGCCTATGAGGGATTGCTTCATGAAATTGGTCATGCAAAGCAGATCAATTTGGGATTTAGAAAGTGGGAACTGTATAATCATAGCTCATTTCGACGCTATTATATGTGTCGAAATGCTAGCTATCTCTTGAGAAAATATCATAACGGATATGTCTTTAAGATGTTTTTAAAAGAAATATTTCAATTTTTTTTAGTACTGTTATTTGAAGAAGATAAAAAGGAAAAAGCGGGGAAGAGCATAAAAGGCTTTTTTGATGGATTTAAGGCGTCACCTGCTTGCAGCAAGGGGTGAAAAAATGCTATACATTTTAGCAATTGCGATTTTTTTCGCTGGTATTGTATTAAGCAAAGAAAAGTTTCAAAGTAATATAATGTTAATCTTTTTGTGGATTTTATTTGCGTTTAGTTATGGAAATGCGGATTACAATATTCACTTGAGAAAGTACACACAATACCAGGTTTTAAATTCACAAACAGAATGGCTGTATAATCAGCTTATGATATTTTTTAATCGTCTTGGACTGAGTTACAGAGGGTTTCTGATAATTGCAAGTGCATTTATTTTGTTGGCTTTATTTTCCTTTGCAAGAAAGCATACGAAAAATACCGCGTGGGTTTTAGCGATGTATATGCTGTATCCATTTTGCATGGATGTGACTATGGTACGATATACACTGGCGATTTCAGTGGTTTATATTGGATTGGTTTTTCTATTTGAAGGAAAGAAATGGTGGCTACTGAAATACTGCTGTTGCATTTTAATTGCTTCAATGATCCATTTGTCTTCAATATTTTGCTTGCTTTTTATTTTGCCTAAATTCATAAATCTTAAGAAGCTAGCGAAGATAATGGTACTGTTATCATTGGGACTGACTGTTTTCACGAGCGTTCTAACTGCTTTTATTGATAAGCTTGTTAACATTAGTTTCTTGAATATAGGAACTAAGTTGAATATTGTTCTTAATGCATCGGATATGAAGTATAATTTCCGGAGTGTTATGAACTATAGATTAAAGATGCTCTTAATATTAGGATGCTCTTTAATGATCTATTATATCGTATATATTTGGATGAAAAGAAATAGAGTGGAAGAGCAAGAAAAAATTAAATCAAATGTTCGATTTATTGAGTTGGCACTTGGGATGAATCTGTCGATCATTCCTTTAATTGGATTGTTGAGTTTTAGTGCAGATTTGTTTAGAATTCAACTTTCCCTTTCTATGGTAAACTATATTGCATTTGCACAATATTTTGATATGAGGGAAAAGATGCAGATGCAGAGAGAAACCACAAGGGTGTCGAAGACAACGTTAATGCTTGTTATCGGCACAATATTTGTGGCTGCAAGCGGATTATACTTGTGGGTATTGAGCAGTTCAAATATTACATCTGTATTTAGAGCACTTTTTGAAAATAATACATTATTTTCTTGGCAGTAGAAAGGAAAACAAATGACGGAATTAGAATATGAGCTGATGAAATCTTTGGAAGAATTAAATTTGAAATATATTGATCTTCAAAATAGCAAAGAAATGAGAGTGGGCAGAAATGTACTTTCTATAAAAAATGCTATAAAAAAAGCTCATCTTTCAGATATTTCATTGATTTTAAAAAAAAGAAGAGGACAAAAAATAATTGACGCAAAATATCCTGGGAAGAAACCAGGTGATAATCTGAGAATTGAGGATAGAGAAAATAATATTTGCCATATAAGAAGCGATGCTCGTGTAGCAGTATATACATGTATCGTCGGTGGATATGATAAACTTAGTGATCCGATATTTGCAAATGATGGATACGACTTCTTCGTGTTTTCAGATAAAAAAGTTAAATCTGATATTTGGAAGAATCGTGAGATTCCACAAAGTGCCCAAAAATTAAAAGATAAAACTTTGATAAATCGATATTTGAAAATGCATCCTTTTGAAGTCTTTCCAGAATATGATTATGCTATCTATATTGATGGAAATGTCTGCGTAATTTCGGATATTTCTCCGCTTATTTGTGCCGCAGATAAAGGTAAAACAGGATTTGCGATGCATCAACATGTTTTGCGCGACTGTATATATGAAGAAGCTGAGGCATGTATACTTTACGGAAAGGGAAATCCAAAGAAATTAGGGGAGCAAATTAATAGATATAAACAGGAAGGATTTCCAGAAAAATATGGAATGTTGGAAGCAACAGTTATTATTTTTAATCTTAAAAGTCAAGAATGCAAAAAGCTCATGTCAGAATGGTGGAAAGAATTTTTGAATTCTGATAGTAAACGAGATCAAATTGCGTTACCGTATATTCTTTGGAAGAATAAGTATCAGATTTCTGATGTGGGATATCTTGGTAATAATGTATACAAAAATCCAAAGTTCCAAGTGGAATCTCACTGAGATTGGGGGCTGTATAATGATGAAGAAAATTAAAGATATGATTCCTGACAGTATATATCTGAAAATGAGATTTAAGAAGTCGATGGGCTATTCTTTGAATTTAAAAGAGCCGAAAACATTTAATGAAAAACTTCAGTGGTTAAAACTTTACAATAGAAATCCAGAATACACGACAATGGTGGACAAGTATGCGGTTAAAAAGTATATTTCAGAAAAAATCGGTGCCGAGTACATAATTCCAACGCTTGGAGTTTGGAATTGTTTTGACGAGATTGATTTTGATGCTTTGCCGGATCAATTTGTCTTGAAATGTACACATGACAGTGGCGGTCTTGTTGTGTGCCGTGATAAATCCAGCTTGGATATGGATGCAGCAAGAAAAAAAATTGAGACAAGTCTGTCAAATAATTTCTACTACATGGGGCGTGAGTGGCCTTATAAAAATGTACCACACAGAATTATTGCAGAACAATATATGGCAGACGATTTACGTGATTACAAGTTGTTTTGTTTTGACGGTGTGCCTCGTATGACACTGGTGTGTAGTGAGCGTTTTACAAAAGATGGATTAAAGGAAGATTTTTACGATGAAGCATGGAATCATCTGAATGTACAAAGACCTGCTCATGGTAATGCTATTTTACCGATTCAGCGTCCAAAACAGTATGAACTGATGAAAAAACTGGCTGCAAAGCTTTCTGAAAAAATGCCTTTTGCAAGAATTGATTTTTACGAAATCAACGAAAAAGTATATTTTGGTGAGATTACATTCTATCCAGCTAGTGGATTTGAAGGTTTCAAGCCTGAAGAATGGGATCTGAAGTTGGGTGAGTGGATTAAATTACCTACCGGGGGTACAGACTAAATTCTGACGATTATTCAATAATTATTTCTGATTCTTACTACAACAATAATGTGGAAAAATCTATTAATGATTACAAGATTTTTTGCTTTAATGGAGAGATAGACTCAATTATGGTTTGTACTGGACGTGAAAAAGGACATCCAGATTTTTATTTTTACGATGCGAATTGGAATCGGCTCTATTATCAACATGAAGCACTAGAAAAAGCAAATAATATTGAAAAACCTCAAAATCTAGATGAAATGTTGAAAATAGCAAAAAACCTTTGCAAAGGATATAGCCATATTCGAGTTGATCTATTTGATGTAGATAACAATATCTATTTTGGCGAATTGACTTTTTTTGATAATAGTGGATTTGATACTGACATTTCATATGAAACAGATTTAAAATGGGGAGAGAAGATTTTGCTTCCTAATAAATAAAGGAATAATTTAAAATGCGAGAAAAACGACTATTTTATAATACAATCTCATCGCTTGTCTTTCAAGTGACAACCATAATCTGTGGATTTATTTTACCGAGATTAATCTTAAATGCATTTGGTTCAGAAGTTAATGGACTGGTAAACTCAATTACTCAGTTTTTGGGAGTGATTTCTTTCCTTGAACTAGGCGTAGGTGCTGTTGTTCAATCTGCGTTGTATAAGCCATTAGCGGAAAAAAATCAGGAAGATGTCAGTAAAATAATATCTTCGGCCAATAAATTTTTTACAAGATTGGGTCAAATTTTACTGATATATGTAATTGCGCTGGTTATTTTTTATCCTCAATTTGCTGGAAAGAACTTTGGATTCATCTATACAGCAACATTGATTGTGACAATTTCTATTAGTTCTTTTGCGCAATATTTTTTTGGAATCGTTAATCGCTTACTCTTAACAGCTGATCAGCGCGGTTATATTCAGTATAATGCGCAAACATTAGCGGTTGTCTGTAATACTGCAGCATGCTTTATTTTAATTCGTGTAGGATGTAGCATTCAGATTGTTAAACTGACTACATCTCTTATATATTTGTTACAGCCATTCTTAATTTACCTATATGTTCGGCATCATTATAGCATAGATAGGAAGATTAAATACATAAAGGAACCGATTCCACAAAAATGGAATGGTATTGCACAGCATGTGGCGGCCGTTATTCTTGATGGAACGGATACGATTGTATTGACCTTGTTTGCCACTTTATCGGATGTTTCAATCTACTCAGTTTACTTTTTGGTTGTTAAAGGTGTGAAACAGCTGTTCATGTCTATGACAAATGGAATTACATCCTTAATTGGTGAGCTGTGGGCGAAACAGGAAATAAAAGAATTAAATAAGACTTTTTCTTGGACAGAATGGGTGATTCATACTGGCACGACCTTTGTATTTGGATTAACGGCAATTTTGATTGTTCCATTTGTAAGAGTATATACATTGGGTATCCATGATGCTAATTATATTCAGCCACTTTTTGCTGCATTAATTGTAGCCGCGAATGCCGGACATTGTTTGAGATTGCCGTATAATATTATAATTCTTGCGGCAGGTCATTATAAACAGACACAAAATAATTATATTATTGCAGCAATTCTCAATATTGTAGTATCTGTTGTAACTGTAAAGGCTTGGGGACTGATTGGTGTTGCGATTGGTACATTAGTTGCAATGGGATATCAGACAGTGTGGATGGCAGTATATGATTCAAGAAATTTAATCAAGTGGCCGTTAAGAAACTTTGCTAAGCAAATTTTCGTTGATGGGTTGACAGTGATAATAGGCTTTTTTGCTACGAGAATGATTGTTATGCCAGAAGCTACATATATTGAGTGGGTTTTTCTTGCGGTTAAAACGGCTATTATTTGGATTGTTATTGTCGGTGTACTTAATATGGTATTTTATCGTGACAAAATGCAGAGTATGATCCATAAGATATGTGTGAAAGTTAAGAGGGGATAAGCAGTGCAACGTAGATTAGAAACGATAGATAATGTTAAAGTATTAATGATGTTAGCAGTTGTGCTTTACCACTCGTGCATGTTTTTTACTGGTAGTTGGTTTGATGGAGCAACTCCTGTGTATGAAGCAAGTTATCTTTCAATTTTTGCTCGGTGGCTGAATACGTTTCATGTTCAGACATTTGCGATGGCCTCTGGCTTTTTATTTTATTGCTTAAGAACAGAAAGGGGAAAATACACTAATTTTGGAAAAGATGTTTTGAAAAGAGGAAAGAGACTCCTGCTGCCATATTTTTGCGTAATGTTAACATGGGTTATTCCATTTTATGTACATTATAGCGGCTTCGACTTATCCAAAATAGTATACAAGTATGTTCTTGGATGTGCTCCATCACAGTTGTGGTTTCTTCCAATGCTCTTTTTGCTGTTTATCATTTTTTATAGAGTCTTGTATGAAAAGCATGTATCAACTAAAGGAATGCTTGTGGTTGTAGCCGTATCTATCGGGGGGGGTACCTGCTCGATAAGATAGGCATCAATGTTTTTCAAGTTTCAACAGCTGTTAAATACGCAGGTTATTACTATCTAGGAGCGTACCTTTACAGAAAAGAGACAGATAATAGGTGGATCATTCCAATAAGTGGCTTTGGGTCAATCGTTTGTTTTGTGATTAACAACACAATTGAGGTAAATACAACGGCATCGGCAGTAGTTCGATTGGTTGGTTTGATTTTAGGGTATATGTGTTCGTATATGGGAGTGATTTTTGTATACTACACTGTAAAAAAGATTACTGAAAAACTGATCAATGCAAAAAAATCAAAATTGTGGAACGAATTCAAGAAAAGGAGTTTTGGAATTTATTTGTTCCATCAGCAGATTATATATTTGACAATCATTCCGCTGAACGGCAAGGTGCCGCCGATAGTACAGGTTATGCTTAGCTTTTTGTGTGCGGTGGGAGTAGCTAACATTATCACAGCTGTGTTAAAGAGATTTAAATTAACACGAATTCTGTATGGGGTGTGATATTTAGCTGACCCACGAGGAAGATGACAACTTCAAGAAGAAATGGCGTGTACAAGGCTGATTTATTTGCAGACTTGTGATATACTGGGAGCGATAGCTCCCTACGCTGCTCTGATAATCACACACCTCTCCGTGGTGAGCAGCAGGCAACGATCTTATGGTCGGCTGAGATGTGAGAATGATACAAAGATAAAGGAAAGGAATAAAAAAGCATGCCAAATTACAATAGCATCGAAGGTAATGTTTTGTTTCCGACAATAGATGGTTACGATATGCATAAGGCCGGGGATATGGCGTTATATCTTGCACACTGTGATTTTTATCCTTTCAAAAGTGTAATTGATAATAATAAAATGGCGATTGATCTTGTCACAAAGTAAGCGCCTCACGAGACCCCGTACTTGACAACAGAAAAGGACCAGCCAAAGCTGGTCCCCTAGGTTATTCCTGTTCAAAACAACTGCGCATGTAGTCGCTCCAGGGTATCAGATCCTTGAGCAGCTCAGGGTGCTGGCGGAAGTCCATGGAGGGAAGATTGGACAACACAATGTGCAGGTATCCCCGCTCAGACAGACCATTGGCGCCGGCTGTTTCCACCAGGCTGTAGATTACAGCACTGGCCCGGGCTCCTTTTACCGTGTCGCTGAACAGCCAGTTCTTGCGTCCCACAGTAAAGGGACGGATGGCGTTCTCAGCAAGGTTATTGGAAATCTGGCACCTGGGGTCAAGCAGGTAGTTCTCCATGTAAGGCTGCTGTTTACGGGCGTACTGCACAGCCTTTTTCAGATTTCCAGCCAGAGGCTGCTGTTCCAGCTCTTCCAGCCAGCACCAAAAAGCCCTGAGCATGGGTTTCTCCACCGCAAGGCGCTGTTTCTGTTTTTCTTCGGCTGGCAGTTCAGCCAGTTTCTTTTCAGCTGCAAACAGCTGGTCACAGTAATCCCGGCCAACCTGTGCCGGCGTGAGAAGCCCTTTGGGATTGCTGGATGCAGCAGGCATGGCCTCTACGAACTTCCGGCGCAGATGGGCCCAGCAGCCGCAGCGGGTAATATCCGGTACCTGGTTGTAGCCAGCATAGCCGTCGGTATGCAGGTATCCACGGAAACCTTCCAGAAACTTCTTTGGGTATTCGCCGCTGCGCTCTACTCTCGCTGTTGCACCAGGATAGCTGTAGGGCACTCCGAAACGCCTGCCCTCGTAATTTACAAAGCCGTCAAAGGATATCTTTCTTTCCGGACAGAGGTAGAATCGTATAGCCTCTATTTCCGGAACCATGCGCAGATGCTCTCCGCATACAGTTTGGTGGAGCTTTTGAGGCACACCATCCACTGTGCGGCGGTAAGTTCCGTTTTGTTTGTTACACCACTCCACTCCAGCGCCTGCCAATTTAGATCCGTAAGATCACAAAATACCCGGTCGGCCAGGAAGTTGTCCTTTACAAAGCGAACCAGCCGTTCTACTTTGCCCTTGGTAAAAGGATGCCGTGGTTTACAGAGCTTTGTCTCAAAGTCAAGGACTTGCATAAAGGACTCGTAGTCTTTCTGCCAAACTGGATGCCCCTCAAGATCCCGGTGAAGCACCACACTCTTCATGTTGTCAGTTAACACAAAGCGGGGAATTCCCATGTATTGAAAAGCATGGACCATCCCAATAAACAGGTTTTCCTGCCGTGCGTTGGGGAAAAACTCAATATATTGCTGACCACAATGGTGGCAGATCATAGCAAAGCAGGCAACACGGTAAATTTTCCCGTCATAGTCCAGAACATCCGTGAACCCCCAGTCCATCTGGTAAGTTTCACCGGGTTCTGTAGTGTACCGGCGACCACGGTTTCCCTGGGGCGCAACCAGCTGGCGTTTAGCTGGAATGAGGTCCTTGTGGGCGGCAATATACTCTTTTACAATGGTCGCTCCTCCTTCAAAACC
>NZ_BQKV01000064.1 GCF_022180365.1 Faecalibacterium gallinarum
GGCTATCACAGGAATCCTAAAACTGTCCTCAGACTTATGAAAACAAACGGATTGCTGTCTGAAATACGCAGACGCAGGCAGTGGAAGCAGCTTGGACAGCAGGTTCACAGATATGAAAATCTGCTGAATAGGGATTTCCACACAGAAAGGCCTAACAGCAAATGGGTCACCGATATCTCTTATATCCATACAGAACAAGGCATTCTGTACCTGTCCATGATCCGGGATTTATACGACAACAGTATTGTGGCCTACAAGACTGCAACCCAGCAAACAGTAAATCTGGTTCTGGATACCATTCGCCTTGCCATGAACAAAGAGAAAGTCGCTGGGGAGTTGCACCTCCACAGCGACCAGGGCTTTCAATATACCTCACACGGATATTTTAAGCTGACTCAATCTTACGGCATTACACCTTCCATGTCAAGACGCGGAAACTGCTATGACAACGCAATGGCCGAAAA
>NZ_BQKV01000065.1 GCF_022180365.1 Faecalibacterium gallinarum
GCGACGCTTCTCTTTGTAAAACACCTTTCTCCGAAACTTTGGGGCAAAGACTATGTGATATTTACAATTCCATGTGGTATGTGATAGACTATTCGTGTCGTTCATTTTGAATGACCTCCCTTTGCTTGGTTGTGCAGTTGGCAGACCGCGCTTCTATTTTAAGCAAAGGGAGTTTTTCTGTCACCATGATCGACATAAGTCTTTTTTAGAACCACTCGCCTAGCGAGTGGTTTTCGTTATACAAAAAGCCGGGCGCTTTGCTGCGCCCGGCTCTGGGTGGGGGTTACTGGTTGAGCATCTGCATGATGCTCTTGATCTGGGCCGAGGTGTACCCCTCGCTGGTCAGCTGATTGATGATCTGCTGGCTGCTCTTGCCCTGGGCCTGCATCCGCAGGGCGGAGTAGGGCACCCGGGTCTGGGCCCCGGAACCCGACGAGGGCGAGGCGCCGCTGTAACCGGTGCTGCCGGTGGTCAGGCCGCTGGAACTGCTCTGGCTCCGGGCCGCGGCCTCGCTGGCCTTTTCGGCGGCCTGGGCCTGTTTGAGGGCCCACTCCCCCTGGGCGATGGCCAGCTTCTGGCTGGTGACATCGTTGTCGAATTTCTGCTGGGCCAGGGCGTCCTGGTACTCCCGCTGGGCGGTCTCGTTCTCGTAGGCCTGCTGGGTCAGGCTGTCCTGCCGCAGCAGCGCCTCCATCTGCTGATCCCAGGCCGCGTCCTCCCGCTGGGCCTCGTAGTCCCGGTTGCCGGCGTAGATGCCGTAGCCGGTCTGGAGCAGGCCGTTGGCCAGGGAGCCAAGGCCGGTGGTGCCGCTGATGGCCAGCTGGATCGCGTCCCCGATCAACCCCAGAACGCTCATCACGTTCTGGAAGGTCTGCTGTTTCTGGGCGTTCTGGTACTGCTCCTGCTGGACGTAATAGTCCCGCATACTCCCCAGCTGGGCCAGATAATCGGTGTACTCGTTGTAGTCCTTGGCGTAGGCGTCGTTGTAGGCCTGGCCCTTCCGTTCCAGCTGGGTGTAGTAGTCCTCCAGCTGGCGGTAGTACTGGTTCTGGGCGCTCTGCTCCTGGGCCGAAACCAGCTCGATCTCGTTGAACAGCTGGTCGCCCTGGCTGGTGTAGCTGTCCAGGGCCATATTATACAGGGTGGGGATGATGCTGTTCAGAGCGTTCATCTGCTGCTGGTAGGCCTGCTGGGCCACGCTGGCGGCGTAGCTGGAACTGTATCCCCCCGTCAGGGCGGCGGCCTGGGCCGCGGCGTCGGTGCTGGCGTTGTGGGCGTTCTGGGTGTACATCCGGGCGTACTGCTGGTACATGGGGTCCTGGGCATAGTTATAGGAAAAATCCTTCTGCTGGGACGCCTGCTGGAGCAGACTGTCGATCTGATCCTGGTACTTGCTCTCGTAGTCGGCGGGGCGGTTATTCTGCCACTCCTTGAGGGCGTTTTCCGCGTCGGTCACCGCCTGGCTGGGGTTATACTGCGCCGAGTTCAGCGCGTCTTGCACCTCGTCCTTGCTGGTCAGGCCGGAGGTATCGTACTGTTTTTTCTTGGTAGACGCCATGGTCTCCCCCTTTCGTCATAGGCTGCCCAGGGCTTCCAGCCGGCTGCGCAGCTCGTCGGACAGATTCTCGGTGTCCAGATTGGTCAGCACATATTGCAGCTGCTCCTGCATCTGGTACAGATAGTTGCGGATGGCCCGGGAATCCTCCGGGGCCATGTTCTCGCTGAGCTTGGGCAGGCTGATCTTGCCGATGCCCGAAATACTCGCCATGGATTCTCCCTCCTGTTCACTGTGTCAGGCCGCCCCGGGCCGCCGCAAAGGTGCGGGTCAGGCTGCGCAGGGTGATCTGCCCCTGGCCCCGGATCCGCAGCCGCAGGGTGTCGTGCCGCCGGGGCAGAAGGGGCAGGGCCAGTTTTTCCCGCTGGGCCCCTACGGCCCGGGCCAGCAGGGTCTCCCAGACCCCGCCGTCGTAGCTGGCGGCGATCTCCAGGGTGGTGTAGGGCTCGGCTTCCAGCCGGAGCACCAGACGGGAGATGTATTTGTCCTCCGGCTCGTCCAGCCCGAACTCGCCGGTCACCAGCTCAAAGGGGATGCGGGTCTCGGGGGCCTCGCCCTCTTCGGCGGTGCGGGCCCCGGTCTCCCGCCGGGGGTCGGCAATCCAGAGGGCTTCGCCGTCCCAGAGATAGAGCTGGCTGCCGGTGCCCGCCATCTGGTAAGAGCAGACCCCCTCCTCCTGCCAGAGGCTCCGCTCGGTGTCGTAGACCAGCAGCCGGTGGGCCGCCCCGGTTCCGGCGTCCCGGGTGATGTGGAGGTAATACCGGCCGTCCAGCTGGCCGCTGACCGCCCGGCGGACGTTGGAAAAACCGCTGGGGTCCAGCGCCGCCGAGGCTTTCACCGGGATGCTGCCGTCCCAGGACATGACCCCGTCCCGGGAGAGATAATAGAGGGTCTCGTTGATGACGCAGAGGCTCTTGGCGGCGTTTTGAGCCACCCCCCGGCAGTTCAGGGAGGTGAGCTGGAAATCCGAGGGTTTCGAGCCGTAGAGCTTATGGAGGACGTTCTCTTTAAAGAAGAGGGCGTACCCCATGCAGGTGGCTGCGCCGGTGAAATGGCCGTCGCTGCCCACCGTCACCGCGTAGCTGTCGGCGGCGCTGTTCTGGTAGGAAAACCAGTTGGTGGGGTCGCCCAGCTTGCAGGCGTAGATCACATTTTCCTGGCTGTTGCAGCCCCAGACCCGGTTGTCGCACTCGGTCAGGTACTCGAGCTCGGGCACCCGGCGCTCGATGACCGCGGGGCCCTCGGCGGTGTATTCTTCGGTCTCGCTGTCGTCGATGCTGGTCCAGGTGACGGCCGTCCCCTCCTGTTTGAGATAGCCGTAAAAGTGGTCCCCCTGGGGGGTGATCCGGACCCGCAGCACCCCCTCCTCCACATTGTAGAGCACCTGTTCGCCGTCCAGGTCCGCTCCCATCCCGGCCAGGATGGCGGCGGTGCCCGACACGGTGACGGTGTCCCACTGTCGGAACGCTTCGCTCAGCCCCTCGCCCGAGAGCAGGCAGTGGTCCAGGGTGACGGCGTTCCATTTTTCGTCGGCCTGGCTGTATACCTCCAGCACCCCGTCGTGCCGCCAGGGGGTGTTGACGTTGGCCGCCTTGAGGAAGATTTCCCCGTCGGCGGGGTCCTCCGGCTCTTCCAGCCCCCAGCGGTCCACGGTATAGGTCTTGCCGTCGGCGTCGCAGGGGGTCAGCTCCAGGGCGGTTTCCTCGCCGCTCCATCGGGCCCCCAGGGCGGTCAGGCTGCCGTCGGCGGTGTCGAAGGCCAGCTGATCGGGGAAAATCAGAATCTTGGTGCCGATGCCCACCAGGGCCTTTTCGGTGTCCGAGACCGCGTTTTCCAACGTCACCGGCTCCTCCCCGGCGTCGTCGGGGGTGTAGTGGAGGGTGGTGCCGCAGAGCATCAGCAGACCGCCCAGCTGGTACATCCCGCGGACGTTTTCGGCGGCGCGGAGTTTCCGGCGGGGCAGCCGGGTACTCAGGGCCGGGAAATCCCGGGAGGAAAAGTTCAGCGCCTGGCTGAACTCGGCCTCGGTGCAGCCGTAGGTCTCGTTCAGCCCGCCGAAGGCCCGCAGCATGGAGCGGCTGTTTTTGATCTCGGGGCGTCCGGGCAGATACATGGCGTTCCCTCCCCTCTCACCATTTCACCCGGGCGGGCCGGGGCGGGCGGCGCCGCCGCAGCCAGAGGGTGAACTCGGCCAGCATGCTGTTGTACTGGCTCATCTCGCCGGAATAGCGGTCGATCTCCCCCAGGGCGCCGTCGATCATGGCGCAGAGGTAGTGGGGGTAGAGCCGGTCGAAGGGGGCGGGGACCAAAAGCTCCACCCCGTCGTCCAGCCCGCCGTTCCAACTAAGATCCGCCCCCGCGCTCTGGAACCCGGCCCCCGACCCCGGCCCAAAGAGCTGGGCCCGCAGGGTGCCGTCCAGCTCCCGGAGCCAGGCGTGTTTTGTACTGTCGGCGATGGCGTCCCCCGGCCGCAGGGCCGCGGCGCGCTCCATCGCTTCTCCTACCGTCATAAGTAATCTCCCCCTTTTTTCCAAAAATCCCGGCACAGCGCCGCCGTGCCGGGACCCGTTTTTTCCCTGCCGCGCCGGGTTTACTGGGCGGCGTTCTCTGCGGCAGCGATGCGGGCGGCGGTCCGCTCGTCCTGCATCTGGCTGTGTTCCAGAACTTCCGCCACAGCGGCGGGGACTTCCACCTCCACGCCCCGGCGGATCTTGTAGTTGACGCCGTTTACGCTGACGAAGAGATCCCCTTTATAGCGGCTGTTGTCCTTGAACAGGCGGATCTTCACCATCCGCCCGGCGGGTGTTTTCTTTTCGGCCATGGTCTAGAACCCTCCTTTCCCGGCTTAGTTGGCCGCAGCGGTGGCGGAGTAGCTGGACAGGCTCTCGATCCGGACCATGTACTGCTCCACCAGCCGCTCGGCGGCCCGCATCCCCTTCCAGCCCACGGAAGCGCGCTGGTTCAGGGGGTCGTCGCCGTAGCCCAGCTGTTTGACAATGTGCTCGAGGCCGCCGCCCTCCAGCTCGGTGACGCCGTAGGCGTGGGCGCCCAGCACCAGGGTGCCAAAGACCGCCGAGGCGCCCGAACCGGGGCAGGTCTCGTCCTTCCAGATCTTGGCCTCGCTGGTCTCGATGAACCGGATGTTGCCCAGTTTGCCGATCTCGCCCCGGAACATGGCCTCGGGGTCGGCGTACTTGTGGACCTCGATCCACTCCTTGCTGGTCTTGAGGTCGTAGGCGGCGTAGGGGTGGATGATGGCCACATAGCTGTCCCCGATGGTGTCGGCGTTCATGGCGCCCAGCTGGGCCGCCGCCTGGAAGAAGAGCTTCGGGGTCAGCTTGCAGGTCTCGTCCAGGTCGGCCCGGCTGGAGACGGGGGTCTCGGTGCCGTCCTCGGAGACCTTGGGGGCGTAGATGACGTTGGTGCCGCCGGCCAGCACATCCCGGGTGATGCTGTCCATGGTGCGGCCCGCCTGGCTGGCCAGAATTCGGGTGGCCTGGACCACGTTGTTGTCGATGGCGGTCATCTGGAGCACATCGGTCAGGGGGGTCCAGCCGCCGTACTGATGCAGGTCGCTGGTGATGTTGGTGACGTTCAGGGACTGGCCGTCGGGGGTCACGCCCTCGGTGAGGGGGGTGGTGGCCTTGGGCAGGCTGTCGTACTTGCGGAACTCGATGGTCTTGCCGCCGCCCACCGGCACCGGGTAGAAGTCGGCGAACTGGTCGTGGACCAGCCGGGGCTCGGCCTGGTCGATGAGGCGCTTCTCATAGAAGGTCTTCATCTCGACGCTCAGGCCCTCGCTGGCGGTGGTGTTGGGCAGTTGGGCAAAGAGCTGCAGCGCGAAGGGGAACCGGGTCTTGTTCTTGATTTCCATTGTCATCGTCCTTTCTGTATCAGGGTGTTCACCCGATCCGGAGGGGTTCAAACCTCCGGGTCAAAACTGGATTTTCGCCCCATGGAGGGCCAGCCGCTCCAGCTGTTCCCGCTGGGCGCGGGTCATCTTGCTGACGTCGGGTTTGACGGCGGCGGCGCTCGAGGGCCGGGCCCCATTTTCCAGGGGACGTGCCCCCCGCTGCCGGACCCGCTCCATGACCCCCTGTTCCACCCGGCGGGCGGTGGCCCGCATCGCATCCTCGTAGTGGACCAGCCGATAGGCATCGGCCATCCGCATCCCCGGCAGCTGCATCAGGCGGCGCATCTCGGGGTTTTTCAGCTCCTGCCGCAGGGAGAAGGAGGGCTGAACCTGCCGCATCCGGGCCTCCTCGGCGGCCCACCGGGCGTGGAGCCGGCCGATCAGCTGGCGGCCCTGGGGAGTCAATGCCGGGCGGCCCGGGGTGGGCAGACGGCGGAACGCCGGGTCGGCATCCGCCGGGCGGGTGGGCCGGGGGGACTCGGTCTTGGGTTTGGGTTCAGCGGGGGCCGCCTCCCGCCGGGCCTCGGCGGGCTTCAGGGTGCCCGCGGCGATGGCCTGCTGCTGCTGCGCCCGGCTCAGGGCCGGGGCGGGGCTGCCTTCAGCTCCTTCCGCCCCTTCGGCGAACAGCTGCAAATCCATCATGGCTTTCTCCCCCCGGGCGCTGGTGTCGCAGTAGCTCAGGTTGTCGGGGTACCGCTCGGCCAGCAGGGCAAACCCCGCCTTGGCCAGCTCAAAGGCCCCCTCCACGCAGGGCTGACGGACCGCGTCGGGGACGGCGGTCACCGTCACGCTGGGGCCCTCGGGCCGGTCGGTGGCCAGGCTGGCGGTGCCCTCGGTGCCCGCCAGCAGGTAGACCAGGGCCTGCATCAGGGTGCTGGCCCCGGCGCAGACGATGTCCTGGCCCGCCGGGGCATAGCCCGCATGGCCGGTGGCTTCCAGGCGGCAGGTGGGACCTTTGGGGC
Source organism: Faecalibacterium gallinarum (assembly GCF_022180365.1). Taxonomy (GTDB): domain Bacteria; phylum Bacillota; class Clostridia; order Oscillospirales; family Ruminococcaceae; genus Faecalibacterium; species Faecalibacterium gallinarum. The sequence goes on from NZ_BQKV01000065.1 coordinate 6,431, forward strand.
CGTCCAGTTCGCTGTAAATCACTTTAATCATTCCTGTGTCGCCTCACTTTCGGTTGAGATTCATTCCACGGTTGGCCGCGGTGTCCGGCCGGGGCAGGGCCGCGGCCAGAGCCTTCCGGCCGCCGCTGGCGGTCTGGGGCTGGTTGGTCTGGGGCAGCTGGGCGGTGAAGGCCGCCAGCTGGGCCTGGGCGGCGGCCAGCTGCTGGGCCAGGGTGCCGTTGGCGCGGACCCGGTCCCGGACCTTCTCCACCCCTTCAAAGTCCATCATTTCCAGGGCCGCCAGGGCCGCGTCGGCGTTGGCGGGGTTGAAAAAGCCCAGCTGGTAGCACTCTTTCGCCATCTCGTTCTGGGACAGGCGGCTGTAAGTGGATTTCTTCGCCGCGCTGATGACGATGTCGAACACCGGCTCCCGGCTGCCCAGCTCCACGCCCCCTACATTTCCTCCGGGCTGGGGGCGGAGGGTCTGGCCGCTGAACCGGACAAACCGGTTCTGGCCGTTCTCCCCCACGATCCGGAACACTCGTTCCTCGTCGTAGAACTGCCGCATCAGGTCGATGATGAGGTAGCACTCCTTGGCGAAGGCCCGGTAGGCGCTCTTGAGCATATCCCGGCTGAGTTTCGACCCCGCCTCCTGCAGGGCCGCGATGGCGGAAGCCGCCGTCACGCCGCCGGAGGTGCCGCCCTGGCTCATATCCCGGTTGCCGCTGATCTCCTTCAGCTCGTCGATTCGGCTGTTGAGGTAGCTCAGGGAGTTGCCCTGGAGGCCCGCCGTCTGCATCTGGTGGAAGGTGTCCTCACTGAGCCGCCCCGCCACATGGACGATATCCCGGCCGAAGTCGGCCAGCTCTTCCTCGTTGACCCCGGCGGTGTCGCTGAGGATGTACCGCTGCTTGGAGGCCAGGAGGACGTTCTCGTCCATAGCCTGGTTGAGCTTATCGATGGAGGTCTGGCAGTCCTTCATCACGTCGATGAAGCCGAAGCCCGCGGGGCTGTCCTCCTCCTGGTAGAGCACATCAAAGACAAAGGGATATTTGCCGTGGTCGTAGAGCCCCCGCCCGGCCAGGGCCGGGTCGTTCTGGCTGGCGTAGAGGACCACCCCATTGCAGAATTTGCAGTAGTGCAGCCGGGGGCGGCCGGTCTCGTCCGGGCGCTTATAGTACCAGTCCACCACCACGCTCTTGCCGCTGGTGTCGATGCTGTCGTCGTGGATGTACCGGGGCACGTCCAGGGTGGAGCCCCCGTGGCCTTTGAGGGCGGGCCAGCGCTCTTCCAGCTGTTTTGTGTCCTCGAGGCTCAGGGAGAAAAAGTTGGGGCTGTCCTGGATATCCATGACCCCCGGCTCCCAGTAGAGCATCAACAGGTTCATGGGCCGGATGGCGATGTCCCCCACCCCGCCCCGGGCGGTGGGGTCCCAGAAGATGCCCTTGACGCCGGTGCCCTGTTTCAGCTTGCGCCACCAGGTATCGCTGTACACCTGCTCGTAGTCGGCCTGTTCCAGCACCACCGGCAAAACGCTGGAAAGGGTTCGGGCGGTGGCCTCGTCGTCGGCGGCCCGGGGCAATACACAGGGCTCGGGGTAGCTGTCCATGGCATCGGCGTGTTTGCTGGCGATGGAGTTGAACAGCCACCCGCTGGAAGGCTGGGGCTTGCCCTCCATCATCCGGTTTTTGTACTGCTTCCAGTGGCCCATCCGGAACCAGAGCTCGTTGTCGATCAGGCGGCGGTCCAGGGCGGCCTTGCCCGCCTTGTACTTTTGGAGCAGCTGGGTGGCCTCGGCCACCTGCTCGGCGCCCACCGGTTCCGCCGGGCGCAGGATTTCTTCTTGGTTCATGTTTCACCTCAAATTCGATAAAATCGGGTGGTCCGGTGCAGATCCAGCGGGTCGTCCGGCAGGGGCGGCGGCAGGGTGCGCCGGGGCGGGGTGATGGGGTTTTCCATCAGGACATAGCGGCACTCGTCGTAGATGTGGTCCTCCTGGCGGGTGTCGATGTCCTCCACGCTGGCCTCGTCGTAGACCAGGCTGGGGATGGTGCGGATGAAGTGTTTGCAGGTGGAAAACACCTGGAACATGGGCCGCCCCTCTTCCCCGAAGGCCAGCCGGTAGTGCAGCTGCATCTTGCCCGCAAGGCGGGTGTGGTCCCCGGGGGTCCAGTGGAGGAAATTGGGGCTCCGCTCCATCATGGCGGCGATGCTCTCCCCCCGGCTCTCGTCGAAGATGGCCGGGTCGGCCACCCCGTAAATCACCCGCCCCCGGAGGGTGGGATCGTCCTGCTCGGCCTGGCGGATCCGCCGGGCCTGCTCCACCGGGTCGATTTTCAGCCCCTCGTTGGGGCGGCCGGTGCAGCCGTAGAGCTCCTTGATCCGGTAGAGCCGCCCCTCCTCGTCCACTGCGTACCACCCCACCGAGAAGGGCTTGGAGAACCCGAAATCGTACCCCCGCCAGATCTGCCAGTGTTTCGGGATGGGGAAGGGCTCGATGACGTGGGTCCACCGCTGGTCCTTGTAGTGGGCGGGGTCGTTCCGCCACTCGGTAAACACCTGGCCCGAAAAGCTGTCCCAGCTGCCGTAGAGCAGGGCCTGTTTTTCGGCCTCGGGCAGAGCGGCCAGGCTGGCCAGGTAATCGGGGTCGTTCTCAAGCAGGGCGGGATTATCGAAGACGCTGGAGGGGATGAACACCCGCGCCCGGGTATAGACCCGGTCGGTGCCGTCCGGCATATGGACGGTGTACTCCTCCCGGATGGGGGTGCCCGGGGGCGCCGGAGTAATGAACCGCTCCTTGACCCAGCCGTGGCCCACCCCGCCGGGGTTGGTGGTGGCCCGCATATACACCCGGGTGCCCGGGCCGGTGGGGCGGTTGCGGCTCATCATGTAGCTGTATTCCTCCCACTCAAAGTGGGTCAGCTCGTCAAACCCGATGAAGTCGAAGGCTTTGCCCTGGTAGTTGGTCCGGTCCTTGGTGTACTGCATGGAGCCGAAATAGATCTTGGCCCCGCTGGGGAACACCCACACATGGGCGGTGGCGTTGTACTGGGCCCCGGGGAAAGCCCGGCGGTAGTAGTTCATGCTTTTATCCACCAAATCCGATAACTGTGGGTATGTTTTTCGCAGAATCAACCCTCTGTAATGTGGGATATCCACCTGGCGCAGGGCCTCGATCACCAGCGCGTCGCTCTTGCCGCCGCCGGCCGCCCCGCCGTAGAGGGCCTCGGGCTCGGGGCGGCGCATGAACTCGGCCTGCCGGGGCTGGGGCCGCCAAACCACCGGGACGGTGGGCGAGATTTCACAGCTCTGGTTCATCCGGCACCCTCCTCCTCTACGGTGGGCAGCAGCACCACCCCGCAGACCGCCCCGCCGGTCTCGGCCCCCTGTTCATTGAGGGACCGGGCCACCGAGGCCAGATCCTTGAGGACGGCGGTGGTCTCCTTCAGGGCCTTGATGGTCCCGGGGTCGCCCCCCTCCTGGCGGCGGGCCGCTTTCTGGCGGGCGTGGAGGTCCCGCACCTCCTGGGACAGCATGGTGCTCAGGGTATCGGTGGCCCGGTGGAGTTCCGCCAGGCTGCGGTCCGGCCCGCTCTGTGTTTTATTCGGCATATCCTCTCCCCTTTCGGCTTTGTTTTTTGCGGCCTCCCGCTGACAAGAGAGTAGCACAGGCCCCACCGGGCGGGGAGTACGTCCTTTTTTACAACAAAAAGGAATAAAAAAAGTCCATTTGCCGTTGGGTAAACCTCGACAAATGGACTTTTGTGTATATTTTTAATTCTATATTACAATTCGTTGTAGACCTCCGTCTTACTCCCAGCCATGGCGGTGGCCGTGTCCGTGGCCTCCGGGGGCGGCTGGAACGCCGGTTTCTGCCCCTTGCAGCTGACGGATGGCGGCCCGGATCTCGGCCATGGTCATCCCGGCCACCTCTTCCGGAGTAACGGTGGGGTCCAGGGCCAACAGTTCCTGATAGGCCCGGTACTTGCCGCAGGAGAGGCCCATCTCGTGGGCGGCTGCGGCTTCTTCGGGCCGGGCGGCGTGGCAGCGGGCGTTCCCCTGCCCGGCGGTGCAGGCCTTGACCCCGGCCAAAAGCCGGGTGCACTGGGCGTTCTCAGGGCCCACCACCGTGATCTCCAGAACCGCATCCTCGGCCAGCAAGTTCGCCACCGTCTCATGGGCCAGAATCTCCTCCACCGCCTGGGTGTAATCGGTGAATTGGAGGTCCAGGGAGTCGGCCAGGATCTGGCCGTCCTCGTTCCAGCCCTCCACCCCCACCACCCGGTCGAACCGGTTGACCGCCAGCTCCAGAGAGGGGTTGACGTCGATGCTGATGTGGGCAGTGGGGCTGAGCCAGAGCCAGCCGCTCCCCAGCACCGCCAGCATCAGGCAGGCCGCGGCCACCAGGGCCCGGGGCCAAACCGCCCGGCGGGCGGGGCGCATTTGCGCCAGTACAAAGGCCCGGGTCCGGGCCACCCGGGCGGGGTCGGCGTGGACCTGGCCAAAGGCGTGCTGCAATTTATCCTTCATCGCCGTCACCTCCCAGTGTCTGGCGCAGCATCTGCCGAGCCCGGGTCAGCAGGGTGTAAACCGTGTTGGGGTTCTTGCCCAGAATCCGGGCCATCTCGGGGGCGGTGTAGCCCTCGTAATAGTGCAGGTAGATCACATCCCGGTATTTTTGGGGCAGGGCCAGCACCGCCGCCCATACCTCCCGGTCCTCGCCGGTCAGGGGGGCGGGCTGGTCCAGCACCTCTTCCAGGGAGACCGTCCGGCTGCGGAAGAAGCTCCGCAACAAATCTTTGCAGGCGTTGATGGTCACCCGGAGGATCCAGGCTTTTTCGTGTTCCTCGCTTTCAAACACAACAGAACCAAGGGCATACTTCAAAAACACGGTTTGAAATATGTCCTCGGTGTCCGCATGATTTTTCAGATAGAGCATGCACAGCCGCTGCACTGTATCCGCATACCGCGCAATCGCCTGGCTGACCTCCTGTTCACTCCGCATCCCAAAAGCCCGCCTCTGTGTTGTTATCCGCAGAATCTGCCGCAGCAGCCGCCCCGGCGGCCACAGCCCCGGCCCGCCCGGGCGCCCGTGCCGTAATAGTCACAGACCCCGTCGCCGTCGGCGTCCCGATAGCCCACGCCCCGGCCGGCAAAGCCGCAGGAATCGCAGACCCCGTCGCAATCTTCGTCCACGAAATAGCAGACCCCGGCCCGGCGGTCACAGATCCCGTCGCCGTTGGCGTCCTGGTAATAGGGGCCGGCCCCGCCGTCCGATGCAAAAACCGTGGTGGCCCCCACGCTCACAAACAGCGCCGCCGCTGCCAGACCTGCAAACAACTTCTTCATCTTCATACTTCGTCGCCTCCCGATGGGTTTGAAAAATTCTCAGGTTTTGTTCCCTTTCACCCTTAACACGGGCGGGGCGGGGCAATCCATTCAGATGCACCAAAATTTTTCTGAAAAATTTTCTCCGCCAAAGGGGGCGGCTTCTCCTCTCAGTATAGCGCACCGGCTCCCCGTGCACAAGCCGGTTACCCGGCGGTAACCGGGCCACAAATTTGTGCCTACTTTTCAAGCCCCTGCCCCTGTGGTATAATCAAACAAAACGCCTGCACAGAAAAGGAGCCCGCCATGAAACAGAATCTTTCCCTTTCGCCCGAAGCGTTCCTCCCGGTCCACACCGGGGTGGAGGCCGCCGCCCTGCCCGAGGGCCCGGCCCTGCGGGTGGTCAAAAAAGACAAACTCCTCCGCTTCGACGAGAATACCTACGCCCGGGCCCGGGGGGTCAAATTCCGGGACGGCTTCCTGGAACTGAAGATGAAAAGCCGCCTTCTGCCCGACGCGCCGGATTTCGCCCGTGGGTTCATCGGGGTGGTATTCCGGGCCAACGAGGAAAACTCGGAGTTTGAGTCCTTCTATCTCCGGCCCACCAACGGCCGCAGTTGCCCCGACCCGGTGCGGCGGGCCCACGGCTGCCAGTATTTTTCCTACCCGGGGTACACCTTTGAATATTTCCGGGAGTTCGGCATCCCCGGCTACGAGGCCCCGGCAGACATCGAGCTGGACGAGTGGTTCACCCTGAAAGCCGTCATCCAGGGCAGCCGGGCCGAATTTTACCTCAACGGCTCCGCCCAGCCCCTGCTGGTGGTGCCCGCCCTCAAGCACGGCGCCGGGGCCCCCGGCGGGGTAGGCATCTTTGTGGACATCGGCACCGAGGCCTTTGTCTCCGACTTCACCGTGACTGCGCTGGACTGAGCATTCAAAGAAAAAACAGGTTCCTCTTCCGGGGGAACCTGTTTTTTGCTGAGGGCTCGATTTTGTCGAACGGTTGTGTTATTCTAATCTTATCGATTGTATCTGACCCCAGTGTGCAGAGTTCCGCCCACCCCTGCCTGGATGCTATTTCTCGAAAGGGGGATTTCGATTTTTGTGAAACGTTCTATCTTTGTGTCCCTGTCGAGCATTCTTCTCGCCCTGGCCCTGGCGGGCTGTGCCGCTGCACCCAAGATTTCACAGCCCACTTTGGACGAGCTGATGGCCGAAGTGAACGCCCAACACCAGAGCATCCAACAGAAACCTATAGACCGGTGGCGCTTTATAAAGGGAACCCCAGACGAGGACATCTTGGAACCATACCGGATCGGGGAGGAAGGATTCAAAGCCTTTGACCAGGACGCCGTTATCACCGCTGACCAGGCCGCCCAGGATGTGGAATATCTGTTCGGCGCGTTCGCGGCCCTCTATGGTCCGTACGACTATCTGGGCGGGGCCGATGTCTTCAACGCGCACAAGGCGGAGATCCTCGCACAATGCGCCCAGCGGGAGAGCTGGACCGCTCAGGAATTTCAGGATCTGCTGCTGGACGGCCTGACCTTTCTGCCAGATGCCCATTTCAACATCAACGGACACCGCACCAACCTGTTCCAGGTCCCTTTCTTTTTCCGTGAAACGGCTTTTTATAAGACCGATGCAGGCTATCAGACGGCGGAGGGGAAAACCGTGGAATCGGTGGACAATCACCCTGAGCTGGAGGAGTTATTCAAGCGTTCCATCTCTCCCGAAGGGGAGATTGTCTACTACCCCATTCTCCTGGAGCCGAGGGAGTGGAATGACCAGCCGCAAACCTGCAGCGAGACCCTCACCGTCCGCTATACCGACGGCAGCAGCGAGACCCTGACCGCAGAGCCCTTCCATCTGTACGGCTGGGAAAACTCGGCCGGTTATGCAAGCAACCTACGGGGCGACGAAAGAATCGTCCTCACCGAGCTGCGCGAGACCGAGGGAATCCCTGTCTTTGAATTCGATGCCTGTCAGACGAGCTACACCGAGGAGATTGTCGCCGGCGCCGCCGCCATCAAAGATGCACCCATTGCCATGCTGGACCTGCGCACCAATGGCGGAGGCAATTCCACTGTGGTCGACCGCTGGGTAGCAGAATACTGCGGCCAAACCCTGCCCGGAAATATGACACAGTATTCGTTCAATGTATTTTACGGTCCAAATAACTCTCCTTCCAAATGGGTGGAACACGAAAACATTCTGGTTGTACTGACCGGGAAATATTCTGCATCCTCCGCAGAAAGCCTGGTGGACAAAATCCAGGATCTGGAAAATGTCCTCTTGATCGGCGAGAATACCGGCGGGTACTTCCTGACCTCTGCCTCCAACAAGCTCCAGCTGCCCAACAGCCTCGTCAGCATTGTCATGGGCGACGGTCTAACCATTCCCGCCTATGAGGGCGAGGGCTACTACTTCAAAGAATTCGAGGGCTTCTACCCGGACCTCTGGGTCCCCGCCGCCGAGGCCGAGGAACTGGCGGCTAAGCTGATTCAGCATCTGAGCCGGTGACCGCGCTTTCTTGAAAAAATAAAAACCCAGGGTTCTCCCCCGCTGCGGGGACCCTGGGTTTTTTCTGGTTTTGGGAAATACACAAAAACAAAAACCGGATCAGGAAACTTCCTGATCCGGTTTGGTGCAGTTAAGCAATCCAAATCCGAACCAATTTCCCCTACCACAGCCTCTGTGGCTTCAGCAAAGGAAACGGTCTCCGTTCCTTCTTTGTAGTTGAAGGTAATGAGCATTTTGTCATCATACAGGTAGATGGCGTTGATGAAAGTATCAATCAGCGCCTGACGCTGCTCCCTTTGAGAAAGGTCCAGCTTGCGGAACCGGGTCAGCCAGAATCGCACAAAGTCTTCGCTGAGCTTGGGCTTTGCAAGCCGCTCTTCGGCGATCTTGGCTTCCAGCTCTTTCTTCTGCGTTTCCAGAGTTTCCAGCCGTTCTTTGGTGGAACTGGTCAGAATACCAGCCTGAATGGCGTTGAGCATATTCTGGATGCCAGCTTCTATGTCCCGAAGCTGCTTCTCATAGAGTGGCAGGTTGGTATTTTCTTTGTTTTGCAGCTCCATTACACTGGAAACAATGGAATCAATCACGGTATCGTCCATAATAAGGGCTTTGGTTTTTGCAATCACCAAATCTTCCAGCCACTGCTTGCGGACGGTTTTCTTTTGGCAGGACTTTCTCTTTTTAACCGTCGCGCATTTATAGTACCGGTGCACGTCCCCGGAACGGCTGGTACCGCTCTCCCCGAACATCAAGGAACCGCAGTAACCGCAGAACAGTTTGGTAGTCAGAAGATAGTCATCCTCTGCCTTGCGCCGGGCAGGGGCCTTTTTATTTTTGGCCATCTTGATTTGTACATCCTCGAATAGTTCCGGTGATACAATCGGCGGAATCGCATCTGGAATCAAGATATCCCGGTATTTCAGTTCACCTATATAGCGGCGATTCTTCAGCATATGCTGGACAGTATTGTAGCTCATGGGGCCACCACGAGGATTTTTGACCTGGTGTTCATTCAACCAGTCCCGTACTTCGGTCATGGTAGCGCCTTCGTTATACATCCTGAAAGCTTCGGCAATGAGCGGGGCTGTCAAAGGATCGGTTTGAAAACGCTGGTTCTCATCGATCCGATAACCAACCGGGACGGCCCCACCGGTAAACTTGCCCTTTAGCGCATTTTCTGTCATACCGCGAATGACTTTCTCCGAGAGGTCTGCTGAATAGTATTCGGCATATCCTTCCAGAACGGACTCCAGAATAATGCCCTCCGGCCCATCCGAGATGATCTCTGTAGCCGACATCAGCTTGACCCCATTCTTTTTGAGCTGGGTCTTATAACGAGCGCTGTCGTAGCGGTTCCGGGCAAAGCGGTCCAGTTTCCAAACCAGAACCATATCAAAAAGCTTCCGTTCGCTGTCCTTAATCATCTGCTGGAACTGGGGGCGATTGTCCGTTTTGGCCGAGATTGCCCGGTCAATGTAGTGCTTTACCACGGTGATATCGTTCTTCTCTGCATAGGCCGTGCACTCGCGGATCTGACCTTCGATGGACTCCTCCCGCTGATTGTCGGAGGAATAGCGGGCATAGATGACAGCGGTCATGGTGATTACCCCTCATTTCCAGAAATTTGCAAACAATTGATTATATTTTAATCCACTTTAATTGACTTATGCGCTTCACACAATTCCTGATAATACGAACAATTGTTCAACAGTTCATCATGTTTTCCAATTGCAACACATTTGCCAGACTGCATACATATGATATTATCCATATCTTGAGCAAATGATAAATCGTGTGAAACAATAATTACAGTACTTAACAATTTTTTGCAATCATTTAGTATGTGATATAAAATTTTTCTTCCAACTATTGGATCTAATGAATTTAATGGTTCGTCTAAAAATAGAATGGTTGATAACCTAAATACTGATCTTGCAATTGCAAGGCGTTGATATTCGCCTCCAGATAAGATTATACCGTTATCATCAAACTCTTTTGTTACCATTACATTGGACTTTTCCACGAATTGATTTATTGATTCAGACAGTTCCACTGTTTTTAGCACAAATGGAATTTGATCGTATTCTATCAATGGCCTTCCCATTAATATATTATCTTGCACTGATAGTGGATAAAAGACATTATCTTGAAATAGTGTAGAAAAGCAATTTCGAAGTTCTTCTAAGTCATAATTTAAATAATCTATTCCATTGATCTTAATACATCCCATAGTGGGAACATACAAACGTGTCATAAGATTTATAATTGTACTTTTTCCAGCTCCGTTATTACCGACAATAAGTATCCGATCACCTTGCTTTAAAGTGAAACTTAAATCTTCTATAGCATATCTTTCTGTGTTTGGATATTTGAAATACACATGGTCGAACTGGATATATAAATTTGAAGATAAATGTTTTCCACCTGTAATAGTTTCAGTTTTAGAATTGCCATTCATAAAATTTAAGAAATTTGAAATATAAATACTATGTTTATAAAATTCGGGAATAATTTGAATTAAAGATAGCACTTGTGTTGTTAACTGTTGAAAACCATTTATTGAAGCAATAAATTCTCCAATTGACAAGTTGTTATGTAAAACTCGTAATGACAGGATCACAACAAGAATCAAATTAACGAATTGATTACATGTATAAGTTATAATCGATCCTAACGTGCATTTTTTTGCATATTTGTCACTTAATTCAAATTCGCAATTCGCATAATAAGCAAATTTTTCTTTTAAAACTGCTTTAAATTTACTATATAACCTTATATCCCTGGCCACATTTCTATTGTAATTGCTCCTTAAAACGAAATCCATGAATCGTTCAAACGGAACAGACTTTTTATAATAAAAATGCTGATCTTTTACTTTTTTTATATTTAATCCAAGAGATACTATCACACTAACAGACGCAATTAAAATGGCTATTGGAGAATATGAAATCAATAAAGTTATAAGCCCGCCTATACTAAATATATTTGTAATAAATATTGCAATAGTACTAGAAAACTCGCTGATTCGTTCCACAGCTTGCTGCTGAGCTTCTTTAATACAATTTAAGTCATCTGTATTTTCATAGCATGAATAATTTAAGCTTGAAATTTTATCCATCACATCTACTTGCATTCTGTTCTGCAAACGTTTCAAACTCAATGGAATTTTTTTCTGAGTTAAATAGATATATACAATTGAGATGATTATACTTGAAACAATAAAGGAAAAAGCAACATTTACGGTATTATAAAAATCAAAATCTAAATTTATAACATCAATCAGTTCGCTAATAAAATATAGGCTTAGTAGAGTTAGTGCACTTTTTAGCATGGATGATGCTATTATAAGAGGTAAATAAAATGGATTCAAATGGAAAATATAGTTAACAAACTTTAAAATATTTTTTATTATATCCATAATTTGTACCTCTCCTAAATATACTCAATGGGCTTGAATTTGGTAAATTCAAGCCCATTGAGTCCGACAAGCTTAAGTTATCCTCTTATCCAAAAAGAAGACCACCTGTGCATCCTTCGCAGCCAGCATCGCAGCCCTTACAACCACCGCGGCAGCCTTTACACGGATCATTATTTCCGCATGCAAAGGGGATGATTTCCTCGTCAGAAGGAAGAGTAGGTAGCAAAAAGTCCATATTTTTTCTCCTTTCTATTATATTTATAAATTCCAAAATGGAATTTATATCTTAAATATGATTTTCCTCAACAATCGACAACATCTGATTTTCAAAATTGATAGAAAATTTCGAGTCTAATGGAAGTGCATATTTTTTTGAAATACTAATCCACCAGTTTCGGCAATTATTATCTGCTGATCTAATATCATTTTCAACATTTGAAAAATCATTCCAAGAGAATCCAAACTCTGTTACACGTTCAGGATTTATGGTCAATATTTGATGCAAACAATACAGTGCCTGCACATTTTGTACAAGGGCAGCTATCTCTTTAACTTCTGACATCAAAAGTTTAACATTAGTTTTCATTTGTGTTGCCTCAATACATCCATTTTTTTGCAATGGCCCTTTCGTCTTTATATATCATATTTGCAACATAATCAATATAATCAAGTTTCTGGATATTATTTGCTAAAAAACAATAATTGTCTCCCATGGTATCTTTTAACTTCTGTAATAGCTTCAATTGTGCATTTGCTTGTATATAATTAATTTTACAATTTTGAACAGAGGGAACATTTAACTCCTGCGTTGTTATTTCATTGTTTAATAGACAACGACTACAGCTCATTGCCTTACAATCGCAACACATGGGCGATCTGTCTCTAAATAACCTATCTTTTTGTGTGAAATTAACACCAGAATCAATATTACCAATGTTCCACTTTAATCCTTCAAAGTAGAAACCAGGACAAATATAGAAATTCCCATTTGGTGCTAAAGCAATAGAATTAATTCCGGCAGCACAATCTCTGTATTCATCATCTCCCATATTTAATCTATCACTTAAAATGTTGATCTGAAATCTAAAGTTGCCCTTAGAATAAATGTCTGCTATAAAATCAGCTAATTGATTTACTACATAATCGTATTCATTGATCTCATACTCATTCCAAAGCTGAAGATCTGAAATAAATAGATTAATACGCAAAACGCCTATTTGATAATATTTTTTCACATCATTTAAAGCACGTTTTATTGAGGACTTATCAAGAATATAGTTGATTATGGCAGTGGAGACTGTACTGTCAAAACTTTTAACAACTGTTATCCCTCTTTCAGGAATGTTAAACTTCTTTACTGTATCAATTTCAAAATAGATCTTTTTAGAGTCTTTTATGCAATCAGGAGCAGTGCCAAGAAAAATAGGGAGTGCTTCATTATCCAGACAAAAAGCTAATCCTTTTTGTACAAGCTCTTCACTCATTTGCAAATTTGTCTGGATTTTGCTATTATAATTACAGAAAGACGGTGCCTTATCTGACATAATAAAGTAAATATATTTTAATGAATTATGTTGCGAGTAAAGAACTTTCTCTATTACGCGGTCTGACGTTTTCCCCGTAATTTCCTCATATCTTTTCCAGAAATATTTATTAGCCCTAACATTTGCCTTGTGCATTTCACAGATAGAGGTTGTTCGTTCATATAACGTTCCATTTTCTTGATAATTTAAGGCTACACACCACCCACAATCCGTTCCGACTTCACAATTTTTACATTTTTCATTACTTACAGCTTGCCAAGTTGTTCCACATAATGCACGTAATGCATTATAGTCTATTCCAGTCCAAATGTTTCCCACAACTTTTGACTTTTTATTCTCATCACACATATCCAAAAAGCGAATACAGGGATATATGTTTCCTTCGCAATCAAAAGCCAAACTTTTATACCCTGCCCCGCAACGATTTTGGTGAAGTGACATTTTTGATATTGGGAGTCCTCTTCTCTTATCAAAATATGCAACGGAGTGTGTTTTATATCTTCCCGATTCAAACATATAATCAGCCAGATCCTTTAATTGCTGCTCAAATATTTCTGCATCACCTTCTTTCCATACATTCTCATAGACAAGATTAGATTGTACATCTTTAAATCCCAAGTCCCAAAGATGAATTATACTATCTTTTAGATACTTTAAATCTGGACTAGAAAAAGTTGATTTCTGAGAAATATCTTCACCATATTGCTCTTTGTATCTTTTGAACCCATTTATAACTAAATCATACGAACCTTTTCCATCTTTTGTTTTTCGCGTCAAATCATGTTTTTCTTTTGTTCCGTCTATACTGAATCCAAACCCACAATGTTTTCGATGTTTTGACAAAAAGTGTTGTACTTTGGGAGTATCGTATAAAGTTCCATTTGTTGAAAAAGTGATTTGAAAGTGATTAAACCATTTGTGGTTTTTTAGGTACATAGACATACAAATATAATCTGAAATCTTATCTATTAAATCTATTTCTAAAAGTGGTTCTCCACCTATAAAATCAACCATTAGATTATCTGTCAGCCCCGTGCAATAAGGATCTGTAATAAGGAAATCGACAATTTTCTTTGCAATGTCAAATGACATTCTATGGAAATTATTTTTTCCAACCATATAGCAATATGTACACGCCAAATTACATTCTTCAGTAACGCAAATTGTAGCGTTTAAATAGTTTCCATTTTCCCATCCCGTAATAGTTCTCTTTTTATATTCATTTTTATTTAAAATAGAACTCAAATCTACTTTAGACATACAGTTTTACTCCTTTCTCATTCTATACTGTAACAATACAATGAAATAGCTTAAAAGATAAACCGCCAGGGAGATTGCCATGAAGAAAATTCTACCGATAGACAGTGACATTTCTTTCTCATTTGCAATGAAAATCATAAAAGCCAAAAATGCGGTTGAAAAAATTAAAGAAGTTAGGATTCGATAGGATTTATAAATCTTCAGTATGCCATGGGAAGTTATAAAAAAGGCGGCCAAGGAATCTAGCATAAAGGAAAAGGACATGCACACAAGGGTCAACGCATCTTTTATACCCAAATCAAGAAAATAAGAACCATTCCTGAAATCTGCAACATAAAGCAGAATGACGATATAAAATAGACATAACCCTGCAAATATCGAAGAAAATACATATTTGGCCAAAATGGTTTTATAAGGTGATATCGGAAGAATCATTTCATACTGATCCCAGCAAACAACCGATTCGTTTGAAACCAATACTTGCAGAATAAGATAGATCACGGATACAGACAAAAGGACCACGTAACCATACAATAGAACCTGGGAATCGGCAAACAATGAAATGATTATTCCAATTGCTGCAAGACCACTAAAAGCCCATTTTTCTTCTTTAAGTACATTGATTAAATAACTTATGCAAAGCCCTTTCATACGGTTTTCTCCCAGTTGAGCATGACTAAAACTTCATCTATTGACACTTTGTCTTCTACATAATGGTCGATTTTATTTGCACTTATAAATCTGGCAGAATCTGAAACCAAAGCGTTCACCTGACCTGACTGAATATAATATGTAATACAGTCACATGTTTCAAGCGGTTTTAAATCGTTTTGGGAAAATCGAATCACTTTGTACTGATCCATTAAGGTGTCCCGTTGAATTGATAATCCAACTCTGCCGTGAACCAGAAAAATAATGTAATCTGCAATTCTTTCAAGATCATTGGTTGTATGTGAGGATAACAAAACCCCATGACGTTCATCTTGAATAAAATCAAGCAGAATTGATAAAATATCTTTTCTGGATGATGGGTCCAAACCACTGGTAATCTCATCCAGCACCAAAAGTTGAGGATGATGCGCCAATGCAAGAGAAAAGGAAAACTTACTTTTCATTCCTTTGGACATCTCGCCAACTCTTTTTTTCTTCGGAATGGAAAACCGATCCAACAATGAATAAAAAAGATTCGTATCCCATTGGTTGTAAACATGACTCATAATCAGATTCAAATCCATTGCATGAAACTGGATCGGAATACAGCTTTCATCTAAACAAACTCCAATCTTTTCCCAAATAGCTGTCCTTTGTGGTGTGTATTTTTCTCCAAGCAAGAAAATGTTCCCTGAATCTGCTGCTAAAATACCCATGATGGATTTTAGCAGAGTTGTTTTTCCTGCGCCATTTTCACCAACCAATCCTATAATGTGTCCATAAGGGATAGAAAAGCTGATATCATCTAAGGCGGTTTTATGATTCTGGTACACTTTTGATATATGACAAACTTCCAACATATTTGTGCCCATAGCCAGCCTCCGTAGTTGTTTGATAGTACATGACCATATAATTAAATGTGTTTTTTGTAACACTCTTCCAGCAGTTCCAACAGTTCTGTCTTTCCAATGTGAGCGTCCTTTGCCAATTTTACGGTTTCCATCAACATCTTTTTTATCTCAGACAAATTATAATCATATGGATCATTTGGATTGATATTGGCTACAAAACTTCCGCGTCCCACTGTAGAATCAATGAATCCTTCCTTTTGAAGAAGCTCATATGCATGCTGCACCGTTACCACGCCAATCTGAAGCTGTTTTGCCATGACGCGAATAGCAGGGAGACTATCTCCTGGGAGTAACTTGCCACAACGAATCATCGTTTTGATTTGTTTTGCGATTTGTTCGTAAATGGGGATACTTGAACTACTGCTTATAATAATATTAATATCCACATAAAACCCCTTCAGTAAATGTATCTATTTGATTAAGTACATTGTATAACTTTGCTCTTTCCCTGTCAACATGAAAGGGCGCATTCTCTGGTTTTTATAATTTTTTACATAAAATTTGTGCAATTCAACCATGTGCTGCATTTCGAATGTTTTACAGAATCGTGTGATACACTTCAATATGTAGATGATTTCTCTGTCGAAATTCTCTATTTCTATCTATATTTAGTAAGCGCCTCACAAAACAGTGTACTTGACAACAGAAAAGGACCGGCCAAAGCCGGTCCCCTAGGTTACTCCTGTTCAAAACAACTGCGCATGTAGTCGCTCCAGGGCATCAGATCCTTGAGCAGCTCCGGATGCTGGCGGAAGTCCATGGAGGGAAGGTTGGACAGTACAATGTGCAGGTATCCCCGCTCAGAAAGACCATTGGCACCGGCTGTTTCCACCAGGCTGTAGATCACGGCACTGGCTTTGGCTCCTTTCACGGTGTCACTGAACAGCCAGTTCTTGCGTCCCACAGTAAAGGGACGGATGGCGTTCTCAGCAAGGTTATTGGAAATCTGGCACCTGGGGTCAAGCAGGTAGTTCTCCATGTAAGGCTGCTGTTTGCGGGCATACTGCACAGCCTTTTTCAGATTTCCGGCCAGAGGCTGCCGTTCCAGCTCTTCCAGCCAGCACCAAAAAGCCCTGAGCATGGGTTTCTCCACCGCAAGGCGCTGTTTCTGTCTTTCTTCGGCTGGCAGTCCAGCCAGTTTCTTTTCAGCTGCAAACAACTGGTCACAGTAATCCCGGCCAACCTGTGCCGGTGTGAGCAGACCTTTGGGGTTGCTGGATGCAGCAGGCATGGCCTCCACGAACTTCCGGCGCAGATGGGCCCAGCAGCCGCAGCGGTTAATATCCGGTACCTGGTTGTAGCCCGCATAGCCGTCGGTATGCAGGTATCCATGGAATCCTTCCAGAAACTTCTTTGGATATTCGCCGCTGCGTCCGGGCTGGTAATCGTACAATACAATGGGCGGCAGCCCATCCATGCCGGTACGGTAAACCCACATGTAAGACTTGGACTGAGCGGTCTTGCCGTTCTCTTTGAGAACCTGAACCACCGTCTCATCTGCATGCAGAACTTCTCTTTGCAGAAGTTCTTTCCGCATGGCGTTCCACAGAGGCTCCAGCCAGTCTTCCGCACACCGGATGATCCAGCGCGCCATGGTGGTCCGGCTGAATGTTACCCCCAGCTGTTTCCAGGCTGCTTCCTGCCGGTACAGCGGCATGGCATTCACATACTTCTGGTACATGATTTCTGCCACCACCGAAGCCGCAACCAGACTGTGATTCAGCAAAGGCTTTGGAACGGAAGCCCGCACAATGACACTGCGGCCTTTTTTGTGGCAAGCCGGGCACTTGTAACTCATCTGCCAGTACCGGACTAGCTTAAGTTTGGGCCGCCGGTATTCAAAGACTTCCCGCACCAGCTCTTTCCCGATCCAAACCAGTTTTCCTTTGCACCTTGGACAGATCCGTTCTTCTTCGTCCAAGTCGAAGATGCGATCTTCTGTCTCATTGCTGCTGGTCAGTTTCCAGCGTCCCGCTTCGCTTATCTTGTGGACACCCCTCTGATCCTTTTTGAACGGTTCCGGGGCGTCTTCTTTGTACTCCAGCTCAGCTTCCGGGAATACGCCCAGAGGTTCTTCTTCCTCCTGCACCGGCGTCGCCTCACTGGAGCTGCCAAACCGTTTCTTTTGCAGCAGGGCAACCATCTCTTCCAGATCCCGGACTTCTTCCAGAAGAAGCCGCAGGGCTTTCTGCAAGTCCTGGATGTAGGCATCCTTCTCTTGTTCTGTCACTGGCTGCCGTTTCAGCAGCTCGGAAATGCTGGTTTCGATTTTCTGCATGGCAGCCTCCCGCAAGATTTCTGACTCCCATTATACAGCAAAACAGCTCGCAGCGCGAGCTGTCTGCACAGAGAACTTCCTGCAAAAATTCTAGGAGGTCTGCTGCAAAAACGGCCTGATTTTTTGTGGAAAACTTTGCCTTGTTAGAGTTCAGCTGAAAAAACCATTTGGGGCTCAGCGGAAATAACCAAACGTAGATCAAGTAAAAAGACCAAACAACCCAGATTTCCAATCAGGTTATTCTTTCGTTGCTATTGGCTCAATTGCAGATACCTTTCCTGTTTGCAAA
>NZ_BQKV01000066.1 GCF_022180365.1 Faecalibacterium gallinarum
GTGAATTATCTTGAGTATTACAACAACCGCAGAATTAAGACAAAACTAAAGGGCTTGCCGCCTGCTATTCACAGACAACAAGCCCTTTCGGCTGCTTAAACAATGTTTGCTTTCAAATATTGTCTAACTTTTTGGGGTCACTTCAAACCGGGGCGCTGCTGTTTTATAGCGATTTATTACTTGTTCAGGGCCTGGATGGCTGCCTTGATCCGGGCGGCGGCCACCTTGGTCTTTTCGGCATCGCCGAAGGCGGTCAGACGGAAGTAACCCTCGCCGCACTCGCCGAAGCCCACGCCGGGGGTGCCCACGACGCCGCAGTTCTCCAGCAGCCAGTCAAAGAACTCCCAACTCTTCATCTCACCGGGGCAGCGCAGCCAGATATAGGGGCTGTTCTTGCCGCCGCAGTACCAGACGCCGCACTCATCCAGCATATCGGCCAGGACCTTGGCGTTCTGGCGGTAATAGTCCAGGTTGGCCTGGATCTCCTTCATGCCGCTCTCGGTGAAGACAGCGGCAGCGCCGCGCTGGACGATATAGGGCACGCCGTTGAACTTGGTGGTCTGGCGGCGGAGCCAGAGCTTATTCAGGCTCATGCCGTCCCGCTCCAGCTCCCGGGGCACCACGGTGTAGCCGCAGCGGGTGCCGGTGAAGCCTGCAATCTTGGAGAAGGAGCAGATCTCAATGGCACACTCCCGAGCGCCCTCCACCTCGAAGATGCTGCGGGCCAGGTGCTCGTCGGAGACAAAGCACTCGTAGGCAGCATCGTAGAGGATGATGGCGTTGTTGGCCTTGGCGTAGGCCACCCACTGGGCCAGCTGCTCGCGGGTGTAAGCGGCGCCGGTGGGGTTGTTGGGGCTGCAAATATAGATGATGTCAGCCTTCACGCTCTCGTCCGGCATGGCCAGGAAGCCGTTCTCCTGGCTGGTCTTGGCGTAGACGATCTTGCGGCCGTCGGTGACGTTGTCGTCCACATAGGTGGGATAGACGGGGTCCGGAACCAGGACGGTGTTGTCGGTGTCGAAGAGGCCCAGCACGTTGGCCAGGTCGCTCTTGGCGCCGTCGCTGATGAAAATTTCATCCGACTCGATCTTGGTGCCGCGGCCGGCGTAGTAGCCCTGGATGGCATCCTTCAAAAAGCCGTAGCCCTGCTCGGGGCCGTAGCCGTGGAAGCCCGCCTTGGTGCCCATCTCGTCCACAGCGGCGTGCATGGCCTCCACCACGCACTTGGCCAGGGGCTGGGTCACATCGCCGATGCCCAGGCGAATGATCTCCTGGTCGGGGTGGGTCTCCTGGAAGGCCGCGATCTTGTGGTTGATCTCCACGAACAGGTAGCTGGCCTTCAGCTCGTCGTAATGCCGGTTCATCTTCATAGTAGTTTCCCTCTCTCATTTGTTTTTGGTTGGCCGCATTCCGGGCGGCAGAATTTATACTTCGGTCACACCCTCGCAGACGGTCTGGGTGGGGCCGGTCATGGTAACCTCGTGGTCCGGGCCGATCTTGATGATCAGTTCGCCGCCCCGCAGCGCCACATGAATGTCCTGGCCCGCCGGGCAGAGGCCCAGCTCGGTCATGGCCGCCACGGTGGCGCAGGTGCCGGTGCCGCAGGCCCAGGTCTCGCCGCTGCCCCGCTCCCACACCCGCATTTTCAGGTGGGTGGGGTCCAGCTGCTGGACAAACTCGGTGTTGATCTGCTCGGGGAAGTTCTCGTGTTTCTCAAAGGCGGGGCCGATCTTTTCCAGATCCAGGGCGTCCACATCCTCCACCACGGTGACGCAGTGGGGGTTGCCCACACTAATGCAGGTGACCTCCCAGGAGTGATCCGCCACCGCCAGAGGGTAGCGCACCAGGGGGCCAGGCCCCATGTTGACGGCGGGCAGATCCGCCGCCATGGCGCTGTACCGGCCCATATCCACCTGCCAGCTGCCCCCGCCCTGATATCGCAGCACCTTGGGCCCGCTGAGGGTATCAATAGTCAGCGGGTCTTTGGCGGCGCAGGAAGCCTCGTGCTCCCGCAGCCACTGGGCCACACAGCGGATGCCGTTGCCGCACATCTTGCCCTCGCTGCCGTCGGCGTTAAAGATCCGCATGGTGGCATCGGCGCCGGGGGTCTGGGGGGCGCAGATGCAGATGATGCCGTCTCCGCCGATGGAAAACCGCCGGGCCGAAAGTTTCCGGGCCAGGGCCTCGATGTTCTGGGGCAGGCCGGTGGTCCGGCAGTCCAGATAAATATAGTCGTTTGCACAGCCGTGCATCTTAGTAAAGGAAAGTTTCATTGCCAAAACTCCTCTCGCTGCGGCCGGGGCACAGCGCCCTCCGGCCCGGGTTTGGAACCTCTTTCTTATTATAATCAGCAAACCGGCTTCTGACAAGCGGCAAGCCCCGTTTTGGGGAATTTTCCTCCGGGCCAGACCCGGCCGGCGGCCGGCGCCAAAAAGCAGGAAATGTTTGCAAAACAGGGCTTGACAATGCGGGTACCATAGGATATAAAAAAAGAAGAGATTTCTGTGTGCAGATGGGCCCGGCCGCAGCATACAGAAAAGACAGAAAGACATAAAGGAGAGACCCATACTATGGATACATTCGAAAAGATTCGTGCTCTGCTGGCAGAACAGCTCGACATCGACCCCGAGAAGATCGAGATGGACAGCGACATCATGACCGATTTTGAGGCCGACAGCCTGGATATCGTGGACATGATCATGACCCTGGAGGACGAGTTCGGCATCGAAGTGCCCGACGAGGCCATCGAGAGCCTGCACACTGTGGGCGACGTGGTCCAGTTTGTGGAGAGCCATAGAGACTAAAACCGGCTCTGCCGCCCCGTCCGGCGTTTGAGAGGCAAACGGGGCGCGGCGGTATGTTTTATGCAAAAAGGCTCCTGCATGCGGGCGCAGCACTGGGCGGCGTTTGGCGCAGGGCTTTTTATTTTGGTTCGTGCGGAACGGTTTTCGTTTGGCGTACGGCCTAAGGAGGATATAACAAAAATGGGAAAAGACAACAAGAAGCTTGTGCAGGCCATCACCAGCCAGGAGGAGAACTTTGCGCAGTGGTACACCGACATCTGCCTCAAGGCAGAGCTGGTGGAGTATTCCAGCGTCAAGGGCTTCATGATCCTGCGCCCCTATGGTCAGGCCATCTGGGAGAACATCCAGAAGAATCTGGACGCACGGTTTAAGGCCACCGGCCACGAGAACGTGGCCATGCCTGTGCTGATCCCCGAGAACCTGCTGGCCAAGGAGGGCGAGCTGGTCAACGGCTTCGCGCCGGAGGTGGCGTGGGTCACGATGGGCGGCAGCGAGAAACTGGAGGAGCGGCTGGCGGTCCGCCCCACCAGCGAGACCATGTTCTGCGATCACTGGTCCCGCGTGCTGCACAGCTACCGCGAACTGCCCATGAAATACAACCAGTGGTGCAGCGTCATCCGCTGGGAGAAGACCACCCGTCCCTTCCTGCGGAGCCGCGAGTTCTGGTGGCAGGAGGGCCACACCATCCACGAGACCGCCGCTGAGGCCGAGGCCGAGACCCAGGCCCAGCTGAACTGCTACGCGGACTTCTGCGAGCAGGATCTGGCCATCCCCGTGGTGAAGGGCCGCAAGACCGACAAGGAGAAGTTCGCCGGCGCCGACGCCACCTACACCATCGAGGCGATGATGAAGGACGGCAAGGCCCTGCAGAGCGGCACCAGCCACTACTTCGGCGACAAGTTCAGCCGCGCCTACGACGTGACCTTCACCGGCCGGGACAACCAGCTGCACTATCCGTTCCAGACCAGCTGGGGCGTCTCCACCCGTCTGGTGGGCGCCATCATCATGGCCCACGGCGACGACGACGGCCTGATTCTGCCCCCGGCCATCGCCCCCTTCCAGGTGGTGGTAGTGCCCATCGCCGCCCACAAGCCCGGCGTCTCTGAGAAGGCCGCCGAGCTGGCCCAGCGGATCTCCAAGTTCGCCCGGGTCAAGCTGGACGACTCGGACAACGCCCCCGGCTGGAAGTTCAGCCAGTGGGAGATGAAGGGCGTGCCCCTGCGGCTGGAGCTGGGCCCCAAGGACATGGAGAAGAACCAGTGCGTCCTGGTCCGCCGCGACACCCGCGAGAAGGTCTTTGTCTCCCTGGACGAGCTGGAGACCGCCATCCCCCAGCAGCTGGAGGCCCTGACCCGGGACCTGTACCAGCGCGCCCTCGAAAACCGCAACAAGCGCACCTGGGCTGCCACCACCTTCGACGAGGTCAAGGAGCTGGCCAAGGCCAACACCGGCTACATCAAGACCATGTGGTGCGGCGAGCTGGAGTGCGAGCTGAAGATGAAGGAAGAGGCCGGCCTCTCCAGCCGGTGCATGCCCTTCGAGCAGGAGCATCTGAGCGATGTCTGCCCCATCTGCGGCAAACCCGCCAAGACCATGGTTTACTGGGGCATCGCCTACTAAACCATTCTATCCCCCGCTGAATTGAATCAAGAGAGGACCGACTGATGAAAAAGCGTTGTCTGAGCTTTATTCTTGCCCTGATTCTGGCCGTTGTCTGTCTGCCCACCGCCGCCCTGGCGGCAGAAGGAGAGGAGGATTTCCTCTACCTGTCTCTGGGCGACAGCATCGCGGCCGGGTTCGGTCTGCCGGACGCCGGGTTTGAATATCTGGACGGGCTCCATTATGAGATGGGCAACAACTTCCAGAATTATTCCTCCCTGTGTTATACAGCGCTGATTGCCGACGAGTTCGGCTGGAGCCGGGAACAGGCCCTCAACCTGGGCCTGCCCGGAGCGGGCAGTCAGACGCTGCTGGAGGTGCTGCAAACCGGCTCTTCGGACCACCTGTTCCCCTACTCTCACCCCGAGATCCGGGAATATGTGAAAAAAGCCGACCTCATCAGCCTGGAGATTGGTCTGAACGATGCCCTTATTCCGTATCAGATGACCCTGTTCCAGAATATAAATCCCAAGCTGGACGAGTTCTTGGGAGTGATCCAGAGCGGAACGTTGAGCGTCCTCAATGAGGAAACCGCCGGGATGGTACTGGATAGCCTGAAAGGGATCCGCCTGTCCTGGCTGGAATTCCAGGAGCTGTGCCGTCTGATCATCGGTGAGATCTCCCCGGCTACCCAGGATGGTCTGAACGCCACCCGGCAGAATCTGCCTCAGATCATCGACACCATCCGGGAGCTGAACCCCGACGTGGAGATCCTCCTGCTGGGCTATGCCAATCCCCTGCCCCTCCTGCCCAATATGCGCAATTATTTTAAGGAGATGAACGCCTTTGCCGAGGAGCTGGCCAAGGAGAAGGATGTCATTTACATTCCCACCCCCAACACCAGATACAACCTCAGCGCACACCCCACCGCCTCGGGTCACGCCTACATCAGCGAACAGATGATCCCGGTCATCCGGGCTTTGGGCTACTGATCCCATCTCCCGATAAAGAGCAAGAGCCGCTGCAATTTTGCAGCGGCTCTTTTGCTTTTTCTTAAAATATCAGCCCTGGGCCACCGGCCAGAATTCTTCCACCAGCAGATCCACACAGGCGCCGTAGCTCTGCATCCCGAGCGTCTGGCCGTAGCTCTCGAGAAAGGCGGTATAGACCTTTTCGCCGGTTTCCCGGATGGGGCCCGACCAGCTGGCCCAATAGGCGTTGTTTTTCGCCAGGTCGGCCCGAACCTCCACAGGCAGAGCCGCCATGCTGGCCGCAGAGGCCTCGGGTTCCACCCGGTAGAGGGCATTGGAAAGATAGATATAGCCCTCCAGCCAGCCGGAATAGACATAGGCGGCTTTCCCGCTGGTGATGGAAGCCATAATCCCTGCGAAATTCGCCTCCTGTTCGGCGGCAACGCCCCGCTGGTGGGCAAACTCGTGGGCGATGGTCACCGGCAGAAACACCTCGGGGCTGTCCACGTTGAGGGTACTCTCCCCGGTCAGGGGGCAGAGATACCCGGTAAAGCCCCAGGCGCTCATCAGCTTGGAATAAAAGGCGGGCTTGGCCCGGCGCTCCGGCCCTTCCAAAAAGGGCCACCGCTCCAAAAGGCTGTCGTAAAGCCCCTCGGTCTGGGCGAGGATTTCCTCCCGGCTCACGGCAAAGCAGCCTTCCCCATCCCGTGGGACGGAATCGGCACAGGCCGCAGCCTGGGCGCCAAAATACGCGGTGACTGCCGTCAGCTGTTCCACCCGTACCCCAGGGACATCCATCCCGGCTTTCTCGGCGAAAGAGGCTGCATAGTACTGAGTGCCCCAGAGGGCGCAGACCCCCACATAGATCCAGAGCAGCAGAACCGCCAGATGAAGTCCCCAGGCCCCCAGGGCAGCGGGTTGGCCGTGGGCGGACAGCCAGATGGCCCGGATCAGCAGCACCAAGGCCCCGGCGATCAGCACCGTCACCCCAGCCTCACAGAGGCTGAAGGGCAGAGGATCCGCCAAAGCGGAAAGCCCTCGTTTTACCGGCATGGAGACCCGCTCCACCCAGAAATCCATGGCTGGGCGGTGGGATCGGGCCAGCCAGAACACCCCCAAAGCCGCCGCCCCGGCGGCAAGCCCCCACAGGGCGGCGCGGTGGGTGGCAGCAAAGGCCCGCAGGCTCATCGATCAAAGGTGGTGGACAGGGTGGTGGCCCAGCTCTCGCCCGGGGCCAGCACAGCGGCAGCGGCCCGCTCGTCCCAGTCCTGGGGATCGGTGACGGCCCCGGGCAGGCTGTGCCAGGGCTCGATGCAGACAAAATGGATCTTCTCGCTGGCCGTGCTCCAGATCAGGGTATAGGGGTAGCCCTCAATGTTGCAGGTGATGTTCCGGCCGGTATCCTTCTCATAGATGCCCAGGGTCGCCGAGCGCAGGCCCGCCATGCAGAAACTGTCATTGGCAAACATCTTGTCCTCCAGAGGGATGCTGGCCGCATTCTTCCACTGATAATAGCACTTGCCCGACAAGAGGCCGTTGGGCCGGGCGTCCAGAATCACCGGGCTTTCGGGCCGGTCAAACCGGAACTCGTAGTCGGTGGTGGTGTGCTGGGCGTCGAAGGGGATGTTGAAGGCCGGGTGATACCCGATGCCGAACCGCAGTTCCCCGGCGCCGGGGTTCTCCACCTTGAGGGTGTGGTGGACGGTCTTGCCCTCCAGGCGGAAGGTGCTGGTCAGAACAAAATCAAAGGGGAACCGCTCGGCTTTCATCGCCTCGTCGCTGCGCAGTTCCAGCTGGATGGTGTCTCCCTCGGCTTTGATCAGGGTATGCTCCAGATCCCGTGCAAACCCGTGCTGGCCGCCCTGGTAGGTCTTGCCCCCGTAGGTGAAAGCCCCGCCGGTGAGTTTGCCGGTCCAGGGGAAGAGGATGGGGGCATGGCGGCCCCAGACGGCCGGGTCGGCCTGCCAGAGCATCTCCTCCCCCGCTGCGTTTTTCAGGCTGACCGCCTCGGCGCCGTGGGTGTCCACCGTCAGGGTCAGAAATTCGTTGTGAATGGTTGCCTGCATAGCTGTCGCTCCTTTTTTATTCTGATTTTTATGCCGCCGGTGCGGCCTGTATCTGACACCAGTATACACGCTGCGGCCGGAAAAGCCAACCCTGGAACCCCAAAAAACAGCGTCGGAACAGGGTGGGAGTGTCATCCCCCGCCGAAACCGAATACAGTGAGGCAGACCCACTTTTACTTGTAAAGGAGCATCGCACCTATGGCAACTGGAATTTTACGCATCCAGAGCTTTGCAGCCCGCCAGTCCGCCCCGGTGTCTGAGGTGAGTGTCGTCGTCACAGGCAGCAATTTCAATGCCAGCCGCCTGACCGATGAAATGGGCAACACCGCAGACCTGGAGATCGAGACCCCCGCGCTGGAATATTCTCTGGACGAAAACAACACCACCGTCCTGCCCTATGCCACCTGTACCCTGGTGGCCACCAAGCCCGGTTACCGCACCGTCACCATTGAGGGGGTACAGATCTTCCCCGGTCAGGTCACCCTGGCCCAGCTGGAAATGATCCCCGTTGTGGACGGCGTCAGCCCCGCAGCGGCCGAGAATGTAAAAATCCCCATCCACTCCCTGTTTGCAGGGGACGGCGGCAGCGGCATCCCCCCGGTGGACGACTGCATCGACCCGGCGGTCCTGACCTCTGTGGTGATCCCCAAGACCATCACCGTCCACCTGGGCAAACCCGCCGCCTCGGCCCAAAACGTGACCGTATCCTTCCAGAACTACATCGCCAATGTGGCCTCGAGTGAGGTTTACCCCACCTGGCCGGAACAGGCCATCCGGGCCAACATCCACGCCCAGATCTCTCTGACCCTGAACCGGATCTACACCGAGTGGTATCCCAGCAAGGGCTACAACTTCGACATCACCAACTCCACCAGCTACGACCAGTATTATGTCCACGGCCGAACGGTCTTTGACATCATGGTCCGGCTGACGGAGGATATCTTCAACACCTATGTCCGGAAACTGGGCACCGTCAACCCCTATTTTACCTCCTACTGCGACGGCAAACAGGTCACCTGCTCGGGAATGAAGCAGTGGGGCACGGTGGACCGGGCCAACGCCGGTCTGAATGCCCTCCAGATCCTGAAATACTACTACGGCAACGACATCGAGATTGTCCGCACCTCCAACATTGCGGCCATCCCCGAGAGTTACCCCGGCAGCCCCCTGCGCCAGGGGGACAGCGGCCCGGCGGTCTTTACCCTCCAGCGGCAGCTCAACCGGATCGCCAAGGATTACCCCTCCTTCGGCACCCTGACCGTGGACGGCGTCTTTGGCCCGGCCATGACCGAGACGGTGAAAAAGTTCCAGAAACAGTTCGGCCTGACCGCCGACGGGGTGGTGGGCCGCTCTACCTGGTATAAGATCAGCTATATCTACGTCTCGGTCAAAGACCTGGCCGAGCTGACCAGCGAGGGCGAGACCTCCGACGGCACCCTCTCGGACGGCACCTGGGGCGGCACCGTGCTGCGGGTGGGCTCCACCGGCAGCGCCGTGGAACAGGTGCAGTTCTGGCTCAACACCATTGCGCAGTACGATTCCTCCATTCCCTCGGTGGCGGTGGACGGGGTCTACGGCTCCGGGACCCGGGCCGCAGTTCTGGCGTTCCAGCGCCGGTACGGTCTGACCGCCGACGGCGTGGTGGGTCAGCTGACCTGGGAGGCCATCTACGATGAGTTCCGCAGCATCCAATCGGACAACGGCACCCCCAACGCCTACCCCGGCACCCCGCTGCGCCAGGGCGACCGGGGCCAGAATGTCCGGCTGATCCAGTTCTGGCTCAAGATTGCCCGCACGGTGTACAGCTCCCTGAACGATGTGTCGGTGGACGGCATCTATGGTGCCAACACCACCGCCGCGGTCCGCCGGTTCCAGACCTTCTTCGGGCTGACCTCCGACGGTGTGGTGGGCCAGAACACCTGGAACAAACTGTACGAGGTCTACAACTCCATCGCAAACGACCTGCTGGCCCCCAACCTGCGCCCGGGCGAGTTCCCCGGCACCCTGCGTCTGGGCTCCACCGGCCGGGCCGTGCGGGAGCTGCAATTCTACCTCTTTATCATGAGCGCCTACGACAGCGCGGTGCCCAGTGTGAACATCGACGGCATCTTCGGCGCTCAGACCGAGGCCGCCGTCAAAGCCTATCAGCGGCTGGCAGGGCTGACGGTGGACGGCATCGTGGGCCGGGCCACCTGGGATTCCCTCTATTCCCGGGTCTCGGTGCTCCGCCAGTCCGGCCCGGTCATCACCGTCACCCGGATGGATTACCCCGGCACCCCCCTCACCGTGGGCACCCAGAGCAACGCAGTGCTCTATTATTCCCTGCTGCTCTCCCGAATCGCCTACTATTTTGAGTCGGTGGAGAGCCCCGGCCTGACCCCCATCTACACCGAAGCCATGGCCGACGGCACCCGCAACCTCCAGCAGCTGCTGGATCTGCCCGTCACCGGGGTAGTGGATGCCAACACCTGGGCCGCCGCCGAGGCCCTGAGCCTCCAGCTGCTGACCCAGGCCCCCAACCCCGACGCAGACGCCGACCAGGGCACCAATTACCCGGCCTATGCGGTCCAGACCGGCAGCTCGGGGAATAACGTGCGGATGATTCAGGCTTGGCTCAACCAGATGGCGGCCGCCAGCTGCGGCGTCCCTTTCGTGGATGAAAATTCGGTTTTCGGCGCCAGTGAGGAGGCCAAGATCCGCTCCTTCCAGCTGGACAATTCCATGCAATCCACCGGGACAGTGGATCAGCCCACCTGGAACGCCCTGCGGTACACCGCCGGCATGGACGACGACACCACCAAGAATAACCCCTGCGGCTGCTGAAGCCGCCCACCCTGAGAGGAGGAACCATTATGCCCCGTTTACTGGTTTATGACGCCTACGAAGACAAGATCTACACCTACCCCGACATCAAAGAGAGCGACTCCATGCCTTACAGCTACGGCACCACCCTTACGGTGCGGGAGTTTCGCGGCAAATCGGGCAGCAACACTCTTTGGACCACCATTGCCGCCATGGAGGCCTGGAACCTGACCCGCCGCCGGTACGGCAAGGGGATCGGCGTGGGGTACGCTTTCCGCCGGATCTGGGAGGGCGGCCACGGCACCCGCAGCCAGCATTACGCCGGCGTGGCCTTTGACGTGGGCCAGAACACCACCAGCGCCAACCGGAAAGCCATCCACACCGCAGCAGAGGAGACCCGGGCCTGGGGATACGTGGAACCCCTGTCCATGACCCCCACCTGGGTCCACTTCGACCGGCGGTACGGTACCCCCGCCTGCCAGGGCACCACCGCAGGCTATCCCACCGTCCGCCGGGGCAGCCGAGGATGCTACGTCATGATTTTGCAGGATGCCCTCTCCACCCTGGGCTACCCCACCGGCACCAAGATCGACGGCATCTTTGGCTCCCGCACCGAGAGCGCCCTGCGGGCCTACCAGCGTCAGGCGGGCTTGAGCGTAGACGGCATCTGCGGGTGCAGCAGCTGGAAGCAGATCAGCTCGGCGGTGCTGGGCATCGGCCGCACCCCCACCACCATCGACTGACCCTCTGACCCGATTGCCAAGCCCGGCCAAACGTGCTAAAATACTAGAATAAACCCAGCCCAGACATTCGGACTGTAAAAAAGCCGCCTGCGGGCGGCTGTACATAAGGAGCGGGAAAGAATCATGGAATTTTCGAAACGGATGGACCGGTTCGGCGACGAGATCTTTGCGGCGCTGAACGAAAAGAAA
This sequence comes from Faecalibacterium gallinarum, assembly GCF_022180365.1. Classification (GTDB taxonomy): domain Bacteria; phylum Bacillota; class Clostridia; order Oscillospirales; family Ruminococcaceae; genus Faecalibacterium; species Faecalibacterium gallinarum. The sequence continues at coordinate 11,175 of NZ_BQKV01000066.1, forward strand.
GTGGCGCTGGAAGCTGCCGGGCGCAAAATCTACAACCTGAGTGTGGGCACGCCGGATTTTGCCCCCGCGCCCCACATCCAGAAGGCTCTGCTGGACGCCGCCGCTGACCCCCAGAACTGGAAGTACAGCCTGCGGGACCTGCCCGAGATGACCGAGGCCGTCTGCGCCTACTACAAGCGCCGGTTCGGGGTGGAGATCACCCCCGACCAGGTGGCCAGCTGCTGCGGCAGCCAGGAGGGCTGCGGCCACATCGGCCTGGCCCTCTGCGACGAGGGAGACACGGTGCTGCTGCCGAATCCCTGCTACCCCGTCTTTATCGCGGGGGCAAAGCTGGCCGGGGCCGAGCCCTGGTACTACCCCCTGACCAAGGAGCACGGCTTCCTGCCCTATGTGGCGGATATCCCCGAAGAGGTTGCCCGCCGGGCCAAGTATATGATCGTCTCCCTGCCCGCCAACCCCGTGGGCAGCGTGGGCACCCCCGAGCTCTACGCCGAGCTGGTGGCCTTCGCCAAGAAGTACGACATCCTCATCATCCACGACAACGCATACAGCGACATCATCTTTGACGGCGCCGAGGGCCACAGCTTCTTCAACACCCCCGGAGCCCAGGATGTGGGCGTAGAGTTCTTCAGCCTGTCCAAGAGCTTCAACGTCACCGGCGCCCGGATCAGCTTCCTGGTGGGCCGTCGGGACGTGGTGGCCGCCTTCAAGAAGCTGCGGGGCCAGATCGACTTCGGCATGTTCCTGCCCATCCAGCAGGCTGCCATCGCCGCCCTGACCGGCCCTCTGGACATGGTCAAAGAGCAGTGCGGCGTCTACCAGCAGCGGCGGGACGCCCTCTGCGGCGGGCTGCGCTCCATCGGCTGGGATGTCCCCAACAGCCACGGCAGCATGTTCGTCTGGGCGCCCATCCCCGCCCAGTACAAGACCAGCATGGACTTCTGCCTGGCCCTGGTGGAAAAGAGCGGCGTGCTTTGCACCCCGGGCTCCAGCTTCGGCCCTCTGGGCGAGGGCTATGTCCGTTTCGCCCTGACCATGCCGGTAGCCGAGATTGACCAGGCGGTGAAAGCCATCGCCGAGAGCGGCATTTTGAACGGCTGATCTTCCCCTGCGCAGACTGCCCGAGCCCGGGCGGCCTGCGCTTTTTTGTTTTTTGCAGATTTTTTAAAACACTTTTCCTTCCCCGTTCGTCTTACAGACAGAAGCAGCCCAACAGGGAGGTGAAACCAATGTGGGAGGCACTCTATGAAAATTTCTGGGACAGGCTGGTTCACTACTGCGCCCGCCTGACCCGGGACCAGACCCGGGCCGAGGACCTGGCCCAGGAGACCTTTCTCCGGGCGATGCAGCACGCCGAGCTTTTGGCGGGGCTGAATCTGCGCCAGCAAAAGGCCTGGCTCTTTGAGACTGCCCACAACCTCTTCTGCGACCAGGCCCGCCGGGTGGCCCGGGAACAGGAGCTGCTGGCCCAGCTGGCCCCCGGCGGCGGGGCCGACCCCCCCGACCCGGCGGCGGCCGACGCCCTGGCCGGGGTGGAAACCGCCGCCCTGCTGAACCAGCTGGACCCCGAAGCCCGGGCCCTGTTTCAACTGCGGTATGACGAGGGCTACAACGCCGCTGAGCTGGGGCAGCTCTTCGGCCAGCCCCCTGCCACCATCCGCACCCGGCTGCTCAAAGCACGAAACACCCTGAAAAAACATCTGACGGAGGAATAAGCCATGAAATTGTTGATTGAATCTGCGATCTGCGATCTGCGCAAAGCCCAGGAAGAGACCCTGGCAGCCTACGACAACATCACCATCCAGAGCGCCCTCCTTATCACCAACCCCCGGGCCCGGGCTCTGCTGGCGAAATATCCTTTCACCCTCCAGTGCGCCCAGACCCTGGATCTGGAGGACGACATCCAGCTGAACACCATCAACGGCCAGACCACCCTCACCGGCCAGAACACCCCCAACGGCAAACAGTATCTGATCATCAACGGCAGCCTGACCGTCACCCCCGACGCCGGGGACGCCCTGCGCCAGTATATGGGGATCACCCTCAACGGCGCGGCCTACTGCCCCACCTCCCTGGCCACCGTCCTGGCCAGCAAGAGCACCATCAACGGCAAGCTCTACTCCTACCCCGACCACGCCGTTGTCCTCAAGAGTACCACCGTGCTGGACCGGAACTTCCTCTACCGGGCCCAGAGCCGCCTCTACTGGGCAGCCAAGCAGTTCATCGCGGTGGACGAGAAGCTGGACGGCGGCGCTCTGGCCGCCACCGGGGCCCGGTTCACCAGCCCCAGCGCCATCCTGAGCGAGGGCCTGGCGAAGGATCTGGCGCCCCTCTTCGACGAGGCCACCCAGCTGGAGATCGTCCCCGACGGCACCCAGGTGATCCAGGACGATCTGGAGCTGAACGACGCTTCCCTGGGCCGGTACGGCGAGGACCTCTACATCGCCGGGGACCTGACCCTGGCGGACGACTGCGAGGAAGGGCTGAACAGCCTGGAATACCTCCATGTAGAGGGGGATGTGATCCTGCCCGGCGACCTGGCCGACGCCCTCTACGACATTCCCGACTTTGCCTGCGGCGGCGAGGTGATCCTGCTGGACGGCCACCCCATCAGCTGCAAGAGCCGGGTCAAGGTGGACGAGGCCCTGCTGGACCTCTACCCCGACGGAGTTTCTCTTTTGAACTGCGCCCTGGTGGAGATTGACCCGGCCCTGGAACCCTCCGAAATCCTCGAACAGCTCTACCTGAGCAACTGCGCCCTGGTCCGCTGCACCGCTGCCCAGCAGGGGGCTGTCCAGGCGGCCGGCGGCGCGGCCCGCATCCAGCTGACCGACCAGGCCACCGAGGAAGAAGCCCCGGACGAGGATACCCAGATCTTTGAGTGCGCACAATATGTCCTCTGATCCTCCCCTCTGCCCGCCGGGCCACCCACACGGCGGACAGCAAAAGAGCCTCCCCGGCTGCACAGCCGGGGAGGCTCTTGTCTTGTATTAAACCCGTCCCGCCAAAATATCCCCGAGGATATCCCGGTGGGTGGGGGCCACCGGCAGGCCGGCCAGCTCTTGGGGGGCGAAAAACCGCAGGGCGCGGGATTCCTCGCTGCAAACAAGAGCCGGTTCCTCTGCCAGCGCCACCCGGTAGAGGGCGGTAATCACCCGCAGAACATTGCCGTCCGGATAGGCGGCAATCCGGGAGGGGTCGTCGTAGAGCCGGACAAACTGAAAGTCAGTTTCCGGCAGGCAGATGCCTGTTTCCTCCCGGGTTTCCCGCTGGGCACAGCGGGCCAAGGTCTCGTCAATCCACAGCCCGCCGCCGATAAAACACCAGAAATCGCTGTCGGCCCGGTATTCCATCAGGTATCGCCCCTGCCATTCCAGCAGGACGGCCACCCCAATATGATTGGGCCGGTTGGGGCGGGGTGCCGCCGGGTCTTTGTAATAAAACTTTGCCTGTGCCATGGGGTGCCCCCTCAACGGTTGACGATGTTCTCCCCTGCGCCGGCCAGGAAACTGCGCAGGTTTTGGGTGGTGATGTCCATCAGCTTTTGCAGGGCCTCCTTGGTGGTCCAGGCGATGTGGGGGGTCAGCAGGGCATTGGGCAGGCCCCGGAGGGGGCTATCGGCGGGCAGCGGCTCCACCGCGAAAGCGTCCGCCGCGTAGAAGCCCAGCCGCCCGTTTTTCAGGGCCTCGGCCACTGCCGCCTCGTCCACCAGAGCGCCCCGGGCCGTATTGACCAGGATGCAGCCGGGCTTGATTTTTTCGAGAGCCGCGGCGCTGATGACGCCCCGGGTGGCGGGGGTGGCGGGGGTGTGGAGGCTGAGGACATCGCTCTCTTTCAGCAGGGTGTCAAAGTCCACAAACTCCACCCCGTCGGCGGCGTACTCGGGCCGGACCGTCCGGGTGCAGGCCAGCACCCGCATCCCGAAGGCTTTGGCGATCCGCCCGGCCTGGCGGCCGATGCTGCCGTACCCGAAGATTCCAAAGGTCTTGCCGCAAAGCTCCACCTGGGGGAGAATCCGGTATTCCGCCGGGACGTTCAGCTGCCAGTAGCCATCCTGCACCACCCGGTTCTGCCGCTCGGCACACTGGCAGACCGCTAAAAGCAGGCTGAAGGTCATCTGGGCCACGCTGTAAGTGGAATACCCCGGCACGTTGGCCACCTGCACCCCATGGCGGCGGCAGGCTTCCAGATCCAGGTTATCGGTGCCGGTGGCAATGATGCCCACCCATTTCAGGTTGGGGCACTGGGAGAGGGTCGTCTCGTCCATCCGGCATTTATTCAGCAGCACAAAATCGGCGTCCCCGATCCGCTGGGCGATCTGGTCGTAATCGGTGCGGACATAGGCCGTGGTGTCCGGCACCAGGGCATACACCCCCGACCAGTCCAGATCCCCTTCCTGCATGACATAGCTTTCCAAAATAACCGCTTTCATTTTTCCATTCCCCTCTTTTTCAATCCTTTATTTTGTTCAGGCCGGGCAGAGGGCCAGCTCGGGGCCCTGCCCACCCGGGCGGCTGCCCACCGCGCCCCAGCCCCGGCTCAGCCAGAGGGCCAATCGGGCCCAATCCGCCAGCGGCACCCAGACCGTTTCTTCCCGGGCCGCCTGGGGCGAAAACAAAAACAACCAGCAGGGGGCCAGGCCATTCAGGGGGCGAATCCCCCGCAGAACAAACCCCTGCTCTAAGTACACCGGCACCAGATCTTCGGCCTCGGGGGTGCACTCCAGCACCGCCCAGACCGGCCCGCCCCGGCTGCGCCGCACCGCCCGCCCGAGGGCGGCAGCCAGCGCCTGGGGCAGCCCCTCCGGCCGGCCCGCCGGAGGCATCAGCAGCACCCCGTGACCGGCGGCCCGCCACCCCATCATCGCCCGCAGGGCCGACGGAGCACTTAAATCAGCGCCCAGGGGCAGGACCGTCAGAGCCGTACCCGGCCCGCCCTCCGGCTCACAGGCCCCCCACGCCTCCCCCAGCGCCAGCATCCGCAGCACCTCGCTGCGGGGGCGGTAGAGGCCCGAGGCCTCCCGCTGGGTCAGACGGCAAAATTCTTCCGCCGACAGGCGCCGGGCCTGCCGGATCATCGGCTCACATATGGTTCCCATGGCAATCATCCCTTCATTTTCCGCGGCCCTTTCCCCGGGCCTGCGCAGGGATGATTCTACCTTAAACCGGGCGAATTTCGGCGCGAAATCCGTCGGCGGGTTCAGTCGGTTTTTTCGGCGTCCAGATCGATCTCTTCGCTGAGCACCTGACCGATGGGTTTGGCAATGCAGAGATCGGCCCGGCGGTCGGCCGCGGTGGGCTGCATGTTGATGACCACCAGATGCTCCCCCCGGAAATAATCCACCAGTCCGGCCGCCGGGTAGACCACCAGGCTGGTGCCGCCGATGATTAAGGTATCCGCCCGGCGGATGGCCGCCACCGCCCCCGAAAGGGTCTCGGGGTCCAGCCCCTCCTCATAGAGGACCACGTCCGGCTTGACGATGCCGCCGCAGACGGTGCAGCGGGGCACCCCGGTGCTGTTGGCGATAAACGCCTGATCGTAGAAAGCGCCACACCGGGTGCAGTAGTTCCGCAGGGTGCTGCCGTGGAGCTCGTAGACATTTTTCGACCCCGCCGCCTGGTGAAGCCCGTCGATGTTCTGGGTCACCACGGCTTTGAGTTTGCCCTCCCGCTCCAGTTTCGCCAGCCGCAGATGGGCCGGGTTGGGTTTGGCCCCCTTGACGATCATCTTATCCCGGTAAAACCGGTAGAATTCCTCGGGCTGCCGCTCCCAAAAGGTGTGGCTGAGGATGATCTCCGGCGGGTAGTCATATTTCTGATGGTAGAGCCCGTCCACACTGCGGAAATCCGGGATACCCGACTCGGTGGAGACCCCTGCCCCGCCGAAGAAAACAATGTTTTTGCTCTGCGCGAGTATTTTTTCCAGCGCCTGCATCATCTGAAAACCGCCCCTTTCCCAAAAAACCGGTTTGTGTTATCCTAAAGAAAACGGATCGGAACGGTTTAAGTATAGCATATTTCCCCCGGAAAGGAAGCGGTTCTTTTGAACATCTGGTACACAAACAGCCCCTTTGGCACCCTCTGCCTCGAGGAGGAGGGTAACGCCCTGGTGGGGGTGCATTTTCTGACCGAAGGGGTACCCGAGCTGGAACCCCTGCCCCGCAAGGTCTGCCAGACCCCTCTTTTGGCCGAAGCCGAGGAGCAGCTGGGCGAATATTTCGCAGGCGTACGGCGGGAGTTTGATCTGCCCCTGGCCCCCCGGGGCACGGCCTTTCAGCAGGCGGTGTGGGAGCAGCTGCTGGCCATCCCCTACGGCGAGACCCGCAGTTACGGCCAGCTGGCGGCAGCCCTGGGCCGGCCCGGGGCCAGCCGGGCGGTGGGGGGCGCCTGCCACCGCAACCCCATCGGCATCCTGATCCCCTGCCACCGGGTGGTGGGGGCGGACGGCAGCCTGACCGGCTATGCCGGCGGGCTGGAAATCAAAGAGGCTCTGCTGGCGCTGGAAGAAGAATTCTCCCACTGACCCATCCAAACAAAAACGGCCCCGGCGGCCGGGCCCCCAAAGGGGCCTGACTGCCGGGGTCGTTTTTTGCATCAGAACAGAATCAAACGAAAGATTGCAGCTTACAGCTGGCCCAGGGCGTGCTTGGCGGCGATCATGCCGAAGGTGTAGCAGCGGCCCAGGGACAGACCGGTCTGGTGGAAGGGATAGTCGGCGCCGCCGTAGAAGACACCGCCCACGTTGCCCACGCAGTACAGGCCCTCGATGACATTGCCCTCAGCGTCCAGAGCCTGGCCGTTGGCGTTGGTGTTGACGCCGCTGTCGATGGAGGAAACGCGGATGTGCTTCCGGATGCCCCAGAAGGGTGCGGTCTGGATCTTGTGCATGTACTTCATGCTCTTGCCGAAGTCCTCGTCCGCGCCCTTGTCGCACAGCTCGTTGTAGCGCTCCACGCTGGCCTTGAGGGCATCGGCGGGGACGTCCAGCAGCTCGGCCAGCTCGTCCAGGGTGTCGGCCTTGTAGGTATCCAGCAGGTTGGTGAAGACGCCCTCGGGGTTTTCCACAGCGCCGGGGATGTACTTGGTCATGGCAGCCTCAGGCACAGGGGCGTTGGCGTAGCTCATGTAGTCGTTGTCGTAGATCTGGCAATACCAGCCCTGGGAACCGTTGGGGTGGTTGGCGTCCACGTTGGCGCCATTGTACTTGGGAACATACTTGGTGATGTTGCCCATGTAGACAAAGCCGGTGTCCTCGTTGCAGAAGCGGTTGCCCTCCATGTTGACGTAGAGGAAGGGCTCCTCGTACATCAGGCCGGAGTCAAAGTCGTGCATCATCTTGGTGTGGCCCAGGTTCTCCATCTTGGCGCCGGCAGCAATGGCCATGATGTGGCCGTCACCGGTCTTCTGGAACTGCTTCTTGTCGAACTCCTGGACATCGGGGCACCAGCGCTTGACCATGGCCTCGTTGTTCATGTAGTCGCCGGTGGCCAGGATAACGCCCTTGGCGGCGTTGAACTGGATGTACTTGCCGTCCTCGGTCTTGCCGATGACGCCGGTGACCTTATCGCCCTCCTTGACCAGCTTGACAGCCGGGGTGGAGAAGAAGGTCTCCAGGTTGGGGCACTTGGCCTGGACGTTCTCCAGAACGGTGGCCAGCACGTCGCCCACGTTCTTGGGCTTGGGGCCGATCCAGGGTGCGAAGAAGTAGCAGTGCTCCTCACCGAAATCGTAGGTATCCATCCGGTCCTTCCAGACGCCGGTCATATCCTGGCTGGTGCACATGTAGGCGTTCAGGCCCTTCTCGTCGTTGTGCAGCAGAGCAGCAGAATCGGTGTTGGAGTCCACCTTGCTGCCGTCGCCGTACTCGGTCTCAGCGGTCAGACCGGCACGGTTCAGGTACCACATCAGAGCTTCTTCGCTGTGCTCCACATAAGCGTTCAGCAGGCTGGTATCGGCGCGCCAGTCGCACAGGCCGTTGGTCATGTGGACCCACATCTTCTTGCCGGCGGGGGTGGACTTGGAGCTGATGATGGCGGAACCGCAGTTGCCCTGGCTGACCACGACGCTCTGCTTCTGGAGCAGCGCGACGGAAGCGCCCAGCTCGGCGGCCCAGCCGGCGGCGGGCACGCCCGCAGCGCCTGCGCCCACGACCACGATGTCGTAGTCCTTGACCTCGTCGGGGGTGATGTCGCCCAGCTCAACCACAGAGGACTCAACCTCCTCCACGGTCATGCCGTCGGGCACCACGGTCTCGGCCTTCTGGGCGTTGGTGGACTCGGAGGCGATGCCCTTGGCCTGGTTGATGCAGTTCTCAGCGGCCTTGCGGACGGCGTTGGAGGTCACGGTGGAGCCGGATACACCGTCGATCTCGCTGGACTGGGTGTCCAGCACCTGCTGGATCAGCGTGTCGGCGGCATCCTTGCCGTAGCCGGCGGTCTCGCCCGAGACATCCAGCTGTACGTCGGTGATCTTCTCGGCGTCGAAGGTCATGGTGACCTTGACCTCGCCGATGCCCTGGGCGGAGGCGGTGTAGGTACCGGGGATATAAGTGCCGCTGGCAGTGCTGGAAGCAGTGGAGCTGCTGGCGCTGTTGCAGGCGGTCAGCGCACCGGCAGCCACGCTGCCCATGACGGTGGCAGAAGCCAGTTTCAGAAAGTTCTTACGAGAAATTTTCTTGCTCATGTGTGTTGTGTTCCTTTCTTTTTAGATTTCAAAAAGGATTTGTGGGCGCCCTGCAAGCGAGTGCACAAAGGTTCTCGCTTGTGAATTAACGAACATAGTATAAAGAGTAAAGTTACTTGAGAGTCAACGGAGCTTCTCACAAAAAACAATTTTAAATTTTGTGCAAAACGCAAAAAGCGGCTGATACAATTCAACGTACCAGCCACTTTTTTTATTTCAGAATCCGAACCCCCAGGAAGTGGTAATTCTCCACACGGCCCGCCTCGTTCACCCGGGAGGCCAGAATGGTGCTGTATCCCTCGCCAAAGGCGGAAATCTTCTGCTGTCGCAGCCAGGCCAGCGGCTCCCGGAGGGAGTCCCAGTCAAAGGGCCCCCGGCCCACCTGCCGCCAGATGGTGCAGGCGTATTCCCCGCCCGGCACAAACTCCACCTGGGGTGTCTGGGGGATGCTTAAAGCCCCGGCATCCTCGGCCGAAATCATCAGCCCCGGGGCGTATTCCACCCGGCCCTGCCCATAGCGGCAGAACGTCTCGTGGGGGATCCGGCTGACCCAGCGGACAATGGGCAGGTATTCCAGCCACTGCTGTTTTTCCTGCTCTTTCTGGGGATCTTTGAGGGGAGTTTCCCCCTCGGCGATGGTCAGCCGCCAGGCATCCGGCAGATGCTCCTGCCAGATCTGGCCCACATTTTCTTCCACCCGGCCAAAAACTTCCTGCATATGCCGCAGCTGGCGGGCGGTCAGCTGGGCCAGAATCGCCTGTTTGGAAAGTTCCTCCGCCTGTTTCTGGAGCAGGGCGGCGCTCTCCGCCCCCTGGGGGTCGGAGAGGAGCACCCGGCAATCTTCCAGGGAAAAGCCCGCCGCCCGCAGGGCCCGGCAGAGATTGAACCGCCGGGTGTCCACCACCGAATAATACCGGTAGCCATTGGTTTTGTCGGTCCAGGGTCGTATGATCCCGATTTTTTCATAGTAGCGCAGGGTATGGGGCGCCACACCCAGCAAACGGGCCATCTCATGGATGGTATAATTCATCGACCATTCCCCCTCTCTCAGCGGCCTGCCGCCGCGAAGAGCTGTCCCAGAGAATCAAACAGATCGTGGGGCAGCATTCCATACTGGCCCCGTTTTCGGGCGGTTTCATCGGCCGCGGCCCCGTGGAGCCAAACCCCGCAGGCCGCCGCCTCGGCCGGAGGCAGCCCGCAGGCCGAAAGGCCCGCGATCATCCCGGCCAGCACATCCCCGCTGCCGCCCCGGGAGAGCCCCGGGTTGCCGGTGGTATTGATCCAGGCCCGGCCATCCGGCGCGGCCACAATGGTCCGGCTGCCCTTGAGCACCAGCACACAGTTCCACCGCCGGGCCCAGGAGAGGGCCGTCTGTTCCCGGTCGGCTTCCAGCTCCCGGACGGGCTGCCCGGTCAGGCGGGACATCTCTCCGGGGTGAGGGGTCAGGATCAATCCCCCCGCGGGGCGAGGCAGTTCCTTGCCCTCAGCCAGCAGGGCCGCCGCCCCGTTCAGGCCGTCGGCATCCAGCACCACGGCGCCCCCTGCGGCGGGCAGAAGATTTTCCACCAGGGCTTTGGTGTCCCCGGTGTTGCCGAGGCCCGGCCCCAGCAAAAGCACCCGGCTTTTTTCGGCGGCAGGCAGAAGCTGCTCCAGCGCCTCCGCCGAGACGCCTCCTTCGGGCCCGGCAGCACAGGGCAGGAAGCAGCATTCCGGCAGCCGGGCGGCCACCGCCGCCACCACCGGCTCCACGCTGGCCAGGGTGACGATCCCCGCGCCAGTGCGCAGGGCCCCCTCCACCGTGAGGGAGGCTGCCCCCCGATACCGGGCGCTGCCCGCCACCGCCAGCACGGTGCCATAGGTTCCCTTATGGCTGTCGGGGTTCCGTCGCCGGATCTGCCCCCAGACAAAACTCCCGTTCAGCTGTTCCATCTTGTTTCCCCCTTTTGATCAGGATTCCTGCTGGACCAGGCGGCGGATCTCCCGCTCCACCTCGTCCACTTCCTCCCGGAACATTCGGGCCGAGAGCCGCATGGCCCCATGGCCCAGGATGATCAGCTGCTCCATGCCATCCGAGGTGGCCACCCGGACCCGGCGCTCCTTGCCGATCTCATGGGTGACCCGCTCGATGTACATATCCGCCGTCTCGGCCTCCCGGGTGTAGACCACATGAATGTTGTGGTACTGTTCCACCACTCCCGGGCTGCCCGGCACCCGATAGGCGTCAAAAACCAGAATCAGCACGCATTTTTTGAACCCCTGATAGTTGCAGAGGATGTCCATCAGCTTTTTTCGGGCAGATTCCAGGTTTTCAGCGGCCAGAGCTTTCAGCTCGTCCCAGGCAAAGATAATGTTGTAGCCGTCCACCAGCAGGTATTCGGGTTTAATCTCCCACTGCTGGGCGTCGAAGTCGGGCCGCTCCTTTTTCACCGGGCGGAGGGCGGCCATGGGATCCCGTTTGATGGGCCCATAGGTCCGCTCAAAAATCTTCATCAGTTCGGCGTCCTCTTCCAGGGTGGCCCGGTAGGCCGCCGCACGGCTGGCCTGGGGCCGGGCCGGAGCCTCGGCCTCGGGGCGCTGGGCCCGGCCATAGCCGCTGTCCACGTGCATATATTCCCGCACCTTGTCCCAGGAGACCACAAACCCCGCCCCGTGGGCGCAGAACACCGAGTCCGGGGTGTTGTCCAGATCCCGCTGGGGCTCGTACTCCGCCGCAGCGATCACCTCCTCGGCGTTGTGGCAGGGGCGGTACCCCTCCAGCGCCAGGGCCATCCGGCCCCGGCCGTGGGTATAGCCCGCCACTTCCACCGGGTAACCCCGGAGGGTGGAGACGGGGGCCACTCCTTCCAGAACGGCCAGTTCCCCCTCCGCCCCCGGCGGGTCGAAACTGCCCTCCGCCCGCTGAATGTCGTTCATGGCCCGGCCCAGATTCTCAGCCGGGAGCACCAGCCGGAACCGGTACCAGGGCTCCAGCAGAATACTCTTGGTCAGCATCAGGCCCTGGCGCACCGCCCGGTAAGTCGCCTGGCGGAAGTCGCCCCCCTCGGTGTGCTTGAGGTGGGCCCGCCCTGCAATGAGGGTGATTTTTACGTCGGTCAGGGGCGCGCCGGTGAGGACCCCCAGATGCTGCTTTTCTTCCAGGTGGGTGAGAACCAGCCGCTGCCAGTTCCTATCCAGCACCTCCTCCCGGCAGTCGGTGTCAAACTGCATCCCACTGCCCCGGGGCAGCGGTTCCAGTTTCAGATGCACTTCGGCGTAGTGGCGGAGGGGCTCGTAATGGCCCACGCCCTCCACCGGCTGGGTGATGGTTTCCTTATATAAGATACCGCCCTGGCCGAACTCCACCGAAAGGTTAAACCGCCGTTCCAGCAGGCTCTTGAGGATTTCCAGCTGGATCTCTCCCATGAGCTGGACGTGGATCTGCCCCAGGGCCTCGTTCCAGACCACATGGAGCTGGGGTTCCTCTTCTTCCAGCCGGTGGAGGGCCGCCAAAGCCGCGTGGACGTCCGCCCCCTCGGGGAGCAGCACCTGATAATTCAGCACCGGCTCCAACACCGGCAGTTCGCTGTCCCGCTCGGCCCCCAGCCCCTCGCCGGGCCAGCTCTTGGTCAGGCCGGTGACGGCGCAGACCCCGCCGGGGCCCACTTCCTCCGCCAGGGTATACTTGGCCCCGGAGTAGAGCCGGAGCTGGTTTGCCTTTTCGGCCCAGGGCTCTCCCCCGGCCTCGCCGGTGAGAAGGGCTTTCACCTTCAGGGTGCCGCCGGTCACCCGAAGCCAGGTCAGCCGGGCCCCCTGGTCGTCCTGGGAGATCTTGAACACCTTGGCGCCAAAAGCCTCCCGGGCCGGGGCCGGGCGGGTGTAGTCTTCCAGCCCCGCCAGAAACGCGTCCACCCCTTCCAGCTTAAGGGCCGAGCCGAACCAGCAGGGGAACACATGCCGCCGGGCGATGGCGGTGACAATCTCCTCCCGGCCGATTTCCCCCTGTTCCAGGTAGCAGACCATCAGGTGCTCGTCGCAGAGGGCCAGTGCCTCGTCCCGGGCAGCAGGGCTAGCGCCGAAATCCACAAACCCCTCCCCCAGGCTCCGGCTCAGCCGGGCCAGCAGAGACTCTTTGCCCTCGTTGGGCAGGTCCATCTTATTAATAAATAAAAAGGTAGGGATATGATACCGCCGCAGCAAACGCCAGAGGGTTTCGGTGTGGCTCTGGACCCCGTCTGTCCCGCTGATAACCAGGATGGCATAGTCCAGCACCTGCAAGGTCCGCTCCATCTCGGTGGAAAAATCCACATGCCCCGGGGTGTCCAGCAGGGTGACCCGGGTGTCCCCCTGGTCAAAGATCGCCTGCTTGGAAAAAATCGTGATGCCCCGGCTCCGCTCCAGGCTGTCGGTGTCCAGGAACGCGTCCTGGTGATCCACCCGGCCCAGACGCCGGATGCTGCCCGCCCGGTAGAGCAGGGCCTCGGACAGGGTGGTTTTGCCCGAGTCCACATGGGCCAGTACCCCCACCACCAGCTGTTTTTTCTTCTGTTCCATCTCCAGCGCGGCCCCCTTACAGCAGCAGCCCCGCCGCCACCAGGGGCAGGCCCAGGATCAGACAGGAAATCATGCTGCAAAAGACCCGCTCCAGGGGTTCCAGCTCCTCAAAAGAGACGATCTTCTCGTCGGCGTAGTCCACAATGGACCGGGTGGCGTGGCGTTTTTTCTTTTCGCCCTCTGCTTTGAAGCGGTCCGGGAAGAAGGGCAGCCGTATCCCATCCAGTTGGAGATAATCCATCCAGGCCCAGCCCAGCATCAGCGCCCCACAGAAAAAGCCCGGCGCCTGCCACAGGCTGAAATGTCCGTCGCTGAGAAACTGCTCCCACAGCAGGCAGAGCACCGCGATCACCGAGGCCCGGGTTATGGTTTTATATAAAATCGGGCGGAACATATATGACTTATACATCGAAAAAAGCTTTTTCATTTCGTTTTCCCCTTACATTCACGGCGCAGGCTTTCCGGCGCGCATTGATGCTTGTATTGTAGCATGTTTTACCCCAAAAAGATAGCTGTCCTTATCTTGAATACACTTTATTTGGCATTTGGGGGATTTTCCGGCCCGGCGCCGGGGCGGTCAGAGGTGCAGCGGTTTCTCCCTGCGCCACTTTAAATTCAAAAAAAATTCATCTTTTTCGACCTGCGGACTTGATTTTTTTCAACAAAAAGGCACTTGTTTCCATTGACATCCTTAAGTCACGATGGTACAATATTAAGCGTGTTAAGGATTCTGTGGTGGGGCACAGATACAGACCATGGTGTCTGTATTCGTGCCTTTTTGTATTCGCTGGCAAAACAGTGCATCTTGGGGGCTCCTCATTGCAGAAACGGAACCGGGATTGTATATCACGCTCCTGTCCGTGGCACATATAAAAATAGGGAGGATACACATTATGAGCAACTTTGAATCTCGCATGATTGACCGCCGCTCCTTTCTGAAGGCTGCCGGTGTCGTCAGCGCTGCCGGCATCCTGGCCGCCTGCGGCGATAAGTCTGGCAGCACCTCCGGCGCTGCTTCCGGCGCAACCGGTTCTGTGGTTGACAACGGCGGCGATCCCATCCAGAACCTGGTCACCTGGGAGCTGTCCCTGCGTGAGATCCAGACTTGGAACGTCCTGTACAGCCAGAACGCTGCCGACCTGAACGTCCTGTGCAACTGCGTCAACGGCCTGGTCACCAACAACATCTACGGCCAGTTCGTCCCCGATGTTGCCACCGAGTGGAGCCAGAACGAGGACGCCACCGTCTGGACCTTCAATCTGCGTGACGACGTGACCTGGAGCGATGTCAACGGCGAGGTCAAGGCCAACCTGACCAGCCAGGACTTCCTGGTCGGTCTGGAGTGGGTCCTGAACGCCAAGAAGAACGAGAACATGAACACCTCCATGCCCAACAACTACATTGTTGGCGCCAAGGAGTACAACGATTACACCAACTCTCTGGACGCAGAGGAAGCCAAGGCCCTGACCTATGAGGACATGCTGGCCCACGGCGTCGGCATCGAGGCTCCGGACGACTATACTGTCGTTTATCACTGCACCGTCTCCTGCCCCTACTTCCACACTGTCGCTTCCGGCGCTTGCCTGTTCCCCGCCCCCAAGGCTCTGATCGACGAGCTGGGCGTTGACGGCTTCCTGGGCCTGGACAACACCACCATGTGGTACACCGGCCCCTATCTGGTCAACGAGTATATCCAGAACAACAGCAAGGTCTTCGTCCCCAACCCCAACTACTTCAACGCTGCCAACGAGGCTCGCTTTGAGTCGGTCACCGTCCGCATCATCGACGACCTGAACGTTGGCTTCCAGCTGTACGACGCCGGCGAAGTGGACGAGATGGATCTGGCCGAGGCTCCTGCTTCCACCATTCTGAGCGACCCCAACCACAAGTACTACAACAACGTGGTTGAGTCCACCCCCAAGAAGTACAGCTATCAGTACCACCTGTGCTTCAACCGCATGAACGAGGACGGCACCCCCGACGAGAACTGGAACAAGGCCGTCGCCAACACCAAGTTCCGTCAGTGCCTGATGTACGGCCTGGATCTGCTGGACTCCTTCAAGCGCGTCAACCAGCTGAAGCCCCTGGATCTGGAGAACCTGTGCTACACCATGAAGGGCCTGTGCGCCTTCTCCGATGGCCGCGACTACACCGACCGCGTCATCGAGCTGCTGGGCTACCCCAAGTCTGACGGCCAGAAGCTGCGCCGCCTGAAGGACATCACCCAGCTGAAGAAGGAGTGCATGGAGGAGCTGAGCGCCATCGGCGTCACCTTCCCCGTCACCCTGTACCACTATGTCAAGGCTGGTTCTTCCACCGACGGCATGCTGGTTATGCAGCAGATCTTCAAGGATTGCCTGGGCGACGACTTCGTCAAGTTTGACTGGCTGAACTGGATTTCCTCCATGGATCAGGAGATCCGCCAGCCCCACCTGGCTTGCTGGTACGGCGTCGGCTGGGGCGCCGACTACGCCGACATCTCCAACTTCCTGGGCCAGGAGATCCTGCACGACGAAAACGCCTACTACGCACACGAGTACTCCTATATTGCCGAGGTTGCTGAGGATCCCAAGGATTACCAGAAGGAGCTGCTGGAGCAGTACGAGGAGTTCACCCGCCTGTACAACGAGGCCAACGCCATCGTCGACGACACCGATGCCCGTTACGAGGCTTTCGCCAAGGCCGAGGCTTACTTCCTGGAGAATGTGCTCTGCATGCCCAACTACTACGAGATCGGCCTGCAGCTGACCCACGTCAACCTGTACTCCAAGATCAACACCCTGTGCGGCATTGCGGCCTACAAATATACCAACTGGGAGACCTCCACGGAAGCCTATACCGCGGATGACTTCGCTGCCTTCGCCGAGGCTTACGAGGCGAGCAAGGGTGTTTGATGTTTAAATACACCGTCAAGCGGCTGCTTCAGTCGCTGATTACCATCCTGCTTGCTGTCACCGTCGTCTTCCTGTTGTTGCGTATGCTGCCCACGGACTACTACTTCACTGAAGATCAGCTGATGAAGTTCACCCCTGAGCAGAAGAACTCCATTCTGGAAGCCGCCGGTCTTCTGGACCCCGTTGGGGAGCAGCTTGTCCGCTTTTATGGGCAGATTCTTCACCTGGACTTCGGTACCTCGCGGAGAATTCAGAGCGGTATTGCTGTGACCAAGGTAATCGGCAGCAAATTCGGCGTTTCGATGCGTCTGGGCGTGATCTCTCTGGCGATCTCGCTGTTCCTGGGTGTCATCCTTGGCATCCTGCAGACTGTGTTCAAGGACCGGGTTATCGACCACTTCGGTACCGCCTATACGGTCTTTGTCAACGCAGTTCCTGCACTGGTATCTTATTCACTTGTGCTGGTGTTTGGCTCAAAAGTATTGGGTCTGCCGGCACTGTATTCCACCCGCAACGTCACGATGTCCAGCATTCTGCCCATCGCTTGTCTGTCGCTGGCTTCCATCGCTGGTTATGCGCTCTGGACCCGCCGCTATATGGTGGATGAGTTAACCCGCGACTATATCAAGCTGGCCAAGATCAAGGGCCTGAACACCCGCCAGATCATGCTGAAGCATGTTCTGCGGAACGCCATGGTCCCGATGGTGCAGTATATCCCGGCGTCCTTCCTGCTGACCATCGGCGGCTCGCTGCTGGTGGAGCGGTTCTTCTCGGTGCCCGGCATGGGCCCCCTGCTGACTGACGCCATCAACCGGTATGACGTGAACGTGGTCCAGACCCTGGTCATGTTCTACGCTGCGCTGGGTATTGTCGGCGTCTTCCTGGGCGACGTGCTGATGATGCTGGTCGACCCGCGCATCACTCTGACCGAGAAGGGAGGCACGCGCTGATGGCAAAAGCATCGGATTTTGAGGGCAAGAACCCGGACGAACTGTTTTACGTCGTGGAGTATTCGCCCGAGGAAGCAGAGAAAACCGGTTACTCCAACTACTCTTACTGGGGTTCGGTGTTCCACAACTTCCTGAAAAAGAAGAGCGCTGTCTTCTGTGCACTGCTTTTTCTCTTTCTGGTTATTTTCACCTTCGTTGCGCTGGCCATTGGAAAATATGACTACGCAACGCTGGTGGTTGACCAGAACAACAAATTTATTTCGCCGAACAGCGAGTACTGGTTCGGCACAGACAACATTGGCCGTGACTACTGGTGCCAGGTCTGGTTCGCTGCTCAGACTTCGATCCGTCTGGCACTGGTGGTCGCCCTCGGCGAGGGCATTGTCGGCATCATCATTGGTCTGATCTGGGGTTATGTCCGCAGCCTGGACCGCTTCTTCACGGAGCTGTACAACCTGATCAACAATATCCCCATCATCATCTATATGACCCTGATTGCCCTCATGATCGGCCAGAGTTTCACCATCATGGCCATCTCGCTGATCGCTACCGGCTGGCTGAACATGGCTCGTGGCGTCCGCAACATGGTGTTCATGTATCGTGACCGGGAGTACAACCTGGCCTCCCGCTGCCTGGGCACCCCGCTGTGGCGTGTTCTGACCAAGAACATCCTGCCCTATCTGGTGTCGGTCATCATCCTCCGGCTCGCACTGAGTATCCCCTCTACCATTGGTTTGGAGTCTACTCTGTCTTACCTGGGCCTGGGCCTGGATGACCGGACCCCGTCTCTGGGTGTTCTGCTGCGCAACGCCCGGCTGTTCTTCCTGGATTATCCGTATCTGCTGATCTTCCCTGCCGTAATCGTGTCCATCATCTCGGTCACCTTCTATATCTGTGGCAACGCATTCTCGGATGCAGCAGACCCGCGCAATCACGTTTAAAGATGGGAGAGAGAAAGAATGGAAAAAAAATCGATTATCTCTGCCCGTGACGTGGAGATCCAGTTCAGCCTGCGCGGCCGGACGCTGAAAGCCATCCGCAAATGCTCCCTTGACCTGTACGAGGGCGAGACCCTGGCCATCGTGGGCGAGTCCGGCTCCGGCAAATCGGTCTTTACCAAGACCTTTGTGGGTATGCTGGACGCCAACGGCAAGATCACCAACGGCTCGATTATGTTCAACGGCGAGGATCTGGCCAAGTACAACGAAAAGCAGTGGCTCAAGATCCGCGGCAAAAAGATCTCGATGGTCATGCAGGACCCGATGACCAGCCTGAACCCGCTGAAGAAAATCGGCAAGCAGATCCAGGAGAGCATTGAGCTGCACCAGGGTCTGAAGGGTGAGGCCGCCAAGAAGGCCGCCATCGAGATGCTGGGCAAGGTCGGCATCCCCGACCCCGAGCGCCGGTACGATCAGTACCCCCACGAGTTTTCGGGCGGCATGCGGCAGCGCGTGGTGATCGCCATCGCAGCTGCCTGCAAGCCCCAGGTGCTGATCTGTGACGAGCCCACCACCGCGCTGGACGTGACCATCCAGGCCCAGATCCTTCAGCTGATCCGCGATCTACAGAAGGAACAGGGCATGTCGGTCATCTATATCACCCACGACCTGGGCGTCGTGGCCAACGTGGCCGACCGTGTGGCCGTCATGTATGCAGGCCAGATTGTGGAGTACGGCACCGTAGAGGATATCTTCTACGACGCATGGCACCCCTACACCTGGGCTCTGCTCCAGGCGCTGCCCCAGCTGGGCGTCAAGGGTGAGGCCCTGCCCACCATCGACGGCACCCCGCCGAACCTGTTCAACGAGATCAAAGGCGACGCCTTTGCACCCCGCAACAAGATGGCTCTGGCCATCGATTTCGTCAAGGAGCCGCCTTTCTTCCAGGTGTCGGAGACCCACGCGGCCAAAACCTGGTATCTGGACCCCCGGGCGCCCAAGGTAGAGCAGCCCCACTCGATCCAGAACCTGCGCAAGAAAATGGAGGCTGCCCATGGCTGAGAGAGAAAAACTCATTGAGGTCAAGGACCTCCAGATTTCCTTCGGCAACGGGCGGAAGAAGTTTGTGGCCGTCGACCACGTCAACTTTGACATCTACAAGGGCGAGACTTTCTCCCTGGTAGGTGAGTCTGGTTCGGGCAAGACCACCATTGGCCGTGCCATCTGCCGGATCAACCCCACTTCGGCGGGCGAGATCCTGTTCAAAGGCCAGAAGATCAACGGCAAGATCTCCAAGGAACTGGACAACGAGGTCATCCGCAAATGCCAGATGATCTTCCAGGACCCCATGGCGTCCCTGAACGAGCGCGCCAAGGTGGAGTATATCATTGCCGAGGGTCTTTTGAACCACCACCTGTACAAGGACCAGGCGGACCTGCACGATCAGGTCATGAATGCCCTGCACGAAGTGGGCCTGCTGCCGGAGTTCGCCTCCCGCTTCCCCCACGAGTTCTCGGGCGGCCAGCGTCAGCGCATCGGCATTGCCCGGGCACTGATCATGCAGCCGGAGTTCATCGTGGCGGACGAGCCCATCTCGGCGCTGGACGTCTCGATCCGTGCACAGGTTCTGAACCTGCTGAACAACTTCAAGAAGTCCCGCGGTCTGACCTACCTGTTCATTGCTCACGACCTGTCGGTGGTGCGGTTCATCTCGGACCGGATCGCCGTCATCAGCAAGGGCCGCATCGTAGAGCTGGCTGAGGCGGAGGAGCTGTTCCGCCGCCCCCTCCACCCCTACACCAAGGCTCTGCTGAGCGCAGTGCCCATCCCCGACCCCACCCTCGAGAAGAAGAAAAAGCTTCTCGTCTACGACCCCTCCATCCACGATTACAGCGTGGACAAGCCGGTCTGGCGTGAGGTTGGCAACGGCCACTTCGTCTATGGCAACGAGAAAGAGCAGGAAGCTTATCTCAAGGAGTACCAGGCCAACGCCTGAGCCCTTCTGAACCCGCAACAGTACAAAGCCGTCGCAGTTTTACACTGCGGCGGCTTTTCTTTGTATAGGCAGATTGTACAAAAAAGCAGGGCGAACCCTTTGATTGACAAGACTCCCCCATCGTGCTATGCTTTCTGTATACTTGTATTACAAGTAACGTGAAAATTGATCGGAGGGAATTTTTCTATGGTCATCAAAAATGTCACGGTCATCGGCGGCGGTGTTCTGGGCAGCCAGATCGCCTACCAGTCCGCCTATAAGGGATTTACGGTCACCATCTATCTGCGCAGCGACGCCTCGATTCAGCGGACCCAGCCCAAACTGGACCGGCTGCACCGGATCTACCTGGAAGAGCTGAACAAGGCCAAGAATGGCGGGCCGGTCTGCGATGGGTTGGTGCCTGACCCCCAGAACCCTGCCAGCGCCGATTACGACGCTCTGCTGGCCCAGGCCGAGGCGGCTTACACCGGGCTCCGTCTGACCACCGACCTGGCTGAGGCTGTCCAGGACGCCGATCTGGTGGTGGAGGCCATGGCCGAGAACCTTCAGCAGAAGCTGGATTTCTTCGCTCAGATGGCTCCCCTGCTACCCGAAAAGACCATTGTCGCCACCAACTCCTCCACCCTGCTGCCCAGCGCCATGGCGGACTCCACCGGCCGGCCGGAGAAGTTTTTGGCCCTCCACTTTGCCAATAACATCTGGAAACAGAACATCGCCGAGATCATGGGCCACGACCGCACCGATCCCGCCGCCTACGACCTGGTGGCCCAGTTTGCCGAGGATATCGGAATGGTGCCCATGAAGCTGCGCAAGGAGAAGGCGGGCTACATCATCAACTCCCTGCTGGTGCCCCTGCTCTCGGCAGCCCAGGGCCTGCTGGTGGACGGAATCGCTGACCCCGCCACCATTGACAAGACATGGATGATGGCCACCTGTGCCCCCCTGGGCCCCTTCCGTCTGCTGGACATCGTGGGTCTGACCACCGCCTACAACGTGGTCATGAACCACGAGGACACCCACACCGACCCCACCTGCATGCACGCTCGTCTGGCCAAGCTGCTGAAAGAAGAGTACATCGACAAGGGCAAGCTGGGTGTAATCACGGGCGAAGGGTTCTATAAATACCAGTAATCCCCCTGCCAATTGGTTGCGCGCCTTTTGACAAACAGAGCCCCGCGGGCTGTGTCTTCGGACACCGGCCTGCGGGGCTCTGTGCGTGGTTTTAAGATGGGTTAGGGAAACTTTCCTGCTTACTTGACGATGAGGCTCTTGCCGGTCATTTCAGCGGGCTGGGGCAGCTCCATGATCTCCAGCATGGTGGGGACCAGGTCGGAGAGGACACCGCCCTCCCGCAGCTTGATGCCCTCGACACCAGCCACCAGGCAGGGCACCACGTTGGTGGTGTGCGCGGTGAAGGGAGTGTCGTCGTCGTTGAGCATCTTGTCGGCGTTGCCGTGGTCAGCAGTCAGAATCACTGCGCCGCCGGCAGCCAGAACAGCGTCGATCACCTTGCCGGCGCACTGGTCCACGGCCTCCACAGCCTTAACGGCAGCGTCAAAGACGCCGGTATGGCCCACCATGTCGCAGTTGGCGAAGTTCAGGATGATGACATCATACTTGCCGCTCTCGATCCGCTTGACGCACTCCTCGGCAACCTCGGGGGCGCTCATCTCGGGCTTGAGATCGTAGGTAGCAACCTTCGGGCTGGGGATCACGCAGCGATCCTCGCCCTCAAAGGGAGCCTCGCGGCCGCCGTTGAAGAAGAAGGTGACGTGAGCGTACTTCTCGGTCTCAGCGATCCGCAGCTGAGTCTTGCCCAGCTTGGACAGGTACTCGCCCATGACATTGGTCAGGTCCACCGGCGGATAAGCCACTTCGCAGTTGGGCATAGTGGCGTCGTACTGAGCCATGCAGACGTAGTTCACATGGAAGCGGCCGTAACGGCGCTCGAATCCCTTGAAGTCATCGTCCACAAAGATGCGGGTCATCTGACGGGCACGGTCGGGGCGGAAGTTCAGGAAGACAACGGTGTCGCCCTCCTGGACGCGGCCGCCCTCGCAGGTGACGCAGGGCACCACGAACTCGTCGGTGACGCCATTGGCGTAGCTGCGGTCGATGCACTCCTGCCAGTTGGCGGCATGCTCGCCCTCGTTGTAGACAAAGGCAGCGTAGGCCTTCTCCTCACGGTCCCAGTTGCTGTCACGGTCCATGGCGTAGTAACGGCCGGTGACGGTGGCAATTTTGCCGATGCCCAGCGCGTCCAGCTTATCCTGGACCTGCTGCAGGAAGCCCTTGCCGTCGTGGGGATCGGTGTCACGGCCGTCCATGATGGCGTGGATGTACACATCCTTAGCGCCCAGGGCCTTAGCCATATCCAGCAGGCCGAACAGGTGATCCACGTGGCTGTGCACGCCGCCGTTGCCCATCAGGCCCATGAAGTGGATGGCCTTGCCCGCGTCGATGGCGGCCTTCATGTTCCGCACCAGAACGGGGTTCTTCTGCATCTCACCGTCCTGAATGGACTTGGTGATGAGGGTCAGCTGCTGATAAACGATCCGGCCGGCGCCGATGTTGGTGTGGCCGACCTCCGAGTTGCCCATCTGGCCATCGGGCAGGCCCACGCTCATGCCGGAAGCACCAATAGTGGTGTAGGGGCAGGTGGCGAACAGCTTATCCAGATAGGGCTTTTTGGCGGCAACGATGGCGTTGCCGTGGGTCTGCTCCGGCACCCAGCCGAAGCCGTCCAGGATGCAGAGCATCACAGGTTTTTTCGACATAGTTTCTATACTCCTGTTTCTACGAAAAGATTGGCTGCGGGGAAAAATCAGCCGTTGGATGCAGCCTTGACGATGACGGCGAAGTCAGCTGCCTTCAGGGAGGCGCCGCCGATCAGGCCGCCGTCCACGTTCTTCTTGGCCACCAGCTCCTCGCAGTTCTTGGCGTTCATGCTGCCGCCGTACTGGATGGTGGTAGCCTCGGCCACGGCCTCGCCATACAGCTCGCCGATGACCTTGCGGATCTGGGCGCAGACTTCCTCGGCCTGGTCGGAGGTAGCGGTCTTGCCGGTGCCGATGGCCCAGACAGGCTCATAGGCGATGACCACGTTGGCCATCTGCTCGGCGGTGACATCACGCAGGGCGATCTTGGTCTGCATCCGGACCAGTTCCTCGGTGACGCCCTCCTCGCGCTGCTGCAGGCTCTCGCCCACGCAGACAATGACCTTCAGGCCGGCGTTCAGGGCAGCCAGGGTGCGCTTGTTGACGGTCTGGTCGGTCTCAGCGAAGTACTGACGGCGCTCGCTGTGGCCCACGATGACGTACTCCACGCCCAGGTCAACCAGCATATCGGCGCTGATCTCGCCGGTGAAGGCGCCGGACTTCTCAAAGTGGACGTTCTCGGCGCCCACATGGATGTTGGTGCCCTTGGTCTTCTCAACGGCGGTCACCAGATCGGTGAAGGGGGTGCAGATGACCACCTCGCAGGTGGCGTCCTTGACGGCGGGGATCAGCTCGTCCACCAGCTGGGCAGCCTCGGTGGCGGTCTTGTTCATCTTCCAGTTGCCGGCGATAATGGCCTTGCGCTTTGCTTTATCCATGGTACATTCTCCTTTGCATTCCACAAAAATCATTGGAGCGGGTTTCGCCCCAGGTGTGACCAAACAAGAAAAGGTGCGGCGGCGCACCGCCGCCGCACCCGTTCACTTGTTACAGAAAGTGAAAAGTGGCCGCTTGAAACAATCAGGCGTTCTGAATGACTGCGATGCCGGGCAGCTCCTTGCCCTCCAGGTACTCCAGAGAAGCGCCGCCGCCGGTGGAGATGTGGGTCATCTTGTCGCCCAGGCCCATCTGCTGGACAGCTGCTGCGCTGTCGCCGCCGCCGATGACGGTGGTAGCGTCGCTCTCAGCCATAGCCTTGGCCACAGCCAGGGTGCCGGCAGCCAGGGTGGGGTTCTCGAACACGCCCATGGGGCCGTTCCAGACCACGGTCTTGGAGCTCTTGACAGCCTCAGCGAACAGCTTCATGGTCTCGGGGCCGATGTCGCAGCCCTCCATGTCAGCCGGGATAGCGGTGACAGGAACAACAGTGGTCTCAACCGGAGCGTCGATGGGATCGGGGAAGTCCTTGATGCAGACAGCATCCACAGGCAGCAGGAGCTTGACGCCCTTGGCCTTGGCCTTCTCCATCATCTCCTTGCAGTAGTCCAGCTTGGTGTCGTCGCACAGGCTCTTGCCGACCTCATAGCCCTGAGCCTTGACGAAGGTGTAAGCCATGCCGCCACCGATGATCAGGGTGTCGACCTTCTCCAGCAGGTTGGAGATAACGTTCAGCTTGTCCGCGACCTTGGCGCCGCCCAGGATGGCGGTGAAGGGACGGACGGGATCGTTGACAGCGTTGCCCAGGTACTTGATCTCCTTCTCCATCAGGTAGCCGACAGCGGTATCCTTGATGTAGTCGGTGACGCCGGCGGTGGAGCAGTGTGCGCGGTGGCAGCTGCCGAAGGCGTCGTCCACATAGGCATCGGCCAGAGAAGCCAGCTCCTCAGAGAACTCTGCGATGTTCTTGGTCTCCTCCTTGCGGAAACGGGTGTTCTGCAGCAGGACCACGTCGCCGTTGTTCATAGCTGCGACAGCAGCCTTGGCGTTCTCGCCCACGACGTTGTCGTCGTCTGCAAAAACAACGTTCTTGCCCAGCTTGGCGCTCAGGGCAACTGCAACGGGAGCCAGGCTGAACTTAGCCTCGGGGCCGTTCTTGGGTTTGCCCAGGTGGCTGCACAGGATGACCTTTGCGCCGTCGTTGACCAGCTTCTGGATGGTGGGCAGAGCCGCGTTGATGCGGTTCTCGTTGGTGATGACGCCGTCCTTCATCGGGACGTTGAAGTCACAGCGGACCAGCACCTTCTTGCCGCAGTAATTCTGATCGTCGATCGTCTTCTTACCTA
Source organism: Faecalibacterium gallinarum (assembly GCF_022180365.1). Lineage (GTDB taxonomy): Bacteria > Bacillota > Clostridia > Oscillospirales > Ruminococcaceae > Faecalibacterium > Faecalibacterium gallinarum. The sequence goes on from NZ_BQKV01000066.1 coordinate 36,103, forward strand.
AACCCATTGTAATAAACTCCTCTCAAGTTTTTGATTTTGAATTGAGTTTTACTCCACTCCGGGGCATAACCCCCGCTTAGTATTATTATAAACAAATCCCGCCTTTTACGCAAGGCAATCTACTGACAATAAATTAACAAATGTTTTGATTTTCTCCCCCTTAAAGTATCCAATTTGTCAGTTTTAGCCCCGCCGCCCCGGGGCCAACCCCCTCCCCTCTTGCAAGGCCCCGTCCGGGGGGCTATAATGGGGATACTATTTTGCGCACAGCCGGGCGGGCTCCCCCGCCCGGGCCATGCGCCTGCGAGGAGGAAGCCCTTTTATGACAAAACCGGTTCTGGTAGTTCTCGCTGCCGGCATGGGCAGCCGCTACGGCGGGATGAAGCAGCTCGACCCTGTGGGGCCGAACGGACAGATCATCATCGACTATTCCATCTTCGACGCCCGGCGCGCCGGGTTTGAGACGGTCATCTTCATCATCCGGCGGGAGAACGACGCCGCCTTCCGGGCCGCCATCGGGGACCGGCTGTCCCATCTGATGGAGGTGAAATACGCCTATCAGGAGCTGAGCGACCTGCCCGCCCCCTTCACCGTCCCCGAGGGCCGGACCAAGCCTTTCGGCACCGGGCAGGCGGTTCTCAGCGCCCGGGAGCTGATCGACGGGCCCTTCGCCGTCATCAACGCCGACGACTACTACGGGCCGGAAGCTTTCCGGGTGATGTATGACTACCTTTCCACCCACCCCGACACCGACAAGTACCAATACTGCATGGTAGGCTACCAGCTCAAAAACACCGTCACCCAAAACGGCAGCGTCTCCCGGGGGGTCTGCGTGGCCGACCCGGAGGGGATGCTGGAGAGCGTCACCGAGCGCACCAAGATCACCCAGGAGGGCGGGGTCATCCACTTCACCGAGGACGAGGGCAAGAGCTGGACTGAGCTGTCCGGCGACACCCCGGTGAGCATGGGCCTGTGGGGCTTTACCGCCAGTTTCCTGCCCGAGGCGCAGAACCGCTTCGTCTCCTTCCTGGAAGAGAACCTGGACAAAAACCCCCTGAAATGCGAGTACTTCCTACCCAGCATTGTCTCGTCTCTCATCGACGAGGGCAAAGCCCAGGTGCGGATGCTCCACAGCGCCGACAAGTGGTATGGCGTCACCTACAAAGAGGATAAGCCGGAGGTAGTGGCCGCCATCGCCCGGATGACTGCCGAAGGGCTTTACCCTGCGGAATTTTAACATTATAATTTACTCAAAGTTTCGGACATAGCAAACACCCCGGGCCTGTTTCGGCAGCCGGGGTGTTTTTCTTGGGACAGCAAGACCCCCCGCAGCCAATCAAAAATGCTGCGGGGGGTCTGCCCTCTTTCTCTCTTGCCGGCCCGAATCAGGTCAGGGCGGGCTGGCGCTCCCTCTCAAAAGACGGAAAAGCAGGTGCTTTCCTTCTTGGGTGGTGTGTTTTGCTTCGGACAATCAGACCTTTTTCTTGGCAGGCTCGTCCGAATAAGTAAAGTAGACCATAACGAAGGCCAGAACTACGGCGATCAGAGACCAGACAATGCCCCAGATCATGCCGCTGATGTCGTTGGTGGCGGTGTTGACGTAGGCGGTGTAGCCAAAAACACCCAGGCCGGCCATAGTATAGCCGGTGACGCCGGTAGCCATCAGGCCGGCGCCGGTGATGGCGCCCACGATGCAGGTGATGATGAAGGGTTTCTTCTTGGGGAGGGTGATGCCGTAGATGGCGGGCTCAGTGACGCCGGCGATGCCGGAGATCAGAGCAGGGGCGCAGAGGCTGCGGGTCTTGGCGTTCTTGGTCTTGATCCAGATGGCCAGGATGGCGCCGCACTGTGCGAAGGTGCAGCCGAAGGTACCGGTCAGGATGGTGCTGTAACCCTTGGTCATCATATCATTGAGAGCCAGAGGGATCATGGCCCAGTGGAGGCCGAACATAACCAGGACCTGCCAGAAGGCGCCGGCCACCATACCCATCACGATGCCGCTGGTCTCGGACAGGAAGGTGAAGAAGCTGCCCAACAGGTCAGAGGCCAGAGAAGTAACAGGGCCGATGACCCAGAGGGTCAGACAGAAGGTGACGGTGCAGGTGAT
>NZ_BQKV01000067.1 GCF_022180365.1 Faecalibacterium gallinarum
CAAATCCGCACGCAATAAGGTTCCGTTACAAGTTTTTCGATATTGTTCAATTTTCAAGGTCCTGTGTGCCGTTCGCCTCTCGGCTGACGACCTCTTTATTTTACCACCGAACCGCTCGTTTGTCAAGCACTTTTTTCGAAGTGTTTTGAGCTTTTCGATCGGTTTCGTGGGCTCCCGTAAGAGTCATTCTTTCGTGTGACCCGGGGTGCCTGAGTATAATACCACCGCCGCCCCCTTTTGTCAACACCTTTTTGGGATTTTTTAGGAGATTTTGTTTCCCCTTGCGTTTTTGTGCAGTGGGGATACAATATATAATAGAAAGAAACCATTCATCCTGTATGGGAGGCTCTTATGATCCTGACCGTAAACATCGGCAACACCCATATCACCCTGGGCGGCTATCAGCAGGACACCTTGCAGTTCTGCGGGCGCCTCCACGCTGACCCTGCCGCCACGGCGGACGAATACGCCATCCAGATCATCAACTTGCTGACCCTCCATCACACCGCCCCGGTGGAGATCGAAGGGGCCATTCTGGGCAGTGTGGTCCCCTCCCTGACGGGGCGGGTGGTGGCGGCCCTTCGGCTCTTATCCAATGTACGGGTGATGACGGTGGGCCCCGGGCTGAAAAGCGGGCTGAAGCTCCGACTGGACAATCCCGCCCAGCTGGGAGCCGAGCTTCTCTGCGGGGTGGTGGCCGCTATGGAAGATGCACCCCCGCCCATGGCCGTAATCCTGGCCGACACCGCCATCTCCATTATGGCGGTGAACGACAAGCGGGAACTGGTAGGGGGAGTAATCCTGCCCGGGCCCCAGCTCTCGGCGGACAGTCTGGTCCGGAATACCGCCCAGCTGCCCCAGGTGGATCTGATTGGAGCAGCTCCAGCCTCGGTGCTGGGCAAAAACACCTCCGCCTGTCTGCAAGCCGGGGTAATCCTGGGCACCGCCTGCCAGCTGGACGGCCTGGCCGCCCGGTTCTGCGCCGAACTGGGCCCCAAGACCCGGTTTTATGCCACCGGCAACCTGCCCGCCTCCATCCGCCGGGCCTGCAAGACCCCGATCCTCTACCGGGAAACCCTCATCACCGACGGTCTTTATAAGATCTGGCAGCGCAACCGAAAGGGCTGAGCCGCCCGGGGCGAAAAATCGACGGATTTTTGGGTTTGCATTTTTCCCGAAACTGTGCTATAATATGTTTTGCTGGTTGTACCGATACGGCCAGCAGATCATGTGCGGTCGTAGCTCAGCTGGATAGAGCGTTGGACTCCGACTCCAAAGGCCAGAGGTTCGAATCCCCCCGGCCGCACCAAGACAGCCGTCCCATTCCGGGGCGGCTGTCTTTTTTGCTTCCCGAATTTTTCAAACCTTTCAAACAAATCTGACACATCCTTCTGCTATACTCCGGCCATAGGGTCAGGGGCTATCCTTCCCCCCGCCCATGAAGGAGGTATTTCTCTATGAAAATCCGATTTATGCTCGCCGCCGGTACCCTGGCCGCCGCTCTTCTGCTGGCCGGGTGCAGCGCTTCGTCTACTTCGTCTGCTTCGTCCGCCAGTTCCACTGCTTCCAGCACTCCTGCCAGCAGCGCCGCCGTCTCTCAGGAAACCGCCTCCTCCGAGACTGAAGCCCAAACGCTGGAGAGCCTGCTGGGCAGCGACTACGTTGACTATATCTCCGAGACCATCCTGATGAATATGGAAAACCGGATGGATCTGGAGCCGGAAGTGGAATATTACCCCGTTATCAATGATGCTCCCCTGACCGATTATGTGACCATCGACGAGAATCTGCCCTTTGAGGTCAATGAGGACGGGGACGTGGTCATCACCTTCGACGCCGGCGTGGTGGCCGATGAGAGCCACGGCGAGCAGTTCTTCATCCTGCCGGCCCTGAATAAGTAATCTTTCCATAAAAAAGGACGTGCCATTTTTGAACCGCCCCAGTAAAAACAGACAATGAAAAAAGAAGGCCTCCTGTGGTAGAATAGAACTACAACAGGAGGTCTTTGCTATGCCGAGAAAATACAGCCACATACAGGAGCATGAGAAAGAAATACTCAAACTGCGAGATCAGGGAGAAGCTTGGATTTACGCATAAGGAAATGCGTGGATTCCTTACCCGATACAATCGAAAACAGCGAAAACTTGCAGAAGGAATCCCTCCCAAGCCCAAGGGACGACCGAAAAAGATAGCGCTTGATCCGACAAGCATTGAATACTACAAAGCAGAGAATGAGCGCCTGAAAATGGAGAATGAACTGCTGCGGGATTTTCTGCAATTCATAGAAAGGGAGTGAGAGCAAAGGCAAAATATGCTGTGATTTACCGTTATCGGGAAAAGTATCCGATTTGGCGGATGTGCAAATTCTTTGGTGTTTCCCGGAGTGGGTACTACGCCTATACCCACAATCTGAACCGTCCGAACCCAAATCAGTCGATTATAGACCAGATCGCCCGGCAGCAGAAGAGGTGCAAAAACACATATGGCTATCGCCGGATGCATCTGTGGCTGGACAAAAACGGCTGTCACAGGAATCCTAAAACTGTCCTCAGACTTATGAAAACAAACGGATTGCTGTCTGAAATACGCAGACGCAGGCAGTGGAAGCAGCTTGGACAGCAGGTTCA
>NZ_BQKV01000068.1 GCF_022180365.1 Faecalibacterium gallinarum
GTTTCCCGGAGTGGGTACTACGCCTATACCCACAATCTGAACCGTCCGAACCCAAATCAGCCGATTATAGACCAGATCGCCCGGCAGCAGAAGAGGTGCAAAAATACATATGGCTATCGCCGGATGCATCTGTGGCTGGACAAAAACGGTTGTCACAGGAATCCCAAAACGATTCTCAGGATTATGAAAACCAACGGTTTGCTGTCTGAAATCCGCAGACGCAGGCAGTGGAAGCAGCTGGGGCAGCAGATTCACAGGTATGAGAATCTGCTGAATCGGGATTTCCATACAGAAAGACCCAACAGCAAATGGGTCACAGATATCTCTTATATCCATACAGAGCAAGGCGTCCTGTATCTGTCCATGATCCGGGATCTGTACGACAACAGCATTGTGGCTTACAAGACTGCAGCCCAGCAAACAGTGAATCTGGTGCTGGATACCATTCACCTTGCCATGAAGAAAGAGAAGGTCGCTGGGGAGTTGCAGCTCCACAGCGACCAGGGGTTTCAGTATACCTCACAAGCGTACTTTAACCTGACTAAAGAATACGGCATTACCCCGTCCATGTCAAGGCGGGGAAACTGCTATGACAATGCTATGGCCGAGAATTTCTTTGGTATTCTGAAAACCGAATGCATTTACCGACAAAAGCTCAAAACGTTTCAGCAGGCCAACGACCTGATCGACGAATACATTCACTTCTATAA
>NZ_BQKV01000069.1 GCF_022180365.1 Faecalibacterium gallinarum
ATAATAGAGCTTCGCAGCCAGGGAATGACTCTGCGTCAGATTGGAGAGAAGCTGGGATTCACATATAAGGAAATGCGTGGATTTCTTTCCCGATATAATCGAAAGCAGCGAAAACTTGCAGCGGGAGTTCCCCCAAAACCCAAGGGACGGCCCAGGAAAGGCGAAATCCGGGAGCCAAGCATTGCAGAATACAAATATGAGATCGAACGGCTGAAAATGGAGAATGAACTGCTGCGGGATTTTCTGCGGTCCACAGGAAGGAAGTGAGAGCAAAGGCGAAATATGCCGTGATTTACCGTTATCGGGAAGAGTATC
>NZ_BQKV01000070.1 GCF_022180365.1 Faecalibacterium gallinarum
CGAGTACATCCACTTCTACAACCACGAGCGCCTCCAGACAAAGACTGGCCTGGCTCCGCTCTCGCTTCGCCAGGCCAGTCTTTGATTCGCTTGTTCTACCCCTTGCAGGCCTCTTTTTTGTACTGTCCGCACAATATGGGGCGGTTCACACCGGGGAGGCTCCCTTTTTATTCAAAATAAAAGCCCCTGTGCCGGGCCTGTCGGCCTGACGCAGGGGTTTTTCAACAGGAAAGCATTTTCCGGTGGAAAGATGCCTTCTCTCATTTACTTGCCGGATTTCTTGCTGGTGCGCTTGCGGGTGGCGCACTTCTTGCGGGTGGTGGTCTTGGGGGCGGCAGCCTTTGCCTCGGACTTTGCCTCAGCGGCGGGTTTCGCCTCCTCGACAGCGGGAGCGGCTGCCTTCTCCTCCACAGCGGGGGCAGCAGCTTTCTCTTCGGCGGCGGGCTCCTCGGCCTTGACGGCAGGGGCAGCAGCCTCGGCCTCAACGGGGGCAGTCTCCACCACAGGAGCGGCCTCGACGGCTGCTTCCGCAACAGCAGCAGGCTCCTCCACGGGGGCAGCGGGCGTCACGTCCTCGGCGGCGGGAGCAGTGCGCTCCTTGACCTCCTGGATCCGCCAGAGCTGGTCGGCAGCGCCGGTCTCCTGCCAAACCTGCAGGATGGCGCCGACGGGGCAGCCCATGCCCACGGTGTCCACGCAGCGGCCGCCGGCCCACTGGGAGCGCAGGCGGACCAGGCCCTCATGGTTGGGCTCCACCATCCACATCTGAGAGGTACCGCTGACATCCTCCCACAGGTGCAGCCAGGTGCCGTTGGCGGTGCCGGCCATCATCAGATCCATCAGCTTGCCGTTGGCACGGTTGCGGATCCGGTAGACCCCCTCGCCCACACGGTCAAACGCCCACTCCTGGGCGGGGCTGCGGGTATACTTGCCCAGACGGATGTCGGCGCCGTTTTCTGCGCCGTCCACCGCTTCGATCACGCTGCCGGACGCGCTGGCGATGGTATAAAACCGACCGGCCTCGATCATGGTCTGTTCCATGGTTTTCATGTTATTCCCTCCTTGCCTTGTCTCACATCACAAAGCCTTCTAAGATGTTTTAAATTATACCACCCAGCGTAATTTTTCACAAGTATTCGGGCTTTCCTTTGTCACTTTATACAGAATCATCCCCCGCCCGCCGATCTTTTTCTCTTAGATTTTGGGCATTTTCGGCCAAATATGGAACGTTTTGTGCCCTCGGGCGGTATCGACTTTTTTCCATTCAGGCTGTATAATGTTAGTGTACAAACTGTTTGAATTGAAAGTATTATCCCGTCCACAGGCCCTTGCCGCCTGCCCGGAAGAAAGCGAGGTACCCGCTGCCATGACCCAAGAGCAAACCGCCCTGCAATTCCAAAAAATGACCCAGACCCCCATCCCCCGGCTGATTCTCACCCTGGCCGGGCCCACCATCCTGAGCATGCTGATCACCAGCATCTACAATCTGGCCGACACCTTTTTTGTGGGCCAGCTGTCCACCAGCGCCTCGGGAGCGGTGGGCGTTGTTTCCAGCCTGATGGCCATCATCCAGGCGCTGGGCTTTATGCTGGGCCACGGCGCGGGCAGCATCATCAGTCGCAGCCTGGGCCAGCGGGACACCGAGACCGCCTCCCGGTTCGCCTCCACCAGCTTCTTCACCGCCCTGGCCTTTGGCGCAGTGCTGGCAGTGGGCGGCCTGGCCACCCTGACCCCCTTTATGCGGCTTCTGGGCAGCACCGAAACCATCCTGCCCCACGCCCGGGCTTACGCCTTTTATATCCTGCTGGCGGCCCCTCCCATGATGTCCAGCCTGGTGATGAACAACATCCTCCGCTATGAGGGCAAGGCCAGTTTCGCCATGATCGGCCTGGTAACCGGCGGCATCCTGAATATGGCCCTGGACCCCCTCTTTATCTTTGGGTTCAAGATGGGTGCGGCGGGCGCGGGCCTCGCCACCGCCCTGAGCCAGTTGGTCAGCTTCCTGATTCTGCTCTCCATGTACCTGCGGGGCAAGACGGTCAGCCGGCTGTCCCTCCGCTATTACACCCGCCGCCCCCGGGATCTGGCCCGGATCCTCACCACCGGCCTGCCCAGCTTCGGGCGGCAGGGCCTGGCCAGCATCGCCAGCATGCTGCTCAACCTGGCGGCCAGTGCCTACGGCGATGCCGCTGTGGCGGGGATGAGCATTGTCTCCCGGATCTTTATGTTCGTCCTCTCGGTGGCTCTGGGTGTGGGCCAGGGCTTCCAGCCGGTGGCGGCCTTCAACTTTGGGGCCCAAAAATACCGCCGGGTGCGCCAGGCCTGCCTCTTCACCATGGTAGCGGGCTTCGGGTTCATTACCCTGATTCTGGCCCTCTGCTGGGTGGAGGCCGAGCCCCTGGTCCGGCTGTTCCGGGATGACCCCGAGGTAACAACCATCGCCCTGCCCGCCTTCTATTACCAGTGCGCCGCCATGCTGCTCCAGCCGGTGATTGTCTGCTCCAATATGCTCTTCCAGAGCATCGGCAAGGCGGGCCGGGCCACCTTCCTCTCCTGCTGCCGCCAGGGCATCTGCTTTATCCCTTTGATCCTGCTTCTGCCCTCGGCCTGGGGGCTCTTCGGCATCCAGGTCTGCCAGCCCATCGCGGACGTGCTCACCTTCTTCATCTCGGTGCCCTTCCTGGTGCAGTACCTGGGGGAACTGAACCGGATGGAACCTGCCGCCCAATAACCCCCTGCATCCAAAAAAAGCGCCTCCCCGGCTGAACCGCTCCAGTAAAAGTAGACAGTGAAAAAAGAAGGCCTCCTGTGGTAGAATAAAACTACTACAGGAGGTCTTTGCTATGCCAAGAAAATACAGCCACATTCAGGAACACGAGAAAGAGATATTAGAACTTCGCAGCCAGGGAA
>NZ_BQKV01000071.1 GCF_022180365.1 Faecalibacterium gallinarum
CCCCCCCCCCCCCCCCCCCCGCCCCTGGTCTTTTATGGCTTGTTTTTCCGGGCCCTTAGTGGCACCCGCCGCAGCGGCTGCAATCGCCGCCGCAGGTTTTGCCCTGCTTTTTGTCCCGGATCATGCTGCGGAGGGCCAGCCCCACCGCACCGGCTACCGCGCCGGCCACCAGAATCGTATAAGCGTTTGCCATCAGCCAGTCCATAGGCTGCCTCCTTTCAGGATGAGAAAATCAAAGGGTGGGTTTATGCGGATTGGGCGGACTTTGCGGCCCGGAACCGGACCTCCTCCCGCACCTTGGGGGCGGGGCGGAAGAGCATCCAGAGCAGCACGGCCAGCACTGCCAGAGCCGCCACCGTCCAGAGGCTGAACACCGCCTCGCCGGTGATAAGGCCGCCCAGCTGGTAGGCGATCATGGAGATCGCGTAGGCAAAGGCGCACATATACCCGATGGCGAAAGCCGTCCACTTGGGGTTGTTCATCTCCCGCTTAATGGCGCCCATGGCCGCGAAGCAGGGGGCGCAGAGCAGGTTGAAGATCAGGAAGCTGTATGCCCGCATGGCCCCGAAGTCGGCGGCCACCGCGGCCCAGATGGGGCTGGAATCCTCCATCAGATCCACCTCGCCCGCGTACTGGTAGAGCACGCCGAAGGTGTTGACCACCTCTTCCTTGGCGATCAGGCCGGTGATGGTGGCGACGGTGGCCTTCCAGGCCATGTCGCCCGCCCAGCCCAGGGGATAGAAGATCCAGGCCAGGGCGTTGCCGATGACGGCCAGCAGGGAGTGGTTGTTGTCCTCCACTGCCTGGAACACCCCGTCCACAAAGCCGTAGCCCTGGAGGAACCAGAGGATAATGGAGGAGATCAGGATCACGGTACCAGCCCGCTTGATGAAGGACCAGCCCCGCTCCCAGGTAGCCCGCAGCACGTTGCCCCAGGCGGGGGCGTGGTAGGCGGGCAGCTCCATGACGAAGGGAGCGGGCTCCCCGGCGAAGGCCCGGGTCTTTTTCAGGATGATGCCCGAGACGATCACCGCGCCGATCCCGATGAAGAAGGCCGAGGTGGCCACCCAGGGGCTCTCCCCAAAGACCGCGCCCGCAAACAGGCCGATGATGGGCAGCTTTGCGCCGCAGGGGATGAACCCGGTGGTCATGATGGTGAGTTTGCGGTCCCGGTCCTGCTCAATGGTGCGGGTGGCCATGATGCCGGGCACGCCGCAGCCGGTGGCCACCAGCAGGGGAATGAAACTCTTGCCCGACAGGCCGAACCGGCGGAAGATCCGGTCCATCACAAAGGCGATGCGGGCCATGTAACCCACGTCCTCCAGAATGGCCAGCAAAAAGCAGAGGACCAGAATCTGGGGCACAAAGCCCAGCACCGCGCCCACGCCGGCCACGATGCCATCCTGAATCAGGCCGTAGAGCCACTCGGCCACCCGGGGGGCGCCGGTGCCGTCCAGCAGCAGGGCGTCGAAGAGCCCGGGCACGATGGAGCCGAAGAGGGTGTCGTTGGCCCAGTCGGTGCCCATGGTGCCGATGGAGAAGGGATAGCCGCCCATGGCGATGGCGTAGACGGCGAACATAATCACTGCGAAGATGGGAAGGGCCAGCACCCGGTTGGTCACCACCTGGTCGATCCGGTCCGAGACGGTCATGTTGTCCTTCCGGGGCTTTTTGACCACCGCCTTTTCCACCACGGTGTGGATGTAGGCGTACCGCTGGTTGGTGATGATGCTCTCGGCGTCATCCTCCATCTCGGCCTCGCAGTCGGCGATGTGCTGCTCGATGTGCTCGGCCAGGATGTTGTCCTTGTCCAGCCCCAGCTGCTCCATCACCCGCTCGTCCCGCTCAAAGAGCTTGATGGCGTACCAGCGCAGGAACCGTTCGGGCACCCGGCTCTGGATGGACTCCTCAATGTGGGCAATGGCGTGCTCCACGCTGCCGGTAAAGACGTGGGGCAGCTCTTTGGCTTCGCCGCCCCGGGCCGCCGCCAGCGCCGCCAGAGCGGCCTCCTTGCTGCCCTCGCCCTTGAGGGCGCTCATCTCCACCACCCGGCAGCCCATGGCCTCGCCCAGCTTTTTCAGGTCGATCTGATCCCCGTTCCGGCGGACCAGGTCGATCATGTTGACGGCGATCACCACCGGAATCCCCAGTTCAATCAGCTGGGTGGAGAGGTAGAGGTTCCGCTCGATGTTGGTGCCGTCCACAATGTTCAGGATGGCGTCGGGCTGCTCGTTGACGAGATAGGTCCGGGAGACCACTTCCTCTAAGGTATAGGGGGAGAGGGAATAGATACCCGGCAGGTCCTGGATGATGACATCCTTGTGGCCCTTGAGCCGGCCGTCTTTTTTCTCCACCGTGACGCCCGGCCAGTTGCCCACATATTGGTTGGACCCGGTCAGGTCGTTGAACAGGGTTGTCTTGCCGCAGTTGGGGTTGCCCGCCAGCGCGATTTTCAGTTCTGCCATCTGCTGCTCCTTTCTCTCTTGGGCCGGTGCCTCAGAGCACTTCGACCATTTCGGCGTCTGCTTTGCGGATGCTCAGCTCATAGCCCCGGACGGTCAGCTCCATGGGGTCCCCCAGGGGCGCCACCTTGCGGACATAGATCTCCACCCCTTTGGTGATCCCCATGTCCATGATCCGGCGCTTGACGGCCCCGGCTCCGTTCAGCCGGGCCACCGTGACGGTCTGGCCGACTTTGATATTGTTCAATGTGTTCATAGCTTTGGTTCCTCCCATACCGCTGCGATTTATCCTTCTGCCTGCCCCGGGCGGGGCGGCAGGTGGGTCAGATCATGATTCGGTTTGCCATGGTGCGGTCCAGCGCGATGCGGCTCTCCTTCACCTGGAGGATCAGGTTTCCCGCGATCTCGTTCACGACGGTCACGCTGCTGCCCACCACAAACCCCAGCTCGGCCAGGTGCTGGCGCACCTCGTCTTTGCCGGTGATTTTCTGAATGGTCACGGTCTCGCCGGGCCGTGCAATGCTTAAAGGCATCATAATGGTTCACCTCGATCTGGATGCCGGAATACTTGGTTATTAATGTATAACCTTGTTGACGTGGTTAGTTTAATTCGGCTAACCGTGAAAGTCAACCACTTTGTGAAAGAATCTTTAAAGTTTGTTATATCTAACAAACCATGAGAATCTTTTTGAGGCAAAACCGGCATTTTTCCGGCAAAAGGCTGCGGCCCCGGGCCACGGGGCAGGTTCCGTGGGGCCGGGGCCGCAAAGCAAAAAAGGAGGATTTGCCTGCCGAGGCAGGCGCCAGGGGTAAAAGAGAGTATATCAAAAGAGGATGTCGAAAAGATCAGGCCGCCACGGTAAGCCGGGCGATGGGCCGCCCGCTGTGGAACAGCCGCAGGTAGATGGCGGTGCATTTTTGGAACTGGTCGAAAATCCGCTGGGCGGCGGCGGGATCGCCGTAGGCTTTCCAGCAGCCGCAGCAGGTAAAATTCTTGCCCTGGTTCTGGATAAAGCCCAGCACATCCCCCAGGGGGTAACCCAGAAAGACCCCGATCTCGTGGGGGAACTGGCCGCTGGCCCCGAGACGCCCCGCCAGCTGTTCCAGCAGAGCGGCGCAGCCCGCGGGGCCCGTCTCTGTGCCGGGCAGACGGTAGCCCTCCTGGGAGAGGAAGGCCCGGGTCTCGGGCCGGGAAAGCTCGGCCCAGAGCTTGGGCGCCCGGTAGACGTAGACCAGGTAACAGCAGGTGTGAGGACACTCTTTCAGCACCAGCAGCCGGACCCCTTTGGGGTTCAAGGCGGCGTTCCACCCCTCCACCCGGGCATAGAGGGCGGCCCGGTCCCGGCACTCCAGCCGGAAGAGATTGGCGGGTTTCAGCCCCGCCAGGGTGGGGGCACACTGTTCAATCATCACCGTTTCAAAATTGCGTTCCATCCGGTTCACCTCGGCTGCATGGTTTTTGTTTAGTATTCCAGCCCCGGGGACTGGTATGTAATTAGTCTAAACTAACTCAGAAAGGAAAAAATAACAGCGGAGGAGATCCGCCTGCTGCACTGGTTAGCTAAAACTAACAACTGGAGAATACCATATCCCGCCCGGCTTGTCAACCCTGAATTGGAAAAGCCGCCCCTGGCCACTCCGCCCGGAATATGGTATACTGGCCCCATTGGGCCGCGATGGGCGGCCAGGGAGGACAGAAAGAAATGGCAGCAGCACAGATGGAAAACCTGATGGACTGGGTGAGCGCCCAACTGGCGCAGGGGGGCGGGCCGCTGGTGGTGGCCATCGACGGCCGGTGCGGCAGCGGCAAAACCACCCTGGCGGCGGCGCTGGCGGAGCACTTCCCGGCCAGCCTCACCCTCCACATGGACGATTTTTATCTGCCTCTGGGGCAGCGGGCCCCCGGCTGGGAGAATACCCCCTGCGCCAACATGGACCTGGACCGTTTTTTGGCCGAGGCGCTGGCCCCCGCCCGGGCGGGGCAGACTGTCCGGTACCGGGCGTATTCCTGCGCCCGGGGGGCGTTGGAACCGGAGCGGCTGCTGGCCCCCCAGCCCCTGGTTTTGGTGGAGGGGAGTTATTCCCACCACCCGAAACTGGCGGGGTTCTACCATCATAAAATCTTTGTCACCTGCCCGGCGGAGGAGCAGGCCCGCCGCCTGATGGCCCGGGAAGGGGAGCGATATTCAAACTTTGCTCGGCGGTGGATCCCCCTGGAGGAGGAATATTTTGCCGCCTGGCAGATCCCGCAGAAGGCGGACCGGATTCTCGACACCGGGGCCGAACCGCTGGAATAAAACAGAACTGCCTTATAGTAAAATAAACGCCGGGGGAGATCCCGGCGTTTTTATGCGGTGATTTTGTTTGGCATCTCTTTTTGAGCCTCTCCGGGCATCCGGATAAAAGAAAAACATCCGCTGTAAAACAGCGTGGCCCGTGCTCCCCGGTAGTGCGCAAAAGAGATTGGCACCCGCGGGCTAAGCAAAGCCGCGCTGTGGCTTTGCTTGCCGTGCCTGCGGTCCGGCCGCCCTGTTCGAGCCCCTCTGGACACCCCACAAACAAAAAAGACATCCGCTGTTTTACAGCGGATGTCTTGGTGGGGTGCCCAGAGGGACTCGAACCCTCGGTCTCCAGATCCACAATCTGGCGCGTTAACCGACTACGCTATGGGCACCACATATATGCGCCCGAAGGGACTCGAACCCCCGGCCCACTGCTTAGAAGGCAGTTGCTCTATCCACCTGAGCTACGGGCGCACGTTGTTATCCCAAAGGGTACCTGTATGAGGCAACAGCAACTCGGTGTGTGTTGTGTTGCGAGAGATATATTACCATACTCTTCGGGTTCTGTCAAGAAAAATCGGAAAAAACTTTTCTCCCGTTTTTCTCGCCCTCAGAGCCACATTCCCAGGACCCCCAGCCCAAAGCCCAGAGCAGCCCCTGCCGCTACGTCCCGGGGGGCGTGGACCCCGGCCAGCACCCGGACCACACAGACCCCCGCCGCAGCCGCCGCCATGATCCAGCCCACCGGCGGGTAGAACCGCAGCCAGGCCGCCGCAATCACCGCCGCGCTCAACGCGTGCCGGCTGGGGAAAGCCTGGCCCCTGGTGGCCTTGTCTGCCAGAGGTGTAAACCCCGGCTGTTCGTAGGGCCGGGGGAAGTTGAGCTTGGCCCGCAGGGCGCTGCCCCCGATAAAAACTGCTGCCGGCACCGCCACCGCCCGGGCCAGGTCAAGCCAGCTGCCGCCCCGGAGAGCCTCAAAGCCCAACAGGCCCAGCAGCACCGGGTAGCCCAAAAACAAGAGCCGGGGCAGAAAGAGATCCGCCGCCGCCAGGGCCGCCAGCGCCCCGGGCCGGGCGGTGAACCAGTCGTAGATTTTTTTGTACTGCTGCGGGGTCACGGCGGCTCCTTTCTTTGGGTCAAAAACAGGTGTTGAGATATTCCTCCACGTCGAAGGGCTCGGGGGTGGAGTCTTTTCGCAGATAGAGGGGGTGGTGGGGGTGGCCCTTTTTGCTCCGCTTGCCGAAGGTCACCCAGGGAATATTCTTCTCCCGGGTCAGGGCCACCATCTGCCGCATCAGCCCGGGCAGATACTCCCGTTTTTCGATCAGGGTACCCCAGGCCGCCCACATGGTGGGTTCGGTCTCGGCCAGCACCGCCGCCAGCCAGCGCAGGTTCTCGGCGCAGAGAGCGGGGTCGGGGGTGCGGTCCATCTCGTTGGGGTCGGTGGCCCGCTGGGGGTAGACGTTGAACATGATCCAGCTGTCAAAGCCGTTGGCCGCCGCCAGACGTTCCACGCTCTTGAGGGTGGGGTCCAGAGCGCCGGGCTGAGCGGTGCTGGGGTTGATGCCGATGCAGACTAAGGGCTTGCGGCCTACCCGGCCCAGCACATAGCGGTAGGGCTGGTAGGTGTGGGGCTCATAATACCACAGGCCGCCGGGATATTCGCCGGCTTCCAGACGGGGGAGAGTTTCCAGTTCCATAGGGGGGACATCCTTCTGTATGTATTTTTTTATTATCCTACCTGAAAGTTTGACGCAAATCAACACTTTTGGCCAAAAGAGTGGTATACTGGTACCAGAGGCGGCCAGGTCGGCCGCCCCCGCACTGGCTTTGCTGAACGAGAAAGGAGCC
Source organism: Faecalibacterium gallinarum (assembly GCF_022180365.1). Lineage (GTDB taxonomy): Bacteria > Bacillota > Clostridia > Oscillospirales > Ruminococcaceae > Faecalibacterium > Faecalibacterium gallinarum. Next base: position 6,596 of record NZ_BQKV01000071.1, read on the forward strand.
TGCTTTTTATGATGGAAGATTATAAAGCCGCCCTGCGTGCGGGGCAGCGTGCATACCGTGCCTGCGTGGCCCGGGGCCAGTCCCCCTATCTGGCGGTGCTGGATGATATTTTGATGAACGTCAACATTGTCTCCCAGGAGGATCTGGGCCTGATCAACATCCCCGCGGAGCAGATTGTGGGTACCAAGACCAGCGGTCGCCACACCGCTTTTGCCCCCAACTTTATGCCCCTGCTGGGGCCGGACACCGAGTTTGCCTCCAAGTGGTCCAACCTCTGCGACGCCCACCTGTCCGAGGGCATCCACAGCCCGGTGACGGCCTATGAGTTTTTGAACCGCTTTTATATCCAGGAGGGCAACAAGCGGGTGTCGGTGCTCAAGCACTTCGACGCCGCCAGCATCCCGGGCACCGTCACCCGGCTGATCCCGGCCCGCAACGACAGCACCGAGAGCCGGATCTACTACGAGTTCCTGGATTTCTATAAACTCTCCCAGATCAACGAGGTGAATTTCTCCCGCCCGGGGGGATACGCCAAACTCCAAAAACTGGTCTGCAAGGCCTCCAATGAAGCCTGGACCGACGACGACCGGCTGAACTTCAAGGCTTTTTATACCATGTTCCGCCAGCAGTATCTGGCCCTGGGGGGCGGGCAGCTGCCCCTGGCCGTGGGCGACGCCCTGCTGGTTTACCTGTCGGTCTACCGCTACTCCGACGCCTGCGAGGCGACCCCCGCCCAGCTGAAAGCCCAGCTCACCAAGCTGTGGGACGAGATCACCGTCCTGACCCAGCCCCAGGCGGTGGAGCTGTCGCTGGAGCCCCCTGCCGCAAAACCCCCCCTCCTGAACGTCCGGATCCCCCGGCTCACCGAGCTGAAGGTGGCGTTCCTCCACGAGCACGACGCCCAGACCAGCGCCTGGGTGAAGGCCCAGCAGGAGGCCCTGCCGGTGCTGGCCAGCACCTTCCAGGACCGGGTGATCCTGACCACCCGGGAGCATGTGGATTCTTTCGTGGACGCCGGGCAGGTGATCGAGGAGGTAGCCCACGACGGGGCGGACGTCATCTTCACCAGCAGCATCCGGATGCACACCGCCTGCCTGAAGGTGGCCGCCCAGCACCCCAAGACCAAGTTCCTCAACTGCTCTCTCAACGCCCCTCACCCCCTGGTGCGGACCTATTACCCCCGCACCTACGAGGCCACCTATCTGCTGGGCATCCTGGCGGGCATCATGTCCCCCACCAACTGGGTGGGCTTTGTGGGCACCAACCCCATCTACGGGGTGCCCGCCGCCATCAACGCCTTCGCCCAGGGTCTCAAAACCGTCCGCCCCGAGGGGCGGATCCTGCTCCGGTGGGCCTGCCTGCCCGATCCCGAACATCCCCTCGACTTCTCCGACCGGCCCGAGATCACCGTCTTTTACGCCCGGGACAGCCGGGAGGCCCCCGATACCTTCCGGGATTACGGCCTCTGCCGCCGGCTGCCCAGCGGGCTGCTCCAGCCTTTGGGTCTGCCGGTCTGGCGGTGGGATATCTTCTACCAGGCGATCATCCGCTCCATTCTGGACGGCACCTGGGAGACCGGCGCCAACGGCCGCGCCATCAACTACTGGTGGGGAATGAAGAGCGGCGCCGTGGAGCTGTCCTATAGCCAGGAGCTGCCCGGCGGCACCCTCCAGCTGCTGGATCTGGTGGAAAAGCAGCTGCAAGACGGCATCCTGCATATCTTCCCCATCAAGAGCTATGCCCAGGGCCACAAACTCTGTTCCCCCAAGGGGCCCATTTACAGCCCCAAGGAGCTGATGGAGATGGACTGGCTGGACGAGTGTGTGGAGGGGTCGCTGCCCCACTACGACGAGCTGAACGCCAAGACGCGGTTCCTGGTGGATATCAACGGGCTGGACATCATCAAACAGGCGCCGGATTCCCCGGCCGCCCAGTGATCCCCCCGGCGGGAAGAATGGAGCAAACGGGACGTGAAGATACTAGCAATTTCAGATGTGCCTTCCAAGGCACTGTGGGACTACTGTTCCAAAGAACGGCTGGCCGGCATTGACCTGATCCTCTCCTGTGGGGATCTGCCGGCGGGCTACCTCGAGCATATGACCAATTTTACCACCGTACCCATCCTGTATGTGCACGGAAACCACGACGAGTCCTATCAAACCCGGGCGCCGGGGGGCTGCATCTGCATCGACGATGCCCTTTATATCTGGAAAGGGCTGCGGATCCTGGGCCTTGGGGGCAGCATGCGCTACAACCAGGAGAGCAGCTTCCAGTACACCGAGCGGGAGATGCGGTGGCGGATCATCCGGATGCGGTGGGCGATGTACCGGGCCGGCGGGATCGACCTTCTGCTGACCCACGCCCCCGCCCGGGGCCTGAACGACGGGGAGGACCCGGCCCACCGGGGGTTTGAGAGCTTTAACGAGGTCTTGGACCGCTATCAGCCCGGCTGGTTTGTACATGGGCACATCCATCTGAACTACGACGCGCAGCTGCCCCGGGTCTGCACCCGGGGGGAGACCACCGTCATCAACGCCACCGAGCGGTATCTGTTCGACATCCCGGATCCCGCCCCTTCGCCGCTGTCCGGCATGATCAAGGGGATTTTTTAAAACAGGAATCAAAAAAGGCGCTTCCCCTTGCTGAACCGCTCCAGTAAAAGTAGACAGTGAAAAAAGAAGGCCTCCTGTGGTAGAATAAAACTACTACAGGAGGTCTTTGCTATGCCAAGAAAATACAGCCACATTCAGGAACACGAGAAAGAGATATTAGAACTTCGCAGCCAGGGAA
>NZ_BQKV01000072.1 GCF_022180365.1 Faecalibacterium gallinarum
CTGAACCGCTCCAGTAAAAGTAGACAGTGAAAAAAGAAGGCCTCCTGTGGTAGAATAAAACTACTACAGGAGGTCTTTGCTATGCCAAGAAAATACAGCCACATTCAGGAACACGAGAAAGAGATATTAGAACTTCGCAGCCAGGGAATGACTCTGCGGGAGATCGGGGAGAAGCTGGGATTTACACATAAGGAAATGCGGGGATTTCTTTCCCGATACAATCGAAAGCAAAGAAACCTTGCAGCGGGAATCCCTCCAAAGCCCAAGGGACGGCCCAGGAAAGGCGAAATCCGGGAGCCAAGTATTGCAGAATACAAATATGAGATCGAACGGCTGAAAATGGAGAATGAACTGCTGCGGGATTTTCTGCGGTCCACAGGAAGGAAGTGAGAGCAAAGGCGAAATATGCCGTGATTTACCGTTATCGGGAAGAGTATCCGATTTGGCGGATG
>NZ_BQKV01000073.1 GCF_022180365.1 Faecalibacterium gallinarum
ATTTTCTGCGGTCCACAGGAAGGAAGTGAGAGCAAAGGCGAAATATGCCGTGATTTACCGTTATCGGGAAGAGTATCCGATTTGGCGGATGTGCAAATTCTTTGGTGTTTCCCGGAGTGGGTATTACGCTTACATTCATAAGCTGAACCGTCCAGATCCAAACCAGGCAATCATAGACCGGATTGCCCAGCAGCAGAAGAAGTGCAAAAATACATACGGTTATCGCCGGATGCATCTGTGGCTGGACAAAAACGGTTGTCACAGGAATCCCAAAACGATTCTCAGGATTATGAAAACCAACGGTTTGCTGTCTGAAATCCGCAGGCGCAGGCAGTGGAAGCAGCTGGGGCAGCAGATTCACAGATACGAGAATCTGCTGAATCGGGACTTTCATACAGAAAGACCTAACAGCAAATGGGTGACCGATATCTCTTATATCCATACAGAGCAAGGCGTCCTGTACCTGTCCATGATCCGGGATCTGTACGACAACAGCATTGTGGCTTACAAAACGGCAACATCCCAGACAGTCAATCTGGTGCTGGACACCGTTCGCCTTGCTCTCAAAAAAGAGAAAGTCGCTGGGGAGTTGCAGCTCCACAG
>NZ_BQKV01000074.1 GCF_022180365.1 Faecalibacterium gallinarum
CGGTAACCCAGCTTTTCTTCCAGCATGGTTTCGATTACCATTTTCTTGAATTCCGGTGTATATCTCTTGTTTGGCTTCCCTTTTGGCACAATAAAACACCCCATTTGTTTTCAGTATACCATACTGTCTAACAAATGGGGTGCAGTTCAAGGCCGTCCGGCTCTTTTTCTATCTCTAAAAGGAAGGGGAGAGGGGATTACGCCTCGCCCGCTACGATCTCCCGGGCCACGAAAACGCCGCTGGCCGACGCGTGGGAGAGGGAGTGGGTGATGCCGCTGCCGTCGCCGATGACGTACAGCCCCTTGTACTTGGTTTCCAGGTGTTCGTCCACCCCGACTTCCATGTTGTAGAACTTGACCTCCACGCCGTAGAGCAGGGTGTCGTCGTTGGCGGTGCCCGGGGCGATCTTATCCAGGGCGTAGATCATCTCGATGATGCCGTCCAGGATCCGCTTGGGCAGGACCAGGCTCAGATCGCCGGGGGTGGCGTTGAGGGTGGGGGTGATGAAAGCGTCCTCAATCCGGGAGTGGGTGGAGCGCTGGCCCCGGATCAGGTCGCCGAACCGCTGGACGATGACACCGCCGCCCAGCATATTGCTCAGCCGTGCGATGGACTCGCCGTAGCCGTTGGAGTCCTTGAAGGGCTCGGAGAAGTGTTTGGCCACCAGCAGGGCGAAGTTGGTGTTCTGGGTCTGCTTGGCGGGATCCTCGTAGCTGTGGCCGTTGACGGTGATGATGCCGTTGGTGTTCTCGGTGACCACGGCGCCCCGGGGATTCATGCAGAAGGTGCGGACCTTGTCGCCGTACTTGGGGGTGCGGTAGACGATCTTGCTCTCATAGAGCTCGTCGGTCAGGTGAGAGAAGATCTCCGCCGGCAGTTCCACCCGGACGCCGATGTCCACGCGGTTGGACTTGACCGGGATATCCAGGTCGCGGCAGACGGTTTCCATCCACTTGCTGCCGCTGCGGCCCACCGAGATGATGCACTTTTTGCAGTGGAAGACCCCGGCGCTGCTCTTGACCTCGTACCCCTCGTCACAGACGGAAACCGACTGCACCGGGGTGTCGAAGAAGAACTCGACCTTTTCTTTCAGGTCGTTGTAGAGGTTCTCCAGCACCACATAGTTGATGTCGGTGCCCAGGTGGCGGACGGAAGCGTCCAGCAGGTGCAGATCGTTCTGCATGCAGAGCTTCTTGAACTTGGTGCCGGCGGTGGAATAGAGCTTGGTGCCCTGGCCGCCGTAGGCCACGTTGATCTCGTCCACATAGTGCATCAGATCCAGAGCGTGGCCCTTGCCGATGTACTCGTAGAGGGTGCCGCCGAAATCGTTGGTGATGTTGTATTTGCCGTCCGAGAAAGCGCCCGCGCCGCCGAAACCGCTCATGATGGAGCAGCTCTTGCAGGAAATGCAGGATTTAATCTTTTCGCCGTCAATGGGGCATTTGCGTTTGTTCAGGGCGTGGCCCGATTCCAGCACGCCGATCTTGAGCTCGGGGTTCAGGCGGGCCAGTTCATAGGCCGAAAAGATGCCGCCGGGGCCGGCACCGATAATCAGTACATCATACATCATGGGTTTGCTTTCCTCCAAAAATCTTACTGTCTCCCTGCCGGAAGGGGCAGGCCCTGGTCGTTATAGCCAACTCTTTGCGGTAGTTGGTAGAAACGCTTGCCCAATCGCAAACTTATATAACATCCACCCTTTATTGTACCATAGACTGCCCGGATGGCAAGGGAAAAATCTTCTCAAAAGCTGAAAGTTATTTGAGATTGGCCCCGGTTTCCTGAACGGAAGGCGAGATATATTGCTCCAATTTTTCCCGGATCAGCGCACAATTCTTCTTGAGGCGCTCATCCTCCGGCGAAAGATGAAGGGCCGTTTCGGCCATTTCCAGAGCGCGGGGGAGATCGCCGGTGTAATAATATCCCAGGGCCGCCAGATCATAGGGGGCGCTGCCCCAGGCGTACCCCTCGCTGAAATAGCCCCGGGGCCTTTCCTGAATGCGGAGAGCGGCCTCAGTCAGGTAGACCACCCCCGGCCAGTCGCCCTCTTCGCTCAAAAGGGCGGCCAGATCCAGCCAGGGCTCCCGCAGCCAGGGGGCCTCGCCAATGCTGCGGAAATACCAGCGCCGGGCCTCCTCCCGCTGGCCTTTGCGCAGGTTTGCCTGGGCGATATACCGCATCGAGCTGCACCGCTCCTCAGTCCAGCGGGCGTTAGGCCGGGCGAGATAACGTTCCAGCGTGTCGATGCAGCGGTCCCACTCCCCCCGGAAGAAATACTCCCGCCCCAGGTAGTGGAGGGCCCGGGGGTCCTGGGGTTTTTCTTCGACGGCCAGCTCCAGCAGGGGCAGATATTGAGCCCGGGATTTGGCGGGGTCGGCGTAGTGGTTCAGCTGCACCCCTTCGGCGGTCACCAGCCGGCGGGGTTCGGGCCCGGTGTAATGCAGCACTTCATGGACGGGATACTCCCACTGGAACCCCTGCCGGGCGTGGATTTTGTCGATCCAGAATACCCATCCCTCCGATCCGTCGGGATTAAAGTTCCAGGTATAGCGGTATTCGGCCTGGTGGGTGCCGGGTTGCCAGGCGGCTTCCAGCTTTTCCCGCCAGCCTGGTTCAAACCGTTCGTCCAGATCCACACAGACGCAGATCTCCGCATCCTGGGGCACCAGTTCCAGCGAGCGGTTGCGGGCAGCATCGAACCGCCAGGGGGAGATTTCCTCCTGATACACCTGGGCGCCCCGGGCCCGCAGTTTTTCCACAGTGTGGTCGGTGGAACCGGTGTCCAGAACGACGACGGCGTCGGCCTCCTGCATGGAATCCATCCAGGCGTCGGCGAACTTTTCCTCATTTTTGCAGATGGCGTAGACACAAATCCGGTAGTGATTCATGGGCGGCCCCCTTTCGGTTGTACAAAACACAAAAAGAAGGGGGATCGGCCCCATCGGGACGATCCCCCAGCGGATTAAAGATCTCCCAGCCGGTGGACCGTGATGCTGAGATCACTGTAAATGATGTTCCCGCCATCCGCGAGGACCCGCAGAGTGGTGGGAGTGGTATCCACCTTGATGATCTGGTCGAAGACGTAGTTTTCGAGCTCAGACTTGGACTGGAAGGTGTGGCGCACGTTGCTGCCTGTCACGTCGTTGCCGTTCTGCTGCAGATGCACCAGGATGGGCAGGGGGAAGCTGCTGTTGCTGGCCGGGGCCACGGCGCCGTGGAAGTTGACCCGGTAGTAGCCGGCCTGCTGGATCACCAGATCCGCCGAGTTGTTGCTGTGGGTAACGGCGCTGCCGTTGGACAGGGCGTTCCGGTCAAAGACCAGGGCCTGGCCCGAGGTGCCGGGCTGGGGCGCGGTGGAGTAGGCCGACAGGAAGTTGGCGTCCCCGCTGCCGCTGCAGCAGCAGCACGCGCCCCGGGGAATCACAAAGTTCAGGATCGCGTCCTGCTCCGTGCCGCTGTTGGTCACCTCAGCCTGAGAATAGGGGTCGCCGGTGGTCACGGTGCCGATGCGGACCGAGGCCGCAGTGCCCTTGGGTCCGGTGGGGCCAGTGGGACCGGTAGGCCCGGTGGGGCCAGTCGGGCCGGCAGGACCCATAGGACCGGTAGCGCCTGTTGCGCCGGTGGGGCCGGTAGGACCGGTGGGGCCAGTAGGCCCGGTGGGCCCGGTGGGGCCGGCAGGACCCATAGGACCGGTAGCGCCCGTTGCACCGGCGGCACCCGTTGCACCAGTAGGCCCGGTAGGACCAGTGGGTCCGGTGGGACCGGCAGGGCCCATAGGACCGGTAGCGCCTGTTGCGCCGGTGGGGCCGGTAGGACCGGTGGGGCCAGTAGGACCGGCAGGACCCATGGGTCCGGTGGGCCCGGTGGGGCCAGTGTCACCCGTCCGCCCGGTGGGGCCGCTCATGCCGGTGGGGCCCATGGGGCCCGTCGCACCAGTGGGGCCGGTGTCACCCGTCCGCCCGGTGGGGCCCATCGGACCGGTTGCACCGGTGGGGCCTGCGGGGCCGGTTGCGCCGGTCCGTCCAGTGGGACCCATACAGCCCCGGGGACCGGTAGGACCAGTGGGGCCCATGCAGCCGCGCGGACCCATAGGCCCGGTGGGGCCGGTGGGGCCCATGCAGCCCCGGGGGCCCATAGGTCCGGTGGGACCCATACAGCCGCGAGGGCCGGTCGGGCCAGTGGGGCCGGTGGGGCCGGGGCAGGGGCAGCAGTCCTCGTCCGGGCAGGGATCCGGGTCCGGACAGAGGTTCGGGTCCGGGCAGGGGCAGGGGTCGTAGCAAGAATCGCAGCAGGGGTCATAGCAGGAGGAAGTGCAGCAGTTGTTCTGCTGAGCGCTGCCGGACAGGCAGCAGCGCTTTATTTTGGGGTATCTGATTTGGCGCACGATTTTTGTCTCCTTTCCGCAGAGTCATTCGTTGGAGTGCGGACAGGGTCGGATCAACCTTGTCGTGTTCCATCCTATGATTTTGCGGCAGAAGTGTTCCTGCTGTGTTTCAGGGGCTGAGGGTGGTTCCGGGGAAATAGTGGGCCAGAATCTCCTCATAGCCCGCCCCCTGTTCGGCCAGCGCTTTGGCGCCCCACTGGCTCAGACCTACGCCGTGACCATAGCCCAGGGTGGTGATGGAAAACCCATCCCCCTGCCGGACGATGGAAAAACAGGCGCTCCGCAGCCCCAGGGCGCTCCGCAGGGCGGTGCCGCTGACAGCCTGGCCGCAGACGGTCTGGCTGGCCACATAGCCCGAGTCGGTGTAGGAGGCCGCCCCGAACCAGCTCTCGGGGGCGCTTTCCCCCACGGCGATCCCCAGATTGTTCGCCAGAGCGGTTTTGATTTGGTCCGCCGAAAAGGTGACGGTGACCTCGTAGTTGTCGGCCTGACGGTCGGTGCTGCTGTCCACCGGGGAGAGATAGGGCAGGGCGGTGCCCCAGACATTTTCGCTGGACTCGGTCCGTCCGTTGGAAATGGCGAAATAACTGGCCCCGGCGGGGGCACCATCGTAGTAGAGCACCTGTTCCAGCACCTGGTCAATCAGGGCGGACATCCGGGCGTAATTCTGCTCGTAGGCGGTGCCCCAGTAGCTGCGCAGAACGGCGTCGGTCATGCAGCCCTGCCGCCGGGCGGGGTCCACGCTGAGCCAGGGGTCGGATTCGCTCTCCCGGTGGTCCCGGCAGTAGAGTATGTAGCTGTGGCAGGCCACGGCCTGGGCCTTGAGGGCTTCATCCGGCCAGCTCACCGGCATCTCGGAAGAGACGGCCCCGATGAGATATTCCCGCAGGGTGAGGGTGAAATCCAGCCCGCTGGCCGCGTCCCGGAGCAGTACCTCTTCGGCAGGGGCGGCCTCGGCCTGATCGGAGAAAAGCCCGCCCAATCCGCCGGGCTCGGGGGCAGAGACCGCCCCGGAATCGGCGGGCTGGGGGGCGGCCGGGCCCAGGACAGCCCGGGTGATGTAATAGCCCGCCAGGGGCAGGCAGCAGCCCAGCACCAGCAGGGCGGCACAAAACAGAAAGATGGTCTTTTTCATCGGGACACCTTCTTCCAGGGGGATCAGAGTCGGGGCCCCGGGCGGGGCCAGCCATACCAACAGGGTATCAGACCCTCTTTGCGGGAAAGGGCGAAACAGGCGTTTTGCATGAAATTATGTCCCCGGATCCCCCTGGGACAGACAGTTTGTGAAAAAAATAAAAATTTTTTGTATCTTTTGAGCGGGGAAAAAAGTTTTGCCTTGAATTTACTTTAAAAAAGAGATATCATAAAAGCATCGCTATCAATGTGGATGGCCGGGCGAAGGCTGGGCGACCCCCGGCCTGCCCAATTTAGAAGGGAAGGGGAATATGCTATGATTACGAAATCGGATGCACCGTCTATGGGAAAGACGGCTATGAAGACCTTGTGCGAGGAGTATCTCGCCAACAACTACATTGACCCCGAAACCAGCGAGCGCCTGGGGGTCAAGCGCGGACTGCGCAACCCCGACGGCACCGGTGTTCTGGCGGGGCTGACCAATGTCTGCGACGTCGTGGGCTACAAAAAGGACCAGGAGGGGCGGGTCATCCCCATCCCCGGCAAGCTGATCTACCGCGGCGTCAACATCAACGAGATCGTGGAGGAAGCCTACCACAACGACCGCTTCGTGTTTGAAGAGGTAATCTGGCTGCTGCTCTTCGGCAGCCTGCCCAGAAAGAGCCAGCTGGATAAGTTCTGCGATATCCTGGCCGAGCGCCGCGAGCTGCCGGAAGGCTTCATCGACACCATGAACGCGCCCTCGCCCAACATCATGAACAAACTCCAGCGCTGTGTGCTGGGCATGTACTCCTACGACGACAACCCCGAGGACCTGAGCCTGGAGAACATTCTGCACCAGAGCATCAGCCTGATTGCGGGCCTGCCCACCATGATGGTCAACGCCTACCAGATCAAGCGCCGCTACTACGATAAGCAGAGCATGTTCTTCCACCTGCCCCAGCCCGGCCACAGCACCGCCGAGCATATCCTGAGCACCTACCGCCCGGACCAGAAGTTCACCCACGAGGAAGCAAAGCTGCTGGATCTGTGCCTGATGGTCCACGCCGACCACGGCGGCGGCAACTGCTCCACCTTCTCCGCCCGGGTGCTGTCCTCTTCGGGCACCGACACCTATTCCGCCATTGCCGGCGCCATCGGCGCCCTCAAGGGCCCCAAACACGGCGGCGCCAACCTGGCGGTCAACCGCCAGCTGCGGGATATCCTGGACCATGTGGAGAACCCGGACGACGACGATGAGGTGCGGGAGTATCTGCGCCACATCCTGCGCAAGCAGGCGGGCGACGGCTCCGGCCTGATCTACGGCATGGGCCACGCGGTCTATACCATCAGCGATCCCCGTGAGGTGATCCTCAAGGAGCGGGCCCGCCACCTGGCCTACGAAAAAGGCTTTGAGAAAGAATACAACATGCTGTGCAGCATCGAGCGGCTGGCCCCCGGCATCTTTGCCGAGGAAAAGGGCAGCTCCAAGCCGGTCTGCGCCAACGTGGACCTGTTCAGCGGCCTGATCTACCAGATGCTGGGCATCTCGGAGGATCTGTACACCCCGCTGTTTGCCATCGCTCGTGTGCCGGGCTGGTGCGCCCACCGGGTGGAAGAAGTCATCTTTGCCAACCGGATCATCCGGCCGGCCTACAAGTATCTGGGCGTGCGCCAGAAATATAAGCCCATCGAGGAACGCGGATGAAACGCTGGGTTGGATTTTCTCTTCTATTAAGTGTATTGCTGGGGGCGGCCCGATGGGCCGACCTTCTGCTCTGGACCGATTCTGCCACCGGGTTGTGTACGGTGGGCTCGGTGTGGTGGCGGTACGGCGGGCTGGCCCTGGCGTCGGCCTTCGCGCTGCTGGCCGGCCGAAAAGCGGGGGGCAGCGCCGAGCCGCTGCTCTGCCGGCGGCCGGCGGCCGGGGTCCCTGCCCTGATGGCCGGGGTGCTGTTCGGGCTGACGGGCGCCCAGCGGCTGCTGCTGAGTGTGGCGAGCCCCGGTGTGGGGACGCTGCTCCGGACGGTTCTGGAGCTGCTCTGCGGCGGCTGGCTGCTCTGCCTGGGCTGGTTCTGGCTGGCAGGGGAGAAAAGCCGCCCCACCCGGAAAATCGGCTGGGCCATCGCCGGCAGCATCCTGTTTTACTGGACGGTGCTGGAGCGCTTTATGCTGAACAGTTCCAGCTGGCACCGGGTTGGCCCAACGGCGGCAGTCTGGCAGCAGCTGACAGCGCTGCTCTTTCTGGCGGCGCTGGTCCGGGCCCTCTATCTGCCCGGCCAGCCCAAACTGGGGGCTGTGTGCGGCAGCGGTTTGCTGGCATTCTGCCTCTGCCTTTGCTGGGGGCTGCCCCAGGCGGCGGTCCGCTGGGCAGCAGGCGAGCTGTCCGGGCCGGCGCTCTGGTTTGAATTGGGCCTTTGTGCCGTGGGGGCGCTGGGAGCGGTATGCGCAATTGTTTGCATAAAAAACACCCCAAAAGCCGAAAATGCCCGGCAGGATGGATAATTCGCCGAAAATCAACGGGTCTTTTTTGGAAAAATCGTATAAAATACGAAAAATATAAAATAAGGTCGTTATTTTTTTGGCAGACACTTGAAAGTTTGTCCGTTTTGTTCTACAATAAAGGTACCGTGAGTTTATCCATAATAGGGTAAAACAATTTAGGAGGTACTGTAAAATGGCTGTTAGAGTTGCTATTAATGGTTTTGGTCGCATTGGCCGTCTGGCTTTCCGTCAGATGTTCGACGCTGAGGGCTACGAGGTTGTTGCTATCAACGATCTGACCAGCCCCGCTATGCTGGCTCACCTGCTGAAGTACGACACCGCTCAGGGTTCTTTCTGCGGCAAGATCGGCGAGGGCAAGCACACCGTCGAGTCCACTGAGGATTCCATCATTGTCGACGGCAAGGAGATCAAGATCTACGCTGTGAAGGACGCCAAGGACGCTCCCTGGGGCGAGCTGAACGTTGACGTCGTTCTGGAGTGCACCGGCTTCTACACCAGCAAGGCTAAGAGCATGGCTCACATCGAGGCTGGCGCTAAGAAGGTCGTTATCTCTGCTCCCGCTGGCAACGACCTGAAGACCATTGTCTACTCCGTCAACGAGAAGACCCTGACCTCTGAGGATCAGGTCATCTCCGCTGCTTCCTGCACCACCAACTGCCTGGCTCCCATGGCCGACACCCTGAACAAGACCTTCCCCATCGTCTCCGGCATCATGACCACCGTTCATGCTTACACCGGCGACCAGATGATCCTGGATGGTCCCCAGCGCAAGGGCGACCTGCGCCGTGCACGTGCTGGCGCTCAGAACATCGTTCCCAACAGCACCGGCGCTGCCAAGGCCATCGGCCTGGTCATCCCCGAGCTGAACGGCAAGCTGATCGGCTCTGCTCAGCGTGTGCCTGTCCCCACCGGCTCCACCACCATCCTGGTTGCTGTCGTTAAGGGCAAGGACGTCACCAAGGAGGCTATCAACGCCGCTATGAAGGCTGCTGCTTCCGAGTCCTTCGGCTACAACGAGGACCAGATCGTTTCTTCTGACGTCATCGGCATGAAGTACGGCTCTCTGTTCGATGCTACCCAGACCATGGTCGCTAAGATCGACGACGACACCTACCAGGTTCAGGTCGTGTCTTGGTACGACAACGAGAACTCCTACACCTCTCAGATGGTCCGTACCATCAAGTACTTCGCTGAGAACTGCTAATCTGCGGGTTCTCTGCGGGCCGGTTTCGGCCTGACAGCGTAGTCTGAGGGCTGTTCCAAACAGCACATTCGCCCCTCCTGTCTGTTCACCCAGGCAGGAGGGGCTTTTTATTTGCTCATAACGGGCCCCTGAGTTAGAGAATCTGGCAGAAAATGAGATGAAAAGTTTGTGTAAATCAAATATGGACAAACCATGAATCTTTTGATAGAATAACACCACAAGATTGTTACTCCTTGCGAGGCATTACTTGTGCTCTGGCGTTTCTCCGCGATTCGATTGATTCGGGGGCGGATTATAACCAGGGCTCAGTATATGTCTTGGAAGGGGTTTTTCTTTTTGAAGAGATTTGCAGGCGCGGCCCAAGACCGGCCGTGAGCCGCAGCGGGAATGAACAAACTGGTTGGGAGCAAATAATAGCGTATGAAGATCATTAAGAAAATCAATAACAACGTTGCTCTCGCCAAGGATCAGAAAGGCAACGAACTGATCGTGTTCGGCCGCGGGGTTGGGTTCCCCGCCATGCCTTACGAGCTGACAGACCTGTCGGTGGTGGACCGGACCTTCTATGACGTAAACGACAAATACATTTATCTGCTGCGGGAGGTCCCCGAAGAATTGATTCTGGCCGCCGATGATATCGCCAAAGAGGCGCGGGAGGAGCTGGAATGTGAGCTGAACCCCAATCTGCCCTTTTTGCTGGCGGATCACCTGAACTATGTCATCCATCACAGCAGCAGCGTGGCGATTCATACGCCGCTGGCCTACGATGTGCGCCACCTTTATCCCCAGGAATATGCCATCGCCCACCGGGGCAGGCAGATGCTCCGCGATAAACTGAAGGTCGATTTGCCCGAGTCAGAGACCATCAGTATTGCGCTCCACCTGCTCAATGCCGAGGCTGGAAACAGCAATATGCACAGCACCATCGAAAATCTGCGGGTGATCACCGAATTGACCGAGCTGGTGGAGCACTATTTCGACATCCGGATCGACCGGGAAAGCTACAGCTATTCCCGGTTTGTCATGCACCTGCGGTACCTGGTACAGCGGATGAAAAAGGGCGAGCCAATGCCTGAGGACCCCGCTACCGTGGAATTGTTCCGCTCCATCCGCATCGAATACCCCGAGGATTACGACTGCTCCCAGCTGGCCCTCGCTTACCTGGCCAAAAACTGGAACTGGCATTGCACCCGGGACGAGCAGCTCTATTTGATTCTGCACATCCACCGGGTTCGGACCGCACCTACCGATCCCAAGTGTTGACCGGGTGCAAAAGGCTTTGTTGATATCAGCACGCCCGATGCGCACGGGCGTATGATATAAAAATTCCATATTCCGAGTTCTGCGCGAGAGGAGGGGTCCCTATGAAGCAATCGCCTGATCCGGAAAGGCTTTTGCAGCAATTTTATCCCCACATCGGGGGCAAAAACAATGTGGTCTCCCTCACGCGGCGCGGCAGATGCTTTATCTTTACCATCAAGGACCAGAGCCTGGCGGATTTGGAAGCCCTGGCCGGGTTGCCCTCGGTGGCGCAGTGCGCTTTTCAGAGCGGGCAGGTACGGATAGAGCTGGAAGAAAAAACCTATGAGAGAGCAAAAAAGGAGAATCAGCTTATGGCGAGCAAATACGATGGTCTTGCGCGCATCATTGTACAGAACGTGGGCGGCAAGTCCAACATTATTTCTCTGACCCATTGCGTGACCCGCCTGCGTTTCAAGCTCAAAGACGAGAGCCTGGCCCAGACCGAGGTCCTGAAGGAGACCGACGGCATTGTCACCGTCATCCAGAGCGGCGGCCAGTACATGGTGGTCATCGGCAACCAGGTGGCCGACGTTTACGACGCAGTTCTTTCGGTGGCCCATATCCAGGGTTCCGGCGCCGTCAATGAGGACGGTACCGCCATCGAGGGAGGCGACGCCCCCAAGGAGAAGATGAGCCCCTTCAACGCTTTTGTCAGCATCGTCACCGGCGTGTTCACCCCCGCCCTGGGCGTTCTGGCGGCCACCGGTATCCTGAAGGGCGTTCTGGCCCTGCTGGTTGCCCTGGGCGTGATGGCCAGCGACGGCTCCAGCGCTACTTACAACATTCTGTACTCCCTGGGCGACGGCTTCTTCTACTTCATGCCCATCCTGCTGGCCTATACCGCCTCCAAGCGGTTCGGCCTGCCCGAGCTGGAAGGCATGGTCATCGGCGCGGGTCTTCTGTACCCCACCATGATCGGCGG
>NZ_BQKV01000075.1 GCF_022180365.1 Faecalibacterium gallinarum
CGTTATCGGGAAGAGTATCCGATTTGGCGGATGTGCAAATTCTTTGGTGTTTCCCGGAGTGGGTACTACGCCTATACCCACAATCTGAACCGTCCGAACCCAAATCAGTCGATTATAGACCAGATCGCCCGGCAGCAGAAGAGGTGCAAGAATACATACGGCTATCGCCGGATGCATCTTTGGTTGGACAAAAACGGTTGTTCCAGGAATCCCAAAACGATTCTCAGGATTATGAAAACCAACGGTTTGTTGTCTGAAATCCGCAGACGCAGGCAGTGGAAGCAGCTTGGACAGCAGGTTCACAGATATGAAAATCTGCTGAATAGGGA
>NZ_BQKV01000076.1 GCF_022180365.1 Faecalibacterium gallinarum
TAAAACTGTCCTCAGACTTATGAAAACAAACGGATTGCTGTCTGAAATACGCAGACGCAGGCAGTGGAAGCAGCTTGGACAGCAGGTTCACAGATATGAAAATCTGCTGAATAGGGATTTCCACACAGAAAGACCTAACAGCAAATGGGCCACAGATATCTCTTATATCCATACGGAACAAGGTGTCCTGTACCTGTCCATGATCCGGGATCTGTACGACAACAGCATTGTGGCTTACAAAACGGCAACATCCCAGACAGTCAATCTGGTGCTGGACACCGTTCGCCTTGCTCTCAAAAAAGAGAAAGTCGCTGGGGAGTTGCAGCTCCACAG
>NZ_BQKV01000077.1 GCF_022180365.1 Faecalibacterium gallinarum
TCATACTGTCTTTGGATGTACTCTTGGATTTTCTTTGTATTTTTGCCTGCGGTATCTACATAATATCCTCTGCACCAGAATTCTCTGTTTCGATACTTGAACTTCAACTCCGGGAACTGTTCATATAGCATCAAACTGCTTTTCCCTTTCAGGTATCCCATAAAACTCGCAACTGCAATTTTAGGTGGTATCTCCACCAGCATGTGAATGTGGTCCGGACACACTTCTGCTTCGATGATGTGTACCCCTTTCCATTCGCATAATTTTCTTAAAATCATTCCGATTGCGCGACGCTTCTCTTTGTAAAACACCTTTCTCCGAAACTTTGGGGCAAAGACTATGTGATATTTACAATTCCATGTGGTATGTGATAGACTATTCGTGTCGTTCATTTTGAATGACCTCCCTTTGCTTGGTTGTGCAGTTGGCAGACCG
>NZ_BQKV01000078.1 GCF_022180365.1 Faecalibacterium gallinarum
CGGGATCTGTACGACAACAGCATTGTGGCTTACAAAACGGCAACATCCCAGACAGTCAATCTGGTGCTGGACACCGTTCGCCTTGCTCTCAAAAAAGAGAAAGTCGCTGGGGAGTTGCAGCTCCACAGCGACCAGGGGTTTCAGTATACCTCACAAGCGTACTTTAACCTGACTAAAGAATACGGTATTACGCCGTCCATGTCAAGGCGGGGAAACTGCTATGACAATGCTATGGCCGAGAATTTCTTTGGTATTCTGAAAACCGAATGCATTTACCGACAAAAGCTCAAAACGTTTCAGCAGGCCAACGACCTGATCGACGAATACATTCACTTCTATAA
>NZ_BQKV01000079.1 GCF_022180365.1 Faecalibacterium gallinarum
GAACTGCACCCCATTTGTTAGACAGTATGGTATACTGGATAACAAGTGGGGTGTTTTATTATGCCAAAAGGAATACCGAACAAACGCTACACGCCGGAATTTAAGCAACTGGTAGTAGAGACAATGCGAAAGGAACACATAAGTGTTCGCGAAGCGATGCGAAGGTTTGAGATCAACAACCATGGCATCATTGAACGGTGGGAGCGAATCTATCTTGAAGAAGGGCCGGAAGGATTAGCGATCGAACGGCGAGGGCGAAAAAATAGCAGCCAGTCTGCCAAGTCGTCTAAGACGGTTGAAGAAGACCTGATCGCCGAGAACCAGCGGCTGCGCGCGGAGAACGAATACCTAAAAAATTTGCAAGCCTTGGTTTTGGAAGAAGAGCGACGCCGGCACAGAAAACGCAGGTGATCCAAACACT
>NZ_BQKV01000080.1 GCF_022180365.1 Faecalibacterium gallinarum
CGGGGAAACTGCTATGACAATGCTATGGCCGAGAATTTCTTTGGTATTCTGAAAACCGAATGCATTTACCGACAAAAGCTCAAAACGTTTCAGCAGGCCAACGACCTGATCGACGAATACATTCACTTCTATAACCACGAGCGGCTCCAAACAAAGACTGGCCTGGCTCCGCTCTCGCTTCGCCAGGCCAGTCTTTGATTTGCTCGTTCTTACCCCTTGCAGGCCTCTTTTTTGTACTGTCCGCACAATATGGGGCGGTTCATTGTGCCTGGGGCGGGGGCTCCTTTTATTTGTTTGGGTTTTACATCTTCTCGGGGACGTTGATCTTGAACATGGTCAGCACGTTGTGGATGATGTTCTTGACGCCGATGCAGAGAGCCAGACGGGCCTGCTGGACGGCGGGGTCGGCGCCCTGGATGCGGCAGCTGCCGTAGAAGTGGTGGAACGCACCGGCCAGGTCGATGACAAAGCGATTGATCCGGCTGGGGTCGTACTTCTCGGCGGCCATGACGATCTCCTGGGGGAAGGCAGCCAGCATCCGAATCAGCTCATCCTCGGCGGGCTCGGTCAGCAGGGCGGGGTTGACGCCCTCTTCGCCCCCAAAGACCACCCCGTCGCTCTCCAGCTTTTTCAGGATGGAGCAGATCCGGGCGTGGGCGTACTGGACGTAGTAGACCGGGTTATCGTTGTCGGTCTTGACGGCCTGGTCCAGGTCGAAGTCGATGCCGCTGCCTGCGTCGTGCATATTGAAGAGGAACCGTGCGCTGTCGATGGGCACTTCCTCCAGCAGGTCGGTCAGGGTGATGGCGTTGCCGGTCCGCTTGGACATCCGGACGGGCTGGCCGTCCTGCATCAGGTTGACCATCTGCATCAGGACCACGTCCAGCCGGCTGCCGTCCAGGCCGATGGCGTCCATGGCGCCCTTCATCCGGGCCACGTGGCCGTGATGGTCGGCGCCCCAGACGTCGATGGCCTTGTCAAAGCCGCGGGTGGCCAGCTTGTTGTAGTGGTAGGCGATATCGGCGGCAAAGTAGGTGGGGATGCCGTTGGCACGGACCAGAACCTCGTCCTTGGCCTGCTCCTCCGAGCCGTCATCGGTCTTCTTCTTGTTGGCGGTGCCGTACTTCTCGGCATACTGGGCGCTGCGGTACATCACGGCGCCGTCCTCGGCCTTGTAGCAGGCGCCCTTCTCCAGCAGCAGATCCACCACCTGCTGAACTGCGCCCGACTCGTGCAGGGTGCTCTCGGGGAACCAGACGTCGTACTCGATCCGGTACTTGCCCAGATCCCGCTTCAGGGCGGCGATGTTCTTGGGCAGGGCGTAGCCCACCAGGGCATCCTTCAGGGCTGCGAAGCCCTCGCTCTCATAGAGGGCGTCCTCGGCCAGACCCTGGCAGGGGGCGACGTAGCGGTCGCCCTTCTTGTCGGCGAACTCCAGGGCCAGCACCTTGATGTCGCCGCCCTGGTAGCACTCCTTGGGCAGGGGATAGGCCTCCTCGCCACAGTAGTGCTGCAAATACCGGATGGCCAGGCTCTTGCCGAACTTCTGGATCTGGTTGCCCGCGTCGTTGATGTAGAACTCACGGGTCACGTCATAACCGGCCCAGTCCAGCACAGCGGCCAGGCAGTCGCCCAGAGCGCCGCCCCGGGCGTTGCCCATGTGCATGGGGCCGGTGGGGTTGGCGGAGACGAACTCCACGTTGTACTTTTTGCCCTGGCCGTAGTTGGTGCGGCCGTAGTGGGGGTTGGAGCAGGCGGCCAGCACCACCTTGCCCCAGAAGCTGGGGGCAAAGAACAGGTTGATGAAGCCGGGGCCGGCCACCTCGACCTTCTCAAAGCAGCTGCCGGACAGATCGGGCAGGTGGGCGGTGATGGCCTCGGCGATCATCTTGGGGGCCTTGTGCCAGGTGCGGGCGCCCGCCATGGCCAGGTTGGAGGCCACGTCGCCGTTCTTGGTGTCGGCGGGGATCTCCACGATAAAGGCGGGCAGCTCGGCGGCGGGCAGAGCGCCGGCCTCCATGGCGGCCTGGGCGGCCTGGGTCAGCAGGGCCCGGGCCTCGCTCAGGGCTGCCTGCCGGGGGTTGTAGTTTTCAAACAGTTCGTTCATGGGTCATAATCCTTTCTTCTATCCAAACCTTGTTCCATCCACGGGGTTAGTTTACGTGATTCACCGTGACTTCCAGGGAGTTTTGACTGATCATGGCGGCGTTATCGGCGTCCAGCAGATAGCTGAACTTGGCGGTGCCGCCCTTTTCGCTCAGGTTGCAGACGATCTCGTCCGCCGTGACCCCCAGGGTCACCGAGCCGTAGCCGGTCTCGTAGTGGCAGAGGTTCCGCCGCCCCTTTTCAATCACCAGCTGGGTGTGGGCAGGGCCTCGCCGGAGCAGCGCCACCCGGCTGGAATCCGCCGCCAGCTTGATGGTGGTCACACAGCCCGCGTACCCGGTGGTCTCGGTCTCATTATAGGTAATATAATAGCTGCCGCCCCGGGCCACAAAGCTGCCCCGGGTCATCAGCTCGACTTCCTGGCGGTCGTCGTCCTGGTCGATCCGGCTTTTGATGCGGATGATATAATCTTCCTTCAACGTCTTTTCATTCCTTGTCAGTATTTGTCAATGGCGATCTGCTCCACCTTGCCGCCCCGGTATTCCCCGAGGAACAGGTCGGCGGTCTGGGCGAAGCTGTCGGGGGTGTCGCTGACGTAGTAGTGGGCCTGGCCCTCGGGGCGGCTGGCCCGCAGCCCCTTTTCTCCCAAAAGCTGTTCCAGATGGTGGGCGGCGGCCTGGCCGGGGTCCACCAGCGCCACCTGGGGGCCCATGTATTCGCCGATCATCCCCTTGATCAGGGGGTAGTGGGTGCAGCCCAGAATCAGGGTGTCCACCCCTGCTTCCCGGATGCCGGCCAGGTACTGCTCGATCACCAGTCGGGTGATCTGCTGGTGCTCGGGGGCGCTGCCGTCCACATAGCCGGCCTCCACCAGGGGCACAAAGAGGGGACAGGCCTGGGTGGCGATCTCTGCCCCCGGCACCAGCCGCCGCAGCAGGGTCTCGTAGCTGCGGGAGCGGATGGTGGCGGCGGTGCCGATGACACCGATCCGCCGGCTCCGGGTCAGGAACGCCGCTTCCCGGGCGGCGGCGGCTACCACTCCCAAAAAGGGCACCGGCAGCGCCTCGGCCTCGGCAGCGGGGTAGATGCTGGAGACGGTGCCGCAGGCGGCCATGATGCACTTGACGTTCTGGGAGAGCAGGAACGCGATGTCCTGCCGGGCATACTGGAGGATGGTCTCGGGGCTCCGGCTGCCGTAGGGCACCCGGCCGGTGTCGCCAAAGTAGACGATGTTCTCGCTGGGCAGCCGCTTGCGCAGCTCCCGCACCCCGGTCAGGCCCCCCAGACCGCTGTCAAACACGCCGATGGGGCGGTTATCCATGGTTCGGCACCGCCCTTTCCAGCGCCAGGGCGATCAGGCGGTCGATCAGCTGGGGGACGGGCAGGCCGTCGTGCTCCATCAGCTTCGGATACATGCTGATGGGGGTGAAGCCGGGCAGGGTGTTGATCTCGTTGATGAGCACCCGGCCGGTGCCCCGCTCCACGAAGAAGTCACACCGGGCCAGGCCCTCGCAGCCCAGGGCGGTATAGGCCTTGACGGCGTAGTCCTTCACCTCGTCCAGCTTTTCCTCCGACAGGCGGGCCGGGATCACCACCTGGCTGACGCCGTTCTTGTACTTGTCGTCGTAGGTGTAGAACTCGGCCCCTGCCAGGATCTCACCCGGGCGGGTGGAGACGGCGGGCTCGGAGCCGATGACGGCGCACTCCACTTCCTGGCCGTCCACAAAGGACTCGAACACCAGCTTTTTGTCGTGGACGAGGGCCAGATCAATGGCAGCTTTCAGCTCCTCAGCGTTGGCGGCCTTGGAAATGCCCACGCTGGAGCCCGCGTTGGCGGGTTTTACAAAGATAGGGTAGCCCAGTTTCTCCTCCAGCTGGGCCCGGATGCCCTCCGGGTCGGCCTGGAGCTGCCACCGGGTGAAGGACAGCCAGGGGCAGTGGGGGACGCCGCCCTGCTCAAAGAGGGCGTTGGCCACCGCCTTGTCCATGCAGGCCGCGCTGGCCAGCACGCCGCAGCCCACATAGGGGATGCCCGCCAGCTCCAAAAGGCCCTGGACGGTGCCGTCCTCGCCCCACAGGCCGTGCAGGGCCGGGATCACCGCGTCCACATGGAGTTTTTCCACCTGGCCCGAGGGGGTGAAGAGGATCATCCCATGGTCGGCCCGGTCGGGGCTGATGACGCAGGGCATATTGGTGGCCAGCTCTTCCCAGCTGCCGTCGGCCATCTGGGCCGAGGTGGCCTCGGTGTACAGCCAGCGGCCCTCCTTGGTGATGCCGATCTTCAGCAGCTCGTATTTCTCAGGGTCGATGTGGTCCACAAAGGTGCCGGCGGACACGCGGCTGACCTCGTGCTCGCTGGACATACCGCCGAACAGAAGGGCCACGCACAGCGGGTGGCCGGATTGTGCTTGTTCTAATGCCATAATCTCTCTACACTCCTATTATCTATAAGCCCGGCATACTGCCGACAGTTCATAAGTACGACCACTATACCATAAAAATACCTTTGTTTCCACTGTCAGAGAGAAGTTTGCCGCCCTGACGCAGAAAAAAATCAGAAAATCGGTAAAATTGAGCTTGACGGATGGAAAAGTGCGTGGTAAAATGATATCACCTCTTTTGCGGGGGTTATTAAGTGCGCCTGTTTTTGCGGGCCGCCCTGCAAGCCGAGGGAGGTTCAGAACAACCGTTATAATGGAGGTGTCAACAAATGACAGTGAAAATCACTCTCGCCTGCACCGAGTGCAAGCAGCGCAATTACAACACCACGAAGAACAAGAAGAACAACCCTGATCGTCTCGAGATGAAGAAGTACTGCCGCTTCTGCAAGAAGCACACGGTTCATCGCGAAACCAAGTAAGAAAGGCGGACGGCAATATGGCAGACAAAACCGAGAAAACACCGGGCTTTGTGGCCAGAATGAAGGCTGCTGTCAAAAACTTCTTCGGCGGCATCGCGAAGTTTGTCCGCGATACCAAGAACGAGCTGAAGAAGGTCGTCTGGCCCTCCAAGGCCGACGTCAAGACCAACACCCTGGTGGTGCTGGTGGTGGTAGCCATCGCAGCTGTCGTGATGATCGTTCTGGATGCTGTCTTCGGCGGCATCCTGGGCCTGATCATCGGCGCTTAAAGCATCTTGAGGAAACGGAGGCAGACCTAAAATGGAAGAACAGTCCAATGAAGCCCTCTGGTATGTCGTGCATACCTATTCCGGCTACGAGAATAAAGTGGCAACGGACCTTCAGACCATGGTGGAAAACCGCCGCCTGCAGGATCTGATCTGCGACATCAAGGTCCCTGTTGAAATGGTGCCCGAGATCAAGGACGGCAAAGAACGCCTGGTGGAGCGGAAACTGTTCCCCGGCTACGTTCTGGTCAAGATGGTTATGAACGACGACACCTGGTATGTTGTGCGGAACACCCGCGGCTGCACCGGTTTCGTCGGCCCGGCTTCCAAGCCGGTCCCCCTGACCCCTGAGGAAGTCGAGAAGATGGGCGTGGAGTCGCAGGCCCCGCTGACCGTGGATTTCAAGGTCGGCGACAATGTGCAGATCACGTCCGGCCCCCTGGAAGGCTTTATGGGCCTGGTGGAGGCCATCGACACCGAGAGCTTCAAAGTCAAGCTCAAGGTGAACATGTTCGGGCGCGAGACCCCCGCCGAGGTGGATATCGCGCAGGTTGAGCTGCCGTAACGCGCGGCAGGTAGTTTATCAAGGTAAGACCGCATGCGGTTCTTATAGAGCGTGTTTTCGGACATGCTCGTGGGAGGCTCGCAGACAGCGGGCCGCAACTCACCACAGATTTTTGGAGGTGCATTTATCATGGCACAGAAAGTAACTGGCTACATTAAGCTGCAAATCGAGGCCGGCAAGGCGACTCCGGCTCCTCCTGTTGGTCCCGCTCTGGGCCAGAAGGGCGTCAACATCATGGCGTTCACCAAGGAGTTCAACGAGCGTACCAAGAACCAGATGGGTTATGTCATCCCCGTCGTCATCACCGTTTACGCCGACCGCTCCTTCAGCTTCATCACCAAGACTCCCCCGGCTGCTGTCCTGATCAAGAAGGCTGCCGGCCTCACCACGGCTTCCGGCAAGCCCAACAAGGACAAGGTTGGTTCTCTGACCGCCGCACAGGTTGAGGAGATCGCAAAGACCAAGATGCCCGACCTGAACGCTGCTTCTCTCGAGGCTGCGTGCAGCATGATCCGTGGCACCTGCCGCAGCATGGGCGTCACCGTCGAAGGCTGAGACACAAACAGTGGGAGGGCGTAACCGCCCGCAAGACCACATAGGAGGATATACGAATGAAACACGGCAAGCATTATGTCGACGCTGCCAAGCAGGTCGATTCTACCAAAGTGTACGATGTGAACGAGGCGCTGGAGCTGGCTTGCAAGATCGCTTCCGCCAAGTTCGACGAGACCGTTGAGCTGCACGTCCGCCTGGGCGTTGACGGCCGTCACGCTGACCAGCAGGTCCGCGGCGCCGTCGTCCTGCCCAACGGCACCGGCAAGACCGTCCGCGTCTGCGCCATCGCCAAGGGCCCCGCTGCTTCTGCTGCAGAGGCAGCCGGCGCTGATATCGTGGGCGACGACGAGCTGATCACCCGCATCGCCGGCGGCTTCATGGATTTCGACGTTGTCGTTACCACCCCCGACATGATGGGCAAGGTCGGCCGCCTCGGTAAGATCCTCGGACCTCGCGGCCTGATGCCCAACCCCAAGGCTGGCACCGTGACCCCCGACCTGGCCAAGGCTGTCAAGGAGGCTAAGGCTGGTAAGATCGAGTACCGTCTGGACAAGCAGAACATCATCCATGTGCCCGTGGGCAAGGCTTCCTTCGGCGCTGAGAAGCTGTTCACCAACCTGGACACCGTCATGGAGGCTATCGCTAAGGCGAAGCCCGCCGCCGCCAAGGGCACCTACTTCAAGAGCGCAACCATCGCCACCACCATGGGCCCTGGCATCCGCCTGAACACCCTGAAGTACGGCGTCTGATTTTAGCAAAAAAATCAGAAAAACTACTTGACAAACCCGCGTTTCTGCGGTAAAATATCGTTGCTGTTTTTAAGACAGCAGGCGCTGGAGTCCAGTGTAAAGTTGATCCGCCTGCCGAGAAACGCGTAAAGTTGTTTTATGCCTCTCTCTCGGCCTCAGTGCGCGGGAGAGAGGCTTTTTTGCTGCTCCGGCTTTTGATAGAGATGTTTTGAAACGAGGTGAAACCGAAATGCCCAGTGCAAAGATTCTTTCTGAAAAGCAGGCGTATGTCGCTGATCTGAAGGCTAAGTTTGACAATGCGGTTTCCGGCTGTGTGGTTGCTTACGGCGGTATCAACGTCGAGAATGACACCAAGCTGCGTAAGGAGCTGCGTGAGGCAGGCGTCGAGTATATGGTTGTGAAGAACACCATGCTGCGTCTGGCTGTCAAGGGTACCTCCGTCGAGGGCCTGACCGAGAACTTCACCGGCGACACCGCTGTCGCATTCGCTCACGCTGAGGATCCCATGGCTGCCGCCCGTATCCTGTGCAAGTACCAGGACGGCGACAAGTCCAAGAAGTTCGTCGTCAAGGGCGGCTTCCTGGAGGGCAAGGTCCTGAGCGCTGCTGAGACCAACGCCATCGCCAAGCTGCCCGGCCGCGAAGGCATGCTGTCCATGTTTGCAGGCGCCCTCACCAGCACCCTGTCTGGTCTGGCTGTTGCTATGCAGGCTTTTGTCGACAAGCAGGAGGAGCCCGCTGCTTGATTGCAGTGTGACTCTTAACACAAAACGAAATTCATCCCACACAAAAATAACTGATATTGGAGGGTTATTACCATGGCTTCTGAGAAGATTACTGCCATCATCGAGTCCGTTAAGGGCCTGTCCGTCCTGGAGCTGAAGGAGCTGATCGACGCTTACTGCGAAGAGTTCGGCGTTTCCGCTGTTGCTGCTGCTCCCGTCGCTGGCGGCGCTGCTCCCGCTGCTGAGGAGGAGGAGAAGACCGAGTTCGACGTCATCCTGGCTGAGGCTGGCGCTACCAAGATGCAGGTCATCAAGGTTGTTAAGGAGATCACCGGTCTGGGCCTGAAGGAGGCCAAGGCTATCGTTGACGGCGCTCCCAAGGCTGTCAAGGAGAAGGCTTCCAAGGCTGACGCTGAGGACATCAAGAAGAAGCTGGAGGAAGTCGGCGCTAAGGTCGAGATCAAGTAATTTGATCCCCCTGCTGATTTAATCCGAAAACAAAGCAATTTGTCTGGAGCTCAGGAAACTGGGCTCCAGTTTTTTTGCGCCCATTTTCCCCGGGCCCATGCGTAGTATAAAAAAGCGCGCCCCCTGTGAAAGCAGGGGACGCGCTTTAACTTTTGGTTTAGAAATAGTGGTAGGCGTGTCGTTTGAGGAAAAGGAAGAAGACGCTGACCACCACCGCCATCATCTCCGCCGCTACGATGGAGAGCCAGATGCCGTCCAGCCCCCAGATCAGGGGGAAGGTGAGCACCGCCGCCACCTGAAACAGCAGGGTGCGCAAAAAGGAGATGATGGCCGAGACCAGCCCGTCGTTCAGGGCGGTGAAGAAGGAGGACCCGAACACCGCAAACCCGAAGAAGAGGAAGGAGAAGGAATAGAGGAAGAAGGCCCGCAGGGTGATCTCCAACAGTTCCGGGTCGTAGCCTACAAAGAGGGTGGAGAGGGGCTTTGCGAAGAGTTCCGCCGCCCCAAACATGACCAACGACAGGCAGGCGATGAGACAAAGACTCTTCTTTAATAGGTTGTTCAGTTCCTTGTAGTTGCCCGCTCCCGCGTGGTAGCTGATGACCGGGGCCACGCCCACCGAGTACCCCAGGAACACCGCCTGGAAGATGAAGTTCACATACATCAGCACCCCATAGGCGGCGATCCCGTTTTCTCCGGCATAGGCCAGCAGCTGGATGTTGTACAGCATGCTGACGATGGACATGGAGATATTAGACATCAGTTCCGAGGAGCCGTTGGTACAGGTCCGCAGCAGGGCTTTGCCGTCGAACACCGGCCGGGAGAGCCGGAGCAGGCTGGTGTTGGGCCGGCCGAAGTAGACCAGGGGCAGGATGCCGCCCACACACTGGCTCATGGCGGTAGCCGCCGCAGCCCCCGCCAGCCCCCAGGAAAAGACCGCCACAAACAACGCATCCAGAACGGCGTTGGTGAGGCCTGCGGCTACCGTGACGTAGAGGCCCAGTTTGGGCTTTTGGGCGGTGGCAAAGAGGCACTGAAACTCGTATTGCAGGATGAAGGCGGGCAGGGCCAGCAGGATCACCCGGCCGTAGGCGATGCTGTTTTCCAGCATCTGCCCCTCGGCGCCCAGCAGAGCGGCCAGGGGCCGGAGGAGCAGCTGCCCCAGCACTGCCAGCAGGAAACCGCTGGCCAGGGAGGCCGCCACCAGCATGGAAAAAATCTCGTTGGCCTTTTTCTGGTCCCCCTCGCCCAGGGTTTTGGCGATGAGGGCGCCGCCGCCGGTGCCGAACATAAAACCGATGGCACCCAGAATCATCAGGACGGGCATAATAAAGTTGACGGCGGCAAAGGGGGTTTTGCCCACATAGTTGGAGACAAAGAAGCCGTCCACCACGCCATAAATCGAGGTGAATACCAGCATCACAATGGACGGCAGGGTAAAACGCAGCAAACGCTTATAGTCGAAATGGTCGGATAATTGAATCATAGCTTCCTCCATAGCGGATGGCGGCAGACCGGGCCGCCGGTTGATGGTTTAAGGGGTGTTCAGGCCCGGACGCTGGGGCAGCTGCTCGGCCTTTTGGGCCAGCTGGGCCAGATACCGCTCGGTGAGTTTGAGATAAATTTCCAGCTCCTCGGGGGTCCAGTCTTCGAGAATGTCGTTCTCGATCTGGATGACCTGGCGGGCGGTTTTTTCGGCAAAGGCTTTGCCGGGTTCGGTCAGACAGACCTCCTTGGCCTTGCCGTCCACCGCCCGCAGATAGATAACTCCCTCCCGTTCCAGCCCCCGCAGGGCCGAGTTCACCGTCTGTTTGCTCAGGCCGGTTTGGCGGCAGATCTCATGGAGCGGGCAGCGATCGCCGCTGTCGGTGTCGCAGATGGTATACAGGATCTTGGAGACGCTGTCCGATACCCCCAGCTTGCGGGCCACCTCGTGGTAGGTCCCGTCGATCTCTCCCAACAGGTAGTTTAACCGTTTTAAACTTCCAGAACTCTGTGTGCTCATAATACCCTCCTTTTTTGTACGAAATCGTACCATCCGGATTATAGCGGAGAAGGCTTTAAAAATCAAGCCCCGCCCTCAAACAAAAAACCCCAGGGCCGCAGCCCCGGAGTAGTGGAATTATTCGTCGGCTTCCTCGTCCAGCTCCAGCAGCGGCAGCCGCAGGGTGAAGCAGCTGCCCTTGCCTACCTCGCTTTCCAGCAGAATCTCCCCCTGGTGCAGGTGGGCCAGCTCCTGGGCGATGGTCAGCCCCAGGCCGGTGGATTCGTGCTTGCGTCCGTTGGTGGTGCGGAAATACCGCTGGAACACCGCCGCCTGTTCCTCGGGGGGAATGCCGCAGCCGGTGTCCCGCACCGAGACCAAGGCCGCGCCCTCCCCGGCCCGGCAGATCACTTCCACCTGGCCCCCGGCGGGGGTGTAGTAGATGGCGTTGGTCACCAGGTTTTGCACCACCTGCTGCAAACGCACCGCATCGCCCCAGACCAGCAGGGGCTGGGTGGTGTCAGCCCGGAGGGTGACCCCTTTTTTATTGGCTTCGGCCTGGCAGGCCCCGCAGACCAGGGCGGTCTGCTCGTTGAGCATCACCTGGTCCTCGTTGAGCATCACCTGTTTTTGTTCCAGTTTGGCCGCCAGAAACAGGTCTTCGGTGAGCCGGCGGAGAAAGCCCATCCGCTCCCGCAGGGCGGGCAGCAGATCCGGCAGAAGGTCCGGGGCGGTGGTCAGGGTGTCCAGCCCGTTGCTCACCGCAAAGAGGGGGCTGCGCAGGTCGTGGAAGATGTTCAGCATCATGCTCTCCCGGGCTTCCACCTGCTCGGCGAGAGCCTGGGTGCGCTGGGCCACCCGGCGGTCCAGCTCCCGGGCCAGCTGTTCGGTGCGGTCAAACTGCTGGGCGAACCGGCGGCAGACAAAGATCATACATCCCAGAGCAAAGGGCAGGTCGTAGATGCGGGAGCAGCGGAGGATGTAAAAATCCAGAGATTCCAGGAAAAAGGGGAGGCGGAGACTGGGCAGAACCACCCAGACCCGGAGCCCGGTGGTGACGGCACAGCCCAGCAGCAGCTGGGAGGCGCCTTCCAACTCTTTCCAGTAGGCCCGAAGAAGGAACAGCTGGCAATAGAGCATTCCGGCGATCAGGGTCCCTACCCGGATGAAGGGGACGGGGGAGAGGCTGAGCAGCCCGAATGAAATGGCCAGGACGGTGGCGCCGACCCGCCCCTGGGGCGCCGCCAGGGGCAGACCCAGCAGGGCCGAAGAGAGCCAGATGGCCGCCAGCAGCATAAAGGAGAAACAGAGCATCGAGAGAAGGCGAAAGAGCTCGCCGTCCTCGGCGGGAAAACGGTAGATGAGCACGCTCCAGACCAGCATCACCGCCAGGTAAAAGAGGAAGTACCCCAGTTCCCGCTGGTGTTTGTAGTAAAAAAGGGCCAGCACGAAAACGAAGGTCATCCCAAAACAGGCGATGGCCAGCAGCTGGAACAGCTGGCGCAGTTCCTCGTTGGCGGCGGACTGGGCGGGGGTGCTGACCCAGATCACGGGGATTGTCTCACATTGAAGGATTAGGTGGACGGGATCCCCGGTACAGCGCAGGTGATACAGGCCCTTCTGTTCGGTTTCGGTTCCGCCTTCCAGCAGCCGTCCCTGGTAGTTCATGCAGAGGACCAGCGTCTCCAGCTCCGGGTCGGGCGTGAAGGCAAAACTCCACTGATTGGGGGCGGTCTGCTCCCAGCCCACCAGGGTGGTGCCCGCGGCGGCATCGGCGGGGCTCAGGGTTCCACCGTTTTTCATCACCGGCTCCCGGGCGTTGAGAAAGATCCCCGCCAGGGCCAGGGACAGCGTAAGCAGGGTGGAAAAAAGGATGAGGGGGATTTTTTTGGATGGCATAGCGGTTACCTCCTGGCCCGCAGCGGCAAAATGTGAGGGTTTTGGTTCCTGTATTGTGCGGGAGAGCAAAATAGAGTATACTTTTACTTAGGTCAGTTTACAAGGAACTACACGCAGACCGTGAAACGGGCTGCTGACAACAAACGGCGCTATGCTCCCGGCTGGGTGCATAGCACCTGTTTGTTGCGGGGGTTTCCAAAGGGGGCAGCGCCCCATTTGGCACACGACTTTGCGGAGCAAAGTGTAGTGTGTTATACGCTCTGTCGGCGTTGCCCTGAAAATACCGTTGCCGCCGGGGAGGGCAAGGGCATTTGACGCGGCAGGAAAGCAGGGCTTTGTTTGGGGCTGGTAAGCCGGAAACAAAGGGCTGATTTCAGCAGCAGACAGGGCGTATTATGAAAGCCCCCGTCCCTCGTCCTCCGCCCCCGGCCTATGGGACAAAAAGTCCCAAAGCTCTGGACACCGTGACCAGATGTGTGGCCACACTCCGGGAAAAGTAGCAGGACGGCAGGAAACCGTCAAGGCTGAAATGAATGGGCTGACGCCCGGCCTTGACCGTTCCCCGCCGCCCCGCTGGATGGGTGGACAAGGTGGCCAATCCCTAAAAGTGTTTGGCCGCACTCGTTCATTTTGGGGCCTTTCTTCTCCCAAAATTGAAATGGGCGGGAAAGCCCTAAAATGGCTTTCCCGCCTTGATTACCCATTAGCAAAGACGGGCGAGACTGTCAACGGCGGCGCTGAAAGCGCCGTTCATCTTGACCGTTGACTGGCTCGCCTGGCTTTGCTACTGCCCGTAAGAGATGGAAAAACAAGATGGAAAACAAGGTTAAAAATGGTTGACAAGTCTATCGGATGTGTGTTATACTGTGCGACAGTTTGAGATTGGAAGGAGGCTTACGTGTGTTAATTTGTGTACGCTAATAAGCAATAAAAAGTAGAAGTACCTTTCCACATGATGGTGGGCTTTTTTTGCGTGCGTATGCAAAGGAACACGTAGGTTTGACACGAGCAGTCTTTGAACTGTATCGTGGTGTTTTTTCGTGCTTTGTTGTTATGCAGGCGTCTGCCCTCTCTGTGGGACAACGCCTGCTTTTTATTGCAGAAACAAAGGAACAATGCAATAAAAAAGGAGGTTCGCATTATGACCCAAAACAACAATTCATGGAGAAAAACTTATTTTACACTTCTTGCCGGACAAGCAATATCCTTTATTAGCAGCGGTATTTTGCAAATGGCCATTATCTTTTATTTGGTTGCGAAAACTAATTCTGCAATCATATTGACGGCGGCAACACTGATTGGATTTTTGCCGCAAGCCTGTTTAGGCCCGTTTGCAGGTGCTTTTGTTGACCGGCACAGCCGTAAAAGCGTAATGATTGGTGCGGATTTGATAATTGCCGCCGCTGGCGGTATTCTGGCGCTGGTGGCGTTTTACATGGAATTGCCCGTATGGTCTATTATGGTTGTCCTGTTAATCCGAAGTGCGGGAACTGCTTTTCATTCTCCAGCATTCAGCGCAGCAACACCTATGATTGTGCCAAAAGAGGAACTTACAAAATGCGCTGGTTACACGCAGACCATGCAAGCAGTAAGTGCGATTATCAGTCCAGCTGCCGCAGCGTTTTTATATGCTGTTTGGCCTCTTAATGCAATTATATTGTTAGATATTGTGGGTGCAATCCTTGCCTGTGTGACTGTTGCGATTTCGTCCATACCAACGCCTGAACTATGTCCAGAAACGAAAAGACAACAGTTTTTACAGGATATGAAAGAGGGGTATGTGGTATTAAAGCAAAACAGGGGCCTCTTTGCTCTGCTCTGGATTGGTGTAATTTATATGTTCTTTTATATGCCAATCAGTACGCTTTTTCCTCTCATCTGTATGTCATACTTCAAAGGAACACCGGCCCATGCCTCTGCCGCTGAAATTGCTTTTGCGGTTGGTATGCTGCTTGGCGGAGTCATTCTGAGCATTTGGGGCGGTTTTAAGAAACGGCGGTACACCATCGGTCTTTCCGTTCTCCTGATGGGCGTTAGCAATATGCTCTCCGGGCTATTGCCGCCAGACGCATTTCTTGTCTTTGTTGTGTGCTGTACTGTTATGGGAATTTCCGCTCCATTTTACGGTGTGCAAAATGCGATTTTTCAAGAAACGGTCAAACCAGAATATCTGGGGAGAGTTTTTTCTCTACTGACAAGCGCCGCTTCCCTCGCCATGCCGTTTGGCCTTGTCATTTCCGGGCCTCTGGCGGAGCGGCTGGGAGTTGAGAAATGGTTTGTCATTTGCGGAATTGGCATTATCATCGTTGCGCTTGCCGTATTTTTACTACCCGGTTTGAGAGAGATTGACAATACGCAATAATCAACTGCACCTTTTTCTATTACTAAACAAAATGCCTGGATGGTGGTTCTGAAAAACCAGAACCGCCGTTCAGGCATTTTTTATCTTCGTCCTCTCTGCGGTTTTGGATTCTTCAGCAAGTCGGATTTTTCCGCAATCTTTTTCAGCCACTTCCGTTCTTCTACTGACAGCTTCCTAAAATTCAGCTTGAGCCGTTTGCAGATAAACGCCAAGTACGCTTGTTCCGTGTCGCTGTCCTGGCTGACGATTTCACCAGCAGTTTCCAGCATTTCTTTTAGCGGGTTATCCTCTGGGACGCTGAAAAAATCGTCCTTGTGTGTTTCCCGCAGAGCAAGGGCAATCCCGTTTATGTCCCGTTGTATCACATAGCGGCAAAACTCGTCCTCATCAATATGGGCGGTGATAAGCTGTCTTAACTGCGTATCACTCATGCCAGGATTATGCTTTTTTATAACAGTTGCGCTCATCGTGTCCACTATGGCGTTTGCACCCTGCGCCTGTTTCAGTGCCGTTCCGTTCACATAGATTTCAAGGTCAGCCATCAGCCGGGGGAAATCCGGGTGCGCCGCCAGCTCACACAGCAGGGTATTGTCTATCCTCCCGCTTTTCAGCAGGTCAATCATTTCATCACTCAAACGCAGGTCTGCAAGATCGGCGTTTGGGTGATTTTTCATTTCAGACAGCCCCAGCAGATAATCAGCGGTCACACCGTAAAACTTCGCCAGCCGGATAAGGGCATAGTGGCTGATGTCCTTGAAGTCTTCCGTTTCGTAACTGCCCAGCGCAGACTTGGAAAGCCCGGTCTGCTCCGCAAGCTGCCCCAGCGTCAAGCCACGCTCCACACGTAGGTCTTTTAATCGCTCTTGTATGGATAAAGACATATTCACCCTCCTTGCTAGCTCAACGAAAGAGAAGCCGTTATGCTATGTACTATGCTCATAGCATAACGGCATAGGCATTTACAGTTTTATTTTACCATTTGCTACATCTTCACGAAATTTATCAACAAGCTTCGCTGTCAGCTTGGATTTACCGTAGTGTTCAAGTACAAAAGTACGATAACTTTTTCCATCTACAAGCACATCACTTTTTCTGGTCAACAACCAATTTCCGTTACCTCCTCCCTGTTCTCTAATATTCCAGTCTTTCCCATATCTTTTATAGATTTCATCTTTTTTACCTTGAACAGACATTGATTCGCTTGGAATATAAACAATTTGCATAATAGCTCCTCCTTTATTTTGTGCAAGAAGACCAGAAACCTGAATTTGTCTTTTATCTTTTTTTGATTATATCACAAATCCGAGAGCGTGGAAATAGGGAGTTTTTCAGGCTGATTTCCTACCTCTTGGATATACGGCACAGGCGGTCAAAAAGGTGTAGACTTGGGATAGTTCATCGATGGACAAGCACCTTGGAAACAGAACACGCCAAAGAAAACGGAGGGACGCATGAGCAAAAGACCCTATCAACACCTGCCGCCGCTGGAACACAGGCCGGACGGCTCCCCCTACCGCATAACCCCGCCCCAGAAGAGACGAGCCAGCGGCCTGATACGCCGGGAGTGCTGCAACTGCGAGGACGGAAACTGCCTTGCGCTGGACGATGGCGACACCTGCGCCTGTCCGCAGATGATTTCGTTCTCCGTCTGCTGCAAGTGGTTCCGCTGGGCGGTCTTGCCGCTGGACAGGACGCTGGAAGCGGAGATTTACCGGGACAGGGACTTGAAACGCTGTGCGGAGTGCGGCGGTGTGTTCGTCCCGAAGTCCAACCGGGGCAAATACTGCCCGGACTGCGCCGCCAGAGTTCACAGGCGGCAGAAAACAGAAAGTGAACGGAAAAGGAGGTCTGCTGTGGACAGTTAAGAGCGGGAAAAGCCTTGATTTGCAAGGCTCCGCAAGCCCTCAACCGGGGCGGCTGGTATCATTTATCATTCGCCCCGGAAAACGGGCCTCTAACCGTCCACAAAACACGCTATGACAAACACGATTTATATTCACCAGCCGGAAAAGGCGTTCAGTTTCACCCGGCTCCCCAATTTCCTTTTTGAAGCACCCACATTCCAGCCCTTGAGCAACGAAGCGAAGGTGCTGTATGCCTTTGTCCTGCGCCGGGCGGAGTTGTCCCGGAAGAACGGCTGGGCGGACGAGTACGGGCGGGTCTACCTGTACTACCCCATCTGCGAGGTGGTCGCTTTGCTCCGCTGCGGGCGGCAGAAAGCGGTCAACACCCTGCGGGAGTTGCAGTATGCGGGGCTGGTGGAAATCCAGAAACAGGGCTGTGGAAAACCCAACCGCATTTACCCGAAATCCTATGAAGCGGTTCCAAACACCGACTTCAAGAAATCCGGTTATGGTACGCCGGAGGGCTGAAAACCGTACTTGGCGAGTACGAAAATCAATCCTCTTGAAGTACGGAAATCTGACGGTATATAGAAATACAGAGATTAAAACCATCTATTTACATTCATTCCATTCCAATCCTATCAGAGATATTTTCGGCGGGAAAACCCGCCGGAAAGGAATGGAATGGGGAAAGGAGTTCAATGGCACAACACGCAATTTTGCGATTTGAGAAGCACAAGGGCCACCCGGCGGGGCCGCTGGAAGCCCACCATGAACGGAAAAAGGAGCAGTACGCCAGCAACCCGGACATTGACACCAGCCGGAGCAAGTACAATTTCCACATCGTCAAGCCGGATGGCCGCTACTACCATTTCATTCAGAGCCGCATCGAGCAGGCCAGATGCCGCACCCGCAAGGACAGCACTCGGTTTGTGGACACGCTGATTACCGCCAGCCCGGAGTTTTTCAAGGGCAAGTCCCCAAAGGAGATAGCGGCCTACTTCCAGAGGGCGGCGGACTTCCTCATTGACCGGGTGGGCCGGGAGAACATCGTTTCGGCTATGGTACACATGGATGAAAAAACGCCCCATCTGCACTTGGTCTTTGTGCCGCTGACAAAGGACAACCGCCTGTGCGCCAAAGAAATTATCGGCAACCGGGCCAATCTGACGAAGTGGCAGGACGATTTTCACGCCTGTATGGTGGAGCAGTACCCCGACCTGGAGCGTGGGGAAAGCGCCAGCAAGACGGGCCGGAAGCATATCCCCACCCGGCTGTTCAAACAGGCGGTCAACCTCTCCAAACAGGCGAGGGCCATTGAAGCGGTTCTCTCCGGCATTACCCCGCTGAACGCCGGAAAGAAGAAAGAGGAAGCCCTCTCCATGCTGAAAAAGTGGTTTCCGCAGATGGAGAACTTCTCCGGGCAACTGAAAAAATACAAGGTCACAATCAATGACTTGTTAGCGGAAAATGAAAAGCTGGAAGTCAGGGCAAAGGCCAGCGAAAAAGGCAAGATGAATGACACGATGGAACGGGCGAAGTTAAAAAGCGAACTGGACGATATGCGGCGGCTGGTTGACCGTATCCCGCCGGAGATTTTAGCGGAACTGAAACGGCAACAGCGGCAGCATGGAAAGGAAAGGTGATCTTATAAGTAATATCAGATACAAAAAGGAAATCGAAATCGTGACTTTTCAGGGAAAGGAAATCACACTGGAAAATCTCTC
Source organism: Faecalibacterium gallinarum (assembly GCF_022180365.1). Taxonomy (GTDB): domain Bacteria; phylum Bacillota; class Clostridia; order Oscillospirales; family Ruminococcaceae; genus Faecalibacterium; species Faecalibacterium gallinarum. The sequence continues at coordinate 18,110 of NZ_BQKV01000080.1, forward strand.
CCCGGTGTTCACGCCGGAACAGGAAGCAGCCAAACGCCGGGAACTGGAACAGCAGCTTTATGAGGTGTTCCGCAAGTACGCCGACAAGCGGGAGAGTGAGGAAGCCGGGACATAAGGTTTTCCAAACCCATCATTGATTTGCGGGGCTGCTGGCGGTATAATAGAACTGTCAGCAGCTCCGTTTCTTTTTTAAGAAAAGGAGCGACAATATGAACAATCGGATAGACGCAATCTATGCAAGACAATCGGTAGACAAAAAGGACAGCATTTCCATTGAAAGCCAGATTGAATTTTGCAAATACGAGTTGAAAGGCGGTAACTGCAAGGAATACACAGACAAAGGGTACAGCGGCAAGAACACAGACCGTCCGAAGTTTCAAGAACTGGTGCGGGACATCAAGCGGGGCTTGATTGCAAAGGTCGTGGTTTACAAGCTCGACCGTATCAGCCGTTCCATTCTGGACTTTGCCAACATGATGGAGCTGTTCCAGCAGTACAATGTGGAGTTTGTGTCCTCTACGGAAAAGTTTGATACCTCCACGCCGATGGGACGGGCCATGCTGAATATCTGTATCGTGTTCGCCCAGCTTGAACGGGAAACGATACAGAAGCGGGTAACGGACGCTTACTACTCCCGCAGTCAGCGGGGCTTTAAGATGGGCGGGAAAGCCCCTTACGGCTTCCATACGGAGCCTATCAAGATGGACGGTATCAACACAAAGAAGCTGGTGGTAAACCCGGAGGAAGCGGCCAATATCCGGCTGATGTTTGAGATGTACGCCCAGCCCACAACTTCCTACGGGGACATTACCCGGTACTTTGCCGAACAGGGGATTTTGTTCCATGGCAAAGAGCTGATACGCCCCACGCTGGCGCAGATGTTACGCAATCCTGTCTATGTGCAGGCAGACCTTGATGTGTACGAATTTTTCAAAAGTCAAGGTACAGTCATTGTCAATGACGTTGCCGATTTTACGGGCATGAACGGCTGCTATCTGTATCAAGGGCGAGATGTAAAGGCCAGCAAGAAAAACGACTTAAAAGACCAAATGCTGGTACTGGCTCCCCATGAGGGTATCGTCCCCTCCGACACCTGGCTGACCTGCCGCAAGAAGCTGATGAACAACATGAAAATCCAGTCTGCCCGGAAAGCCACCCACACATGGCTGGCAGGAAAAATCAAGTGCGGGAATTGCGGGTATGCTCTTATGAGTATCTACAATCCCTCCGGCAAACAGTATCTCCGCTGCACGAAACGGCTGGACAATAAAAGCTGTCCTGGCTGTGGGAAAATCATCACTTCGGAACTGGAAGCGGTTGTTTATCAGCAGATGGTAAAGAAGCTGGCAAGCTACAAGACGCTGACAGGAAAAAAGAAAGCGGCAAAGGCAAACCCGAAAATCACCGCCCTGCAAGTGGAACTTGCCCATGTAGACAGCGAGATTGAAAAGCTGGTGGACAGTCTGACGGGGGCAAACAATGTCCTGTTCTCCTATGTGAATGTGAAGATAGCGGAACTGGACGGGCGCAAGCAGGAACTTCTGGCAAGGATAGCGGAGTTGACTGTGGAGGCCATCAGCCCGGAACAGGTCAGCCAGATTTCCGGCTACCTCGATACCTGGGAGAATGTATCTTTTGATGACAAGCGGCGTGTGGTGGATTTGATGATCACCACCATAGCCGCCACAAGCGACAGCTTGAACATCACATGGAAAATCTGACTGGCGGCACCCCTCCCGTCAGATACCTACCCTGTGTAGTCCCTTGTAAACTGTACTTTAGTATAACAAAGACAACCGCAAAAGGGGAGATGAAAATCGTGATCCGCGTTTTGATGGTGGAGGATGACCCGGTCATCCGGGAGACCACCCGCCGCTTTTTGGAGACACAGACCGATTTCCAGGTGGTCTGCGCCGCCACGGGGGAGGACGCTCTGGCACGGGTGGGGGAGAAATTCGATGTGATCCTGCTGGACATCCTTCTGCCGGACATCAACGGAGTGGACCTCTGCCAGCGGCTGCGGGGCTGGTTCCACTGCCCGATCATTTTCACCTCCTGCCTGGACGACACCGATACCATCGTCCGCGCCCTGGATCTGGGGGGCGACGATTTCTTGTCCAAACCTTATGACCATAAAATCCTGCTGGCCCGGATCATGGCCAACGTCCGCCGGGTGAAGATGGATTCCGCCGAGCCCAGCCTCCAGGGCTACCGCTGCGCGGCCTTTACCCTGGATGCAGACAGCCACAACGTGATTCTGGAGGGCGGTTCCGCCCACCTGGCGGATATGGAATATCGAATTCTGGCTCTTTTCATCCGCCACCCCCGGGCCTTCTTCACCGCCAACGAGCTGTATAAAAAGATCTGGGGCAAGGACAGCCTGGGGGATGTGCGCACCGTCCAGGTCCATATCCACAACCTGCGGCGGAAGATCGAGCCCGACCCCTCCCGCCCGGTCTACCTGCGGAATGTCTGGGGCAAAGGCTATATCTTTGAACCCGAGGGCCGCCGCCCCGAGCCCGCCGCCAAAAACCCAAAATCTCCCCGCTCTTAACAGGAATAGCTTAACGCCGTACTGCGCGGCCCCTCTGGGACAAACTGCGCTGTACGGCGTTTTTTGCCCTCGGAGGAAAAAGTTTAAAACTTAACAAAACTTAAAACATGGCCCCGTGAAAGTATGATATATTAATAACAGATGAGGGCGCGGGGCGCTGCGAGGACGGCGTGCTGCGCTGTTTTTGGGCAAAATTTGCCGAAACACCGATCACACAAAAAGAAAGGATCAGACAAGCATGAAAAAGATTTCTCGTAAAAGCTTTCTCAAGATTGCGGCTGCTGCTGCCATGGGCAGCGTGACCGCCGGCGCTCTGGCTGCCTGCAACTCGGCCAGCTCCTCTGCGGCCGCATCTTCCAGCGCCAGCTCCGCAGGCTCTCTGGCCGCAGGCGCTACCTATATCCCCGGCACCTATGAGGCCACTGCCGCCGGCATCAACGGCGACGTCAAGGTGACCATGACCTTCAGCGACACCGCCATCACGGACGTTGTCCTGGATGTCTCCGGCGAGACCGCTTCCATCGGCGGCGCTGCGGCCGAGGACCTGAAGAACGCTCTGATGGAGGCCCAGGGTGCCGAGATCGACGTTGTTTCCGGCGCTACCATCACCTCCGAGGGCGTCATCAAGGCTGCCCAGAAGTGCATCAACCAGGCCAAGGGCATCGCCAACGTCGAGGTCATCCAGCTGCCCACCGGCGACGAGAACGACTGGCTGGGCACTGAGCCCGACATCGACGAGGAAGCCATCACCGAGACCTGGGACACCGATATCCTGATCGTCGGCGCCGGCAACGGCGGTATGTGCGCTGCCGCCTACGCTGCCCAGAACGGCCTGAACTTCCGGATCATCGAGCAGAACAGCGTGGTCCAGGACACCCGTCACTGGTACGGCGCGATTGATACCTCTGCTGCAAAGGCAGCCGGCGCAGAGCCCATGGACCGGGCCAAGCTGCTGAGCGAGATTTCCCGCTACGCTTCCGGCAAGTGCGACCAGCGCGTTGTCAAGACCTGGATCAACGAGTCTGCCGCCATGCACGATTTTGTTTCCGGTATTCTGGAGGGCGAGTACGGCTGGAGCTGTGAGTTCACCTCCGGCGCAGAGGCTGCATGGCCCGCCGAAAATGCAGAGCACAACACCGACTACCTCTACCCCGTGCAGGAGCACAACTATATGGCTTCGGAGACTGCTTCCGGCATGCAGCGCAACCAGGCCTTCCAGGATTATATCGAGAAGCGGGGTTACTCCATCGACTTCAACACCGCTCTGGCTAAGCTGGAGAAGGATGAGAACGGCCGGATCACCGGTGTCATCGCTCAGAGCACTTCTGACGATCACTTCATCCGGATCAATGCTTCCAAGGGCGTTCTGCTGGCCTGCGGCGGCTACCCCGGCAACCCCTACATGATGGAGCAGCTGGATCCCCTGGGCACCAGCGTCACCACTGCCTGCTCTTACTCTCCCGCAGACAAGGGCTACGGCATCCGCGCCGCTGTCTGGGCCGGCGCCAACCTGGACAAGGAGTCTGCGCCCATGCTGTTCGACCGCGGCATTGTGCCTCCGGGACAGGATGCAGGTTATGTTGAGAGCGCCAATGCCTTCGGCGGCAAGGCGTTCCCTGGCCAGATCCGCCAGTACAACCCCGGCACCCAGCCTTTCCTGAAGGTCAACCGCAACGGCGAGCGTTTCGCCAACGAGAGCTGCCCCTACAACGACATTGTCTACGCAGCCGCTCACCAGCCGGGCCGCGTCTATGCACAGATCCATGACGCCAACTGGGAAGAGGATGTGAAGCGTTTCCACACCATCGGCTGCTCGGCTCAGACCCGCAACGGTGGTGAGGCCTATGTCCTGCCCAAGATGGAGGAGGCCGAGGAGCTGGGCTGCTTCTTCAAGGCCGACACCCTGGAGGAGCTGGCCGACAAGCTGGGCTTCACCGGCGAGGCCAAGGAGAACTTCCTGGCCACCGTCGAGCGCTACAACGAGCTGTACGATGCCCAGAACGATGAGGACTTCGGCAAGCCCGCATACCGCCTGAGCGCCATCAAGACCGCTCCCTTCTACGGCTGCTGGCTGGGCGCCTCTCTGCTGACCACCGAGCAGGGCATCGCCATCAACGACAAGTGCCAGGCTCTGGATACCAACAACCAGCCCATGGAGGGCCTGTACATCACCGGCGATATGTCCGGCAGCTTCTTTGCCAACAACTATCCCTGCCTGATGGCAGGTGTGGCTATGGGCCGTACCATGACCTTCGCCATCAAGGCCATCAAGCAGATGGGCGGCCTGGAGTAATCCGGCTTCCCCCGCAGAAAAGCCCCGATTGAAATGACATAACAGAAACCGGCGCCCCAGAGGATTTTCCTCTGGGGCGCCGGCTTTTTGTTTCAGGGTAAAACGCTTCAGCGGATCTGGCCGCTGCCGTGGATGATATACTTATAACTGCACAGTTCCGCCAAACCCATGGGCCCCCGGGCGTGGAGCTTCTGGGTGGAGATGCCCATCTCGCACCCGAGACCGAACTCGCCGCCGTCGGTGAACCGGGTGGAGCAGTTGACGTAGACCGCCGCGCTGTCCACCGCCGCCGTAAAGAGGGCCGCGTGGGCGTCGGTCCGGGTCAGGATGGCCTCGCTGTGGCCGGTGGAGTGCTCGGCGATGTGGCCGATGGCCTCCTCTACGCTGTCCACCACCTTCACGGCCAGGATATAGTCCAGAAACTCGGTGTCAAAATCCGCCGGGCCCGCCGGGGTGCCGGGGATAATTTGGGCGGCCCGCTCGTCCAGCCGCAGCTCCACCGGGTGCAGCCCCTTGGCGGCCCGGTCGGGGCCCAGCCGCTGGGCCAGCCGGGGCAAAAACTCGGCCGCGACGGCGCTGTGAACCAGGCAGACCTCCTCGGCGTTGCAGACACTGGGGCGGCTGGCCTTGGCGTTCTCGATGATGTCGAGAGCCTGGCCGAGGTCGGCGGTGTCGTCCACATAGACGTGGCAGATGCCGGTGCCGGTCTGGATGCAGGGGACCTTGGCGTTCTCCACACAGGCCCGGATTAGGCCCGCGCCGCCCCGGGGGATCAACAGATCCACATAGCCCACGGCGGTCATCAGCTGGTTGGCGGAGGCGTGGGTGGTGTCCTCGATGAGGCAGACGGCGGTCTCGGGCAGACCAGCGGCCCGGACCCCCTGGCGCAGGGCGGAAACGATGGCGTTGCTGCTCCGCCAGGCTTCCTTGCCGCAGCGGAGGATGCAGGCGTTGCCGCTCTTGAGGGCCAGGGCGGCGGCGTCGCTGGTGACGTTGGGGCGGCTCTCGTAGATGATGGCCACAACGCCCATGGGCACGGCGGTCTTTTCGATCACCAGGCCATTGGGCCGCTCCACCCGGCGGAGCACCGCCCCCACCGGGTCAGGCAGAGCCGCCACGTCCCGGATGCCGTCGGCCATCCCTTGCAGCCGGGCGGGGCTGAGGGCCAGCCGGTCCAGCATGACCTCCGAGATGTGGCCCCGGGCGGCTTCCAGGTCGGCGGCATTGGCCGCCAGAATGGCCTGCTGGTTTTCGGGGGTGCAAAGGGCCTGGGCCATCCCCAGCAGGGCGCGGTTGCGGGTGTCGGTGTCCGCCAGTGCCAGCGCGGATTTGGCGCTGCGGGCGGCGGCGAGGATTTCCTGTGTCGTCATAGACTCTGCCTCCTTGGTTTGGTTTATTGAGCGTCGGCCCGGCGGGCCACAAAGCGGGTGCCCGCCGGTTCGCCCGCCGCGATTTGATAGAGGATGTCGGGCTTTGAACCGTTGGCGATGACCATGTCCACCCCGTCGGCGGTGACCATCTGGGCGGCCCGCAGCTTGGTCTGCATGCCGCCGGTGCCCAGGGCCGAGCCCGCCCCCTCGGCCAGGGCCAGGATCTCGGGGGTGATCTCCTCTACCAGGGGGATCAGCTGGGCGTCGGGATGGGTATGGGGGTTGGCGGTGTACAGCCCCTCGATGTCGCTCAGCAGGACCAGCAGATCCGCCCGGGCGCAGCAGGCCACGATGGCCGCCAGGGTGTCGTTGTCGCCGATGGAACGGATCTCGGCGGTGGAGATGGTGTCGTTCTCGTTGATGATGGGCAGGGCCCCCAGCTCCAGCAGACGGTAGAGGGTGGCCTCGAAGTTCTTCCGCCGGTCGGTGTGTTCCACGTCCACCGCCGTCAGCAGGATCTGGGCCACCGTATGATTGTATTCGGTGAACAGCCGGTCGTAGGTGTACATCAGCTCGCACTGGCCCACGGCGGCGCAGGCCTGCTTGGAAGGCATATCCTTGGGCCGGGCAGGGAGGGAGAGTTTGCCCACACCCATCCCGATGGCGCCGGAGGAGACCAGAATCACCTCGTGCCCGGCGTTTTTCAGATCGCTCAGGACCTTCACCAGGTCCTCGGTGTGGCGGATGTTCAGCCGCCCGGTGGGGTGGGTGAGGGTAGAGGTGCCTACTTTTACAACAATCCGCATAACTTAGCCTTTCCCCATCTCTTTGGTCTTGTCAAAGGCGGCGATGACCGCATCGGTCACCGCCCCCCGGAAGCCCCGCTCTTCCAGGGTGCGCACTCCCTGGATGGTGCTGCCGCCGGGGCTGCACACTGCGTCTTTCAGCTCGCCGGGGTGCTGGCCGCTCTCCAGCACCATCACTGCGCTGCCCAACAGCATCTGGGCGGCATATTGCTGGGCCTTGGCCCGGGGCAGCCCGCAGGCCACCCCGCCGTCCGCCAACGCCTCGATGAACTGGTACGCCCAGGCGGGGCCGCAGCCGGAAACACAGCTGGCGGCGTCGATCAGATTCTCGGGCAGGGCGTCCAGACGGCCCGCCTGGCTCAGCATCCGGCAGAACTCGTTCTCCTCCTCGGGGGTGACGCCGGTGGAGCAGTACTGAATCATCCCCGCGCCCCGGGCCGAGGGGGTGTTGGGCATAAAGCGAACCACCGGATATTCCCCGCCCGCCATCTCCTGGATGCGGGCCATGGTCAGCCCCGCCGCCAGGGTGCAGAGGATGAACCGGTCCTGACGGGCGGCCAGCACCGGGCGCAGGGCCTCCAGCACGCCGGCCATCATCTGGGGCTTGACGGCCAGCACAATCCAGCTGCACCGGGCCGCCACGGCCTCGTTGTCAGCGGTGGGGCAGCCCAGCTCTTTGGCCAGGGCCTCGGCCTTGGCGGGGGTGCGGTTGGCCAGCAGCACCTGCTCCGGCGGCAGGGTCTTGCAGACCGCCCGGGCGATGGCGCTGCCCATGTTGCCGCATCCGATAAAACCGATTGTATTCATGGTAATCTACTTCCTTCCCTCATGGTGCTTTACTGCGTGAAAGCGTTGGTTCCATATTACCCACAGCGGCGGATAAAATCAAGCCCTTTGGACGGCTTTTTTCGCCCGGGGGGCAAAACTGTGCCCCAAACAGCCCCCAGTGCGGCCTTGCCTGCGGGGGGCGGCTGTGATACAATGAGCCCAAAAGAGCCCTTTTTATAAAAAAGAGGTAAGAGAAAGAGAGGAAACCCCCATGAGCAAGGTTCTGTTTATCGACGTGGACGGTACCCTGGTGGACTACGAGGGCAACCTGCCCGTTTCGGCCGTAGAGGCCATCCGGAAGGCCCGGGCGGCGGGCCACAAGGTGTATATCTGCACCGGCCGCAGCCGGGCGGAGGTCTACCAGAACATCTGGGACATCGGGCTGGACGGCATGATCGGCGGCAACGGCAGCTATGTGGAGGACAACGGCCAGGTGGTGATGCACCAGCTGATTACCCCCGACCAGGCCCGGCGGATCGTGGACTGGCTCCACAGCCGAAAACTGGAGTTTTATCTCGAGAGCAACAACGGCCTGTTTGCCAGCGAGCACTTTGAGACGGCCGGGGTGGAGACCATGCAGGAGTACACCCGCCGCAAAGGCCGCCCCGGGGCGGAGAAGATGACGGTGCGGGACGCTTTCCCCGAGATGATTTTCGGGGGCGAGCTCTACCGGGACGATCTGAACAAGGTCAGCTATATCCTCAGCAGCTACCAGGATTTCCTGGACGCCCAGGCGGCTTTCCCCGATTTGCAGCACGGCACCTGGGGCGGCGCGGGGGAGACCGCCCTGTTCGGAGATATGGGGGTCAAGGGAATCACCAAGGCCCACGCGGTGGATGTCCTTTTGAACCATCTGGGCGCCAAACAGGAGGACACCATTGCCTTTGGCGACGCCAAGATCGACATCCCCATGCTGGAATACTGCGCCTACGGCGTGGCCATGGGCAGCGGCGGGGAGGAGATCCGGGCCATGGCCGACTACATCACCGACGACGTGGACAAAGACGGGCTGTACAAAGCCTTCGTCCATCTGGGGCTGATCGAGGGCTGAGGGGGGACAAAAACCCCTTTACAAATCCGGCGGCAGCCGCTATAATACCGGCAGGGAATGAAGGTCTCCCTTGGGCAACCTAAACCGCTGTACAGGCTGATGACTTCTGTGATTTTTACGGTCGCAGGGGGCATCGGCCTTTTTGCGTCCAAAGGAGGATATTTATTGTTATGCTGACATCTCTGGCGCTCATTTTTCTGGTGGGGCTGGCCGCGGCGGCGATCTGCCAGCAGCTCCGCCTGCCCCGGATCATCGGGATGCTCTTCACCGGCATCCTGCTGGGGCCCTGCGTTTTAAACTGGCTGGACCCCTCCATCCTCTCCATCTCCGCCGACCTGCGGCAGATGGCTCTGATTATCATTCTCATCAAAGCGGGGCTCTCCCTGGACCTGGCCGACCTGAAAAAGGTGGGCCGGCCGGCGGTGCTGATGTCCTGCCTGCCGGCCTCCTGTGAAATTTTGGCCTTCTTTTTGCTGGCGCCCGCCCTGCTGGGGGTCAGCCGGATCGAAGCGGCGGTGATGGGGGCTGTGCTGGGGGCGGTGTCCCCGGCGGTGGTGGTGCCCCGGATGGTCCAGCTGATGGAGTCGGGCCACGGCACCGACAAGAGCATCCCTCAGATGATTCTGGCGGGGGCTTCCTGCGACGATATTTTTGTGATCGTCCTCTTTTCCACCTTTACCGGCATGGCCCAGGGCGGCCACGCCGACCCCATGGATTTTGTCCAGATTCCGGTCTCCATCCTGCTGGGGGTGGCCCTGGGGGTGGCGGCCGGGTGGGTGCTCTCCCTCTTTTTTGAGACGGCCTACGCCCACAAGCACTGTGTCCGCAACAGCATGAAGGTGATCATCCTGCTGGGGGCCTCTTTCCTCTTGATGGCGGTGGAGACCTGGGTCAAACCCTGGGTTTCGGTGTCGGGTCTGCTGGCGGTGGTAGCCATGGCCTGCACCCTTAAAATCAGGAGCATTGAATTTGTCTCCAAGCGTCTGTCCGAAAAATTCGGCAAACTCTGGCTGGCCGCCGAGGTGGTGCTCTTTGTGCTGGTGGGCGCCGCGGTGGATCTCCGCTACACTCTGGAGGCCGGCCCGGCGGCGATTTTGATGATCCTGCTGGCTCTCTGCTTCCGGGCGGTGGGGGTGCTGCTCTGCCTGCTGGGCACCCCGCTGGACCGGAAAGAGCGGCTCTTCTGCATCATCGCCTACCTGCCCAAAGCCACAGTCCAGGCGGCCATCGGCTCGGTGCCTCTGGCCATGGGGCTGGCCTGCGGGCCCATCGTCCTCTCGGTGGCGGTGCTGGCCATCCTCATCACCGCCCCGCTGGGGGCATTGGGAATGGACCTGACCTATCAGAAACTGCTCCGCCGTTCGGCCTAAACGAAAAACCCCCGGTGGGATCACCGGGGGTTTTTTTATCTGTCCAGGATCTGGCCGTCGATGGAGAGGGTCACCACCTGCCAGGGGATGAACTTGCCGCTCTTTTGGAGGGCGGTTTTGACCGCCTGCTCCAGCCCGCCGCAGCAGGGCACCTCCATCCGCAGCACCGTCAGGCTCTGGATGTCGTTGAGCATTAGGATTTGGGTCAGCTTTTCGCTGTAATCCACCCCGTCCAGCTTGGGGCAGCCGATGAGGGTGATTTTGCCCCGCATAAACTCCTGGTGGAAATTGGCGTAGGCATAGGCGGTGCAGTCGGCGGCCACCAAGAGCTTTGCCCCTGCAAAGTAGGGGGCGTTTACCGGGGCCAGCTTGATCTGGCAGGGCCACTGCCCCAGCTGGGAGGGCATGGCCTGGGGCACAGCGCAGGGAGCGGGGGAGGCCGGGCGGTCAAACCGGTGCATCTGGTGCCCCGGGCAGCCGGTGTGAGCCTCTTTGGCCTGCTTATGGGCCAGCACCGCCTGCTCGTCGTAGGCGGCAGCCTCTCGCTCCACAAAGGTGATGGCCCCGGTGGGGCAGGCGGGCAGACAGTCGCCCAGGCCGTCGCAGTAGTCGTCCCGCAGCAGCTGGGCCTTGCCGTCCACCATTCCGATGGCTCCCTCGTGGCAGGCCTGGGCGCAGGCGCCGCAGCCGTTGCATTTTTCGCGGTCGATCTGGATAATTTTACGAATCATGGGGGTTGCTCCTTTTCGGTTGACTTCTGGCCCTGAGTATACTATAGTGAAAGAGAAAGGTCTGTTGTTTTAACAACAAAAGGAGAAAAAGATGCAGCTGGCAGATACACAGCTCTTTCAGGGGATGACCGGGGCGGAGATCGACTCACTGCTGGGCTGTCTGGACGCCCGCAAAAAACACTACCAGAAAGGGGAGACCATCCTGCCGGAGGGGCAGCCCACCCAGTGGATCGGGCTGGTGCTGGCCGGCCGGGCGCTGATCTCCAGCAGCGACGCCTGGGGCAACAACAGCATTCTGGGCAGTGCGGGGCCGGGATCCGTCTTTGCAGAGGCCTATGCCTGCTGCCCGGGTCAGCCCCTCCAGAGCAGCGTCTCGGCGGCCGAGGAAACCGAGGTGCTCTTTTTGAACGTCCAGCGGGTGATGTCCCCCTGCGCCCAGGCCTGTGGCTGCCACACGAAACTTTTGTGCAGTCTGCTCAGCCTATGCGCCCACAAAAGTTTGGAGCTCTCCCGGCGAATTCTCCACACCCGGGCCAAGACCATCCGGGGGCGGCTGATGTCCTATTTTTCCGAGTGCGTGCTGTCGGCGGGGGAATACCGTTTTGAAGTGCCCTTCAGCCGCCAGCAGCTGGCAGATTATCTGGGGGTGGACCGCAGCGCCCTTTGCAGCGAGCTGTCCAAGATGCAGCGGGACGGGCTGATCCGGTACCACCGCAGCCACTTTGAGGTGCCCCGCCCCTTTTGGGAAGAGATGTCCTGAAGAACCATTGACATAAAACAAGGAGGAAAACCATGTACAAGCAGGATGAGCTGTCCGCCCTGCGGCAGCAGGTTGCCCGGAAAGCCCAGCTGGAAATCCGGGTGGAGCAGCTGCGGGCACAGCGCCGGGAGCTGGCCCGGAAAGCCGAGGATCTCAAGGCCGCCCAGCAGGAGGAACAGGCCGATGTGGACCGGCTGGAGGGCCGCAGTCTGGCGGCGTTCTTCTATGCCTTCACCGGGAAAATGGAGGAAAAGCTGGACGAGGAACGGCGCGAGGCCTATGCCGCCCGGGTCAAGTACGATGCGGCGGCCCGGGAGCTCTCGGCGGTGGAGGGGGATCTGGCCCGGGACGAGGCGGAGCTGCGCCGGCTGTCCGGCTGCGAAGCCGCCTACCGCCAGGCCCTGGAAGGAAAAGCCGCCGCCCTCCGGGCTGCGGGGGATCCCGCCGCAGGGGAGATCACCCATCTGGAGGAAGAGATGGCCGCCGCCGAGCGGGAACACAAAGAGCTGCAAGAGGCCATCGAGGCCGGTTATTCTGCCCAGGATTGGGCGGACCGGATCCTGGAACAGCTGAACAGCGCCGAGAACTGGGCCATATGGGATATGATGGGCGGGGACCTGATCGCCGATCTGGCCAAACACGACCGTCTGGACCAGGCCCAGGAGATGGTGGAACAGCTCCAGGTGGAGCTGCGGCGGTTTAAAACCGAGCTGACCGACGTTTCCATCGACGCCGAAATGCAGGTGAAGCTGGACGGCTTTCTCCGGTTTGCGGATTACTTTTTCGACGGCCTGTTTGCCGACTGGGCCGTGATGGACCACATCGAAAACTCTCAGAAACAGGTGTCCCAGACCCGCCAGCAGGTGGAGGAAGTGCTGGCAAGCCTGGAAAGCCGGCGGGACGCTGTGGAACGGCACTATAACGCCCTGGCCCAAAAGCGGGAAGAGCAGATTTTCGCCGCCGAACCGGCAAAGGATTAAAAATCAAGAGGATAGAAAGCACCCCGGCGGGGGCGGGTTTGGCGCCGCCCTGGCCGGGGTGCTTTGCTGTTAAAGAAAATCAGGTTTTGATAAAGGCCTGGTCCTGGGCGGGGATGCCCTCCTCGTCGGAGCGGTAGCGCTCCACCTTCATGTGCAGGTCGTATTTTTCCCGCAGGCGGGAGATCTCGCCCATCATGGGGGAGGCGTGGTGCCGGTCGATGGCGGCCTGGTCGGCCCAGCTGTCCACCAAAAGGACGGTCTCGGGGTCCTCCATGGGGAAGAAATAGTGGTAACCCAGATTGCCGTCCTCGGCGCGGATTCGCTGGACCACGCCGCTGGAAGTCATTTCCTGGGCAAACTGCCGGGCGCTGCCGCCCTGGCCGGTGTAGTAGATGTGGATGGTGATTGCCATAAACGCTGCCTTCCTTCCTGCAATCCGGCGAGGGGGCCCGCCGGTGGATATTTCTCGGGAAAAGTATACCACACTTTGCCGCCGGAACCAAATTTTCTGCAAAATCCGGCAGAAACCGACCCCCATCTGTTCGGCGGCGGGCGGCTGTGCTATAATGGCGGCAGAAGCCGCGCCCCCGGGCCGGCAAGACAAGGAGGTAGATTTTTATGGTCAAACATATCATTCTCTGGACGCTGAAAGACAGCCTTTCGGCGGAGGAAAAAGAGACGGTCAAAGCAGGGATCAAAGCCGGCCTGGAGGGTCTGGCGGGCCAGATCCCGGGCCTTCTGGAGATCCGGGTCCAGACCGGCCGTCTGCCCAGCTCCAACGCCGACCTGATGCTGGATTCCACCTTTGTGGACGCCGCCGCCCTGGCGGGGTACAGCACCCATCCGCTCCATGTGGCGGTGGCGGACGGCAAGGTGCGGCCCTATACCGCCCAGCGGGTCTGCCTGGATTTCGAGGTGTAAGCAAAGAGGATGGAAGAAATTACAGTCAAAAAGACGGTAAAATCGGGCATCACCTTCGGCAGCGCCCTGGCCATGGTCATCAGCTACACGACCTGGCATTCGGTGGGCTGGGCGATTTTTCACGGCCTGCTCAGCTGGGTGTATGTGGTCTATTTTGTCCTGCGCTATTGAGCCGGGGTGGCCGGCCCGTTCTGCCAAAACTGTCCGCAATAAAAAACAACTCACCCAAAAAGATGCGCTGTGGCGAGTATTAGCAAAAAATTGTCAAAATCAGGCAAATCTTAAGATTTCTTAAAATTTGCCTTGCGGAATGTGTGCGCGTCTGTTATAATGCCACGAGGTGGAAACACCCAAAGAGGAAGGACAACACACAAAAAGGAGAAACATCATGAGAAAAATGTCCAAAGTCCTGGCATTGACGCTCTCCGCCAGCATGCTGCTGTCTCTGGCAGCCTGCGGTGGTTCCGGCGCTTCCAGCAGCACCGCCAGCTCGGCGGCATCTGCCCCGGCAGAGGCCGTCAGCGGCAGCTTTGAGGGCACCGCCACCAGCTACGACCGTGAGCTGACCGTCACCGTCACCTTCGACGCCGGCAAGATCACCGACATCGAGCTGGGCGAGAACCACGATACCTCGGCTGTCATCAGCCGTGCGTTCCCTGTGCTGGAGGAGCGGATCGTCGCCGCCGGCACCCCCGTGGTTGACTCGGTTACCGGCGCCACCTTCTCCAGCTTCGGCGTGAAGGCCGCGGTGGCCGACGCCATGGCCAAGGCCGGCCTGGAGGCTCCGAAGATTACCTTCGCCACCAACTCCGGCGTGGAGTACCCCGCCACCACCCTCGAGGACGCCGAGTGTGACATCGTGGTCATCGGCGGCGGCCCCGCTGGTCTGGCAGCTGCTGTGGTGGCCAAGCAGACCAACCCCGACCTGAACGTCATCGTGGTGGAAAAGCTGGATATCCTGGGCGGCAACGGCAAGCTGGACATGAACTTCTACGATCTGTTCGGCTCCAAGGCACAGGAAGAGGCCGGCATCGAGTACACCGTTGAGGACTTCATCAACGACTATGCCGACAACGGCGACACCCCCGAGCGGGTCAAGGTCTGGGCCGAGGAAGAGTTCACCACCGACGCCTGGCTGCGTGAGATGGGCACCGAGCTGAACTACACCTACGGCATGGGCAACCACATGGTGGACGCTGACACCTACGCCGGCGAGACCATCATGGACAACATGGAGAAGACCGCCTACGAGCTGGGCGTGGATATCCGCACCGGCACCGCCGGCATGGACTTTGTCTGGGACGGCGACCGGGTTGCCGGTGTGGCCGTCCAGACCAACCACAACGAGAGCTACAACATCCTGGCCAAAAAGACCATCGTTGCCACCGGCGGCTTCTGCAGCAACCCTGAGCTGCTGGCCGAGTACGCCCCCGGCTACGAGGTGATGACCACCTCCAACATGATGGGCACCACCGGCGACTTCGTCAAGGTCTTTGAAGAGGACGGCATGATGCTCCAGAACATGGACACCGTCCGCGCCTTCCCCTACATCCTCAAGACCCGCCGCGACCTGACCTCTTCCGGCCAGGCCTTCGTGCTGGTCAACGGCAGCGGCGAGCGCTTCCTGAACGAGGTGAGCACTGCCGGCCTCGAGCTGGGCACCAAGATCCTGGCCGAGGACACCGCCTGGATGGTGATTGACTCCAAGGGCCTGGAGACCGACGGCCGCCTGCGCAAGCAGACCAAGGCTGGCTACTGGCTGGAGGCTGACTCCATCGAGGCTCTGGCCGAGCAGATGGGCGTGCCCGCCGAGGCGCTGCAGGCTTCCATCGACACCTACAACGCCGCTTTCAACGGCACCGCCGACGAGTTCGGCACCACCCCCAAGAACACCATCGACACCGGCAAGTTCTATGCTGTCCAGGTCCAGACCGCGAACCACATGACCAAGGGCGGCCTGGCCTGCAACGAGTACGCACAGGCTCTGTATGAGGACGGCTCCGTCGTCACCGACCTGTACGGCGCGGGCGAGGTGACCTACCAGTCCGGCGGCTACTCTCAGTCGGTCTGCTTCGGCAAGATCGCCGGCCGCAACGCTGCCAACGCCATCGCTGAGGCTGCGGAATAAGAGATTTTGATATTCCCCTCTGCCCCTGGGGCAGTTATTTGCACACACAGAAACAGAAAAACCGGGCCCTGGAAACGGGGCCCGGTTTTTCTGTGCCAAAATGGGGGCGGGGCCTTGAAAATTTGAGTCAATCCGGTATCATAAAAACAAACCCGACCGGGCCAGTCAAACCCGGTTAAAAAGGAGGTGCGGCATGAACCCACGGTTCAGGGAGCTGCCGGAAGAAAAACAGCTGCGGATCCTCAACGCGGCCATGGAGGTCTTCGCCCAGAACGACTACAAAAAAGCCTCCACCGATTTGATCGCGGCCAAGGCGGAAGTCTCGAAAGGGCTTTTGTTCTACTATTTCCGGAACAAAAAGGAACTGTATTTTTCGGTATATGAATACGCCATCGAGACCGCGACCGCGTGTGTGGTGAGCGAAGAGCTGTTCCGAATCACCGACTTTTACGAGCTGCTGCTCCGGGCGGCGTCGGATAAAATCAAGCTGATGCAAAAACACCCCTACATCATGGAGTTCTGCATCCGGGCCTATTACTCGGATAAGGAGGAGGTTTCCGGCGAGCTGAAAGTGTCTTTGAGCCAGGCTTCCGGCGAGATTTACGGCAAATTCTTTTCGGGGATTGATTTGACCAAGTTCAAGCCCGGGGTGGACCCGGCCCAGATCTACCGGATGCTGGCCTGGATGACCGACGGCTATCTCCACGACCGGCAGATGCAGGGGCTGCCCATCTGCGCCGAGGAGCTGGGGCGGGAGTTCCGCACCTGGGCGCAGCTGCTGAAAAAGAGCACTTACAAGGAGGAATACCAATGAGCGTGATCTGTGTAGACCACCTCACCCGGGACTACGGGGGAGGCAAAGGGGTGTTTGACCTGGTTTTCTCGGTGGAAAAGGGGGAGGCCTTCGGATTTTTGGGGCCCAACGGCGCAGGCAAAACCACCACCATCCGCCACCTGATGGGCTTTTTGAAAGCACAGCAGGGCCAGTGCCGGATTGATGGGCTGGACTGCTGGCGGGACAGCGACAAAATCCAGGCCCGGCTGGGATATGTCCCGGGGGAGATCAGCTTTTTCGGGGATATGACCGGCGCCGAGTATCTCCGGTTTATGGAGGGCTACCGCAAACTGGGGGCGGGCAACCGGAAAAAAGAACTGCTGGACTGGTTCGAGCTGGACCCCAGCGGCAAAATCAAAAAAATGAGCAAAGGCATGAAACAGAAGCTGGGCCTGGTGGCCGCCATGATGCACGACCCGGAGATCCTGATTTTCGACGAGCCCACCAGCGGCCTGGACCCCCTGATGCAGAGCCGCTTTGTGGAGCTGGTGGCGGCCGAAAAGCAGAAAGGGAAAACCATTCTGCTCTCCAGCCATATGTTCGAGGAGGTGGAGCGCACCTGCGACCGGATCGGGATCATCCGGGCCGGGCGGCTGGCGGCGGTGGACTCGGTGGAAGCGCTGCGTCAGCGGCACATCCGGCGGTATACCGTCACCCTGGACAGCGTCCAGCAGGCCGAGGCCTTCGCCAAGGATTTCGACGGCCAGCAGGAGGGCTGCCGGGTCACGGTGGCCACCCGCCAGAGCCTGGAGGAAATTTTCATGAACTATTACGGAGGGCGTGGGGAATGATGAGCGGTGTACTTTATAAGCGGGAGATGAAAGCCAGCATCCGGCTGCTGGTGATCTTTGGGGCGGTTTTGACCCTGTATGTCTCCATCATCATCAGTATGTACGACCCGGAGCTCTCGGCCCTGCTGGACAGCTATGTGGAATTGATGCCCGAGCTGATGGCAGCGGTGGGGATGACCGCCGGGGCCACCACCCTCATCGGGTTTATGTGCTCGTACCTCTACGGATTTATCCTGCTGATCTTCCCCATGCTGTTCTGCATCCTGCGGGGCAACGCCCTGGTGGCAAAGTATGTGGAGGATCACTCCATGGTCTCCCTGGTGGCGGCGCCGGTGAAGCGGCGGACCATCGCCCTGACCCAGATGCTGGTGCTGCTCACAGGCACCGTGATTCTGGTGGGGTACAGCACCATTCTGGAGCTGGTCTGCGGGGCCTGGTATTTCCCCGGTGAGCTGGATACCGCCCAGCTGCTGACCCTCAACGGGGGGCTGCTCTGCCTCCATCTTCTGATCGGGGGAATCTGCTTTGCTGCCTCCTGCCTTGCGCCGGACACCAAATACAGCGTGGGCTTTGGGGCGGGGGTGCCCATCCTGATGTATGTGATCCAGATGCTGGCCAATATGGGCGGCAAGGTGGAAAACGCCAAGTACTTCACCTTCTTCACCCTCTTCGACCCCGAGGGGCTGGTGGCCCGGGAGAGCGGTGCTCTGGCCGGGGCCGCCCTGCTGGGTCTGGGCGGTCTGGCTCTTTACGGTCTGGGGGCGGCGGCCTTTTGCCGGAAAGACCTGCACATTTAAAGGGAGAGGATACCATGACCAAAATTTTATTTATCTGCCACGGCAGTATCTTGAAAAGTCCCCAAAAAGCCAGTAAAATCAATGGCTCTGCGGAGCAAAAGGGCGCTTACTACACCATTTTTGAAAGCGCCTTGATGTGACAAGTTTTGATATATGAGAACGAAAGCGGCGATATTCCAGAGCAGGAGTATCGCCGCTTGCTGTATGTAGATAAATATGTGCCTTGAGTAAATGCTCATGTGCTATAAAGTAACACACAAGAAATTGACAAGCGACAGCCCCACTATTTTGAGCTATCTCTATGGTTCTCGCCCCATACACATAACTGGTCTAATATTTCCATGAGCGACTGCCCTTTTTCCGATAAACTGTATTCAACTTTGGGCGGTATTTGAGGGTATTCTTTGCGGATTATGAGTTGGTCTTTCTCTAATTCCTTTAGAGAATTACTTAAAGTTTTGTGGGATATAGATTTGATATATCGCTTCAACTCATTATATCGTACTACTTTAAATTCCATAAGGCAGTACAGGATTACCATTTTATATTTTCCGTTAATTAACGACAATGTATAACTAAATCCGGTATCTTCAAAATTTGCATTTGCTATAAAATCTTTAAACATAAATATAACTCTCCTTTTAGATAGTATCTAACTAAAATGTGCGTACTTTATTTTACTTGTATGTGCTGCTATAATTATAACATAAATTTTGGAGGTGTATAGCTTATGAGCAAAAAGATTTGTATTTTGAATGGGAGCCCACGCCCGAATGGAAATACTAAAGCCCTTATAACTCATTTCATAAAAGGAGCAGAAGCCACGGGAAATGAAGTTATATGTTTTGACTTGCAAAAAATGAACATTCATGGTTGCTTAGGTTGTTGTAATGGCGGCAAGGACACAGCAAGCCCGTGTGTTCAAAAAGACGATATGCAGAAGATTTATCCGGCCTACAAGGACGCAGATATTGTGGTTTTAGCTTCTCCTATGTATTACTGGGGAATTAGTGGTCAACTGAAATGTGCGTTCGACCGACTTTTCGCAGTTGCCGAACTGACCCCAAACTATGAAAATCCTAAAAAGGATTGTATTCTACTTATGGCCGCCGAAGGTGATACAGAAAATAATTTCGCACCTGTCAAAGCATTTTATGAGGGGTTAACTTCTCATTTGGGCTGGAAGAATATTGGAATTGTATATGCTGGCGGCAATATGGACGCCGGAGCAATATTAAACAAGCCAAAGCAACTCGAAGAAGCAGAGGCATTAGGTAAATCTATTTCTTAAAGATTGATAGCAAAGCCAGCCGAGCCAGTCAACGGTCAAGATGAACGGCGCGTACCGCGCCGCCGTTGACAGCCCCGCCCGCCTTTGCTGGTAGGCAATCAAGGGGCGACAGCAAGGGGTGCTGCCGCCCCGCACTATTATTCAGAGAGGGGGAATTTCCATGACCGAAGATGAAGCCTATAAAGTTCATATCCAGTACACCTTTAATGCCTTTTGCAAGATTGTCATTCGTCACGCAGCCATAGATAAAATTTTGAATCTGCGCCGGAGGTGGGAACGGGAAGTTTCCCTTGACTGTCTGATGAATGAGAAGTTTGTCCAGCTTGCCGAGCCGGAGCAGCTTGAAGAATATCTTTTTAACGCCTGCGGCCAGACCGCCGTTCTGTACCATGCGGAACTTGCCGCCGCCCTTGTCCGTTTGCCGGAGCAGACACAGGAAGAAATTTTCCGCTATTACTTCATGCACCAGCCGCAGCGAGTGATCGGCGTACATATCGGCCGGACACACAGCACAGCGGGGCGGCATATCCAGCTTGCCTTGCAGCGGTTACGGCGGCTCATGGAGGGAAAAGACCATGAGTAAACTTCTCCCCTATGAAACAATCGTCAAAGCCCATGAGGGCGACCCCGACGCAATCGACACCGTTCTTTCCCACTACGCCGGATATATCCGCTATTGCTCCAAAGTACATGGGAAAGTCAACGCC
Source organism: Faecalibacterium gallinarum (assembly GCF_022180365.1). Taxonomy (GTDB): domain Bacteria; phylum Bacillota; class Clostridia; order Oscillospirales; family Ruminococcaceae; genus Faecalibacterium; species Faecalibacterium gallinarum. The sequence continues at coordinate 38,323 of NZ_BQKV01000080.1, forward strand.
GAGGTTGAGGAATATGTGAAGTAGAAGCTAATCGCCGCACTGTTCAAGTTTCGCTTTGACCGATAAGCAAAGAACAAACACCGGCTTCCATTAGCGATTTTCCCCAGCAAGTTTACAATTCATCTATTCCCATAAGTAAGCGGTCATAGTATAATAAAGCCATCGACAAATATTAATTTGAAAAATTAAAAGAGGACTAAGTTTATGAGAACCCTGTTCTTAACTTCAAGTGGCTTAAACGAAAAGACTATGGTATTATTTTGGAAATGTATCGGAAAAGAACCGATTAACACAAAAGCGATTTTGGTTCCATCCGCCGCAGT
>NZ_BQKV01000081.1 GCF_022180365.1 Faecalibacterium gallinarum
GCGCTGAGGTAACTCAGTAAATATGGCCGGTGTCGATGACGGTGAGGATCCACCTGTTCCCATTCCGAACACAGAAGTTAAGCTCACTTGTGCCGACGATAGTTAGCTGGAAACGGCTTGTGAAAATAGGTAGTCGCCGGCTTCTCTCACATCAGGATATTGAAACCGTATCCTGATGGTATGCACCTCTAGCTCAGTTGGTAGAGCAACTGACTCTTAATCAGTGGGCCCAGGGTTCGAGTCCCTGGAGGTGCACCACGAAAAACGCAGAATCTTTGGATTCTGCGTTTTATTTTTTGTCCGGGCGGCCGTCGAAAAAAGGGCTGCCCGGATTTTAAATTGCAGTAAGAGCAGGGAATCCTTCGTAAGGATAGATAAGAGGCGCTTCTCCCCGGATATCCGGGAGAAAAGGAAAATAGACCACCCGCCCTGCAAAGAGGAAATTCCTGACAAAAACTGTCCATTTTCCCTATGGAAAGCAGGGGGATTCTATGATATACTGATGCGCGTATGTGTGTGGATTATTCTCAGCGGCAGGTCGGAGAACCACGGCATACCAGATAAGACCAATGGACAAAAAGGAATTGCAGATGAAAAGCATTTACATATTTTTGACCCGATCCGGGACCGTTCTCTCTCACCTGGTTTATACCTTTACCAAGGAGCCCTATACCCATGTTTCGGTGGCGTTTGACGACGATCTGGGGACTTTGTACAGTTCTTCCCGCAAGAACGGATACACCTTGTTCCCTGCGGGGCCCTGCCGGGAATTTTTAAACCAGGGATTGTTCACCCGCTGGGGGAAGATACCCTGTGCGGTGTATGAACTGCGGGTAGAGGACCATGTTTATCATCAGGCCCGCCAGCTGGCCGAGGAGATGGTCAGCCAGGATTTCTACCATTTTAATATCTTCGGGCTTCTGCTGTGCAAGATGAATATCCGTTTGCAGCGGCAGCGGCACTTTTTCTGCTCCCAGTTTGTCAGCGAGGTGCTGCGCCAGAGCCAGGCACTGGAGCTGCCCAAGGACAGTGTCCTGATGCGGCCCAGCGACTTTTTGCAGCTGTCGGGGCTGCGGTGCCTCTACTGCGGCCTTTTGAAGGATCTGCCCCAGCGTCAGCGGATGCAGCTGGGCGAGCCGGTGAGCATGACCACCGTCTATTTCCATTTGATGATGGCCGCCGCCCGCCGTTCCTGGCAGCGGATGCGCTGAGAGACCCCGGAAAGAATTTTTTTGGAAAATTTGAATTTTCCTGTTGACATTTCGCACCGGATACGCTATAATAAACGAGTCGGGTGAACCCCGGCTCGTAAATATGGCCCGTTGGTCAAGCGGTTAAGACAGAGGCCTCTCACGCCTTTAACATCGGTTCGATTCCGGTACGGGTCACCATTTGAAATAAAACGGCTGTTCGGCCGTTTTATATAGATGCCTCTTTAGCTCAGTCGGTTAGAGCACCTGACTGTTAATCAGGGTGTCGCCTGTTCGAGTCAGGCAAGAGGCGCCATGCAAGCGATGGATTGAATTCATCGCTTTTTCTTTGTCTTTGAACGATGCAAAGGGATACAAAAAAAGCCGCCGCGGGTAGACCGCAGCGGCTCTTTTTGTAATTCATGTAAAACGTCTAGATAAAGAGTGATTTTAGTTCTGATTATTAAATTTGATCTTGAAATTAGTTCCATCAAGAACCAGTCCGGAAGGATCTAACTGGAAATTAAGATTGAAGGGAATGAATCCGGCTTTATCAAATGTGAGCTTAATCTGCTTGGTTGCTTGATTTACCTCCCAGTTAAAGGTGATTTGGAACCCAGAGTTCTTGAGGATATCAATATAACCAGTACCATTTTTTTCAAACTTGATGGTAAGAATATCCCCAAGGTGGCTATCAATATCAATTAGGCCACCTAGCTTTGTGTCATTAGAAATACTCGACTCCCATTTCGCGTTGATAAGCTGATTCTCAATAGAGCCAGAGGACTGGCTGCCATTGTCTCCGCAGGCGGTCAGAAGGCCCAGGGCCAGGAGAATGCAGGGAATAAGAAGTAAAATGCGTTTCTTCATATGAAAAACACTTCCTTTCCAAGATCAGATGTGCGACGGAATATCGTCCCCGTAAGGTCAATATAGCATATTGGTTACGAAAATGTCAACGAAAATAGCGGTGATATATTTCGGATTGTGATACCAGTGAAAAATCGGCCCGGAATTTCAGCGATTGTACTATTTTTTCAGGTGTGAACGCTTTTTGCGCCGCTTTTTCTCGAAAAAGCGGCAAATCCTCATCAGCGCGGGCAACAGAAAAAGGCCGCCTTTCGGCGGCCTTTGGGGGTTATGGGAAATTAGTCGTGGGTGCGGTTGGCGATCTCGTCGCAGACCTTCTGGATGAAAGCGTCCAGTTCCATGGTGGTGGTTTCGCCCTTCCGGTCGCGGACCGAGACGTTGCCGGCCTCGGCCTCCTTGGCGCCCAGGACCAGCATATAGGGCACGCGGTCCACCTGCTGGGCGGCGCGGATCTTGTAGCCGATCTTCTCGTTGTCCGAGTCCAGAGCCACACGGATGCCGGCCTCGGCCAGCTTGTCGGTGACGGACTGGGCATACTCCAGGGTCTTCTCGGAGACAGGCAGAACCTTGACCTGGGTGGGGGCCAGCCAGGTGGGGAAGCGGCCCTTGGTCTCCTCGATCAGGTAGGCCATGAACCGGTCAATGGAGCCCAGGATGGCGCGGTGGAGCACCACAGGGGTCTTTTCGGTGCCGTCGCTGTCCACATAGGTCAGGTGGAACTTGGCCGGCAGGCAGAAGTCCAGCTGGCAGGTGGACAGGGTGTACTCGGCGCCCACGGCGGGCCGGACGTTCACGTCCAGCTTGGGGCCATAGAAGGCTGCCTCGCCGATCTCCTCGGTGAATTCGATGCCCAGCTCGGTCAGAACTTCCCGCAGGGCGGCCTCGGCGTGGTTCCACATAGCGTCGTCGTCATGGTACTTCTTCTTGTCGGCGGGATCGCGCAGGGAGAGGACGCAGCGGTAATCGGTGATGCCGAAGTCACGGTAGACCTCAAAAATCAGGTCGCAGACGGCGGCCACTTCGCTCTTGATCTGGTCGGGGGTGACGAAGAGGTGGGCGTCGTTCTGGCAGAAGTGACGGCCGCGCTCGATGCCTTTCAGGGTGCCGCTGGACTCATAACGGAAATCGTGGGCAATCTCGCCGATCCGGATGGGCAGCTGGCGGTAAGAGTGGGGCCGGTTGGCGTAGATCATCATGTGGTGGGGGCAGTTCATGGGACGCAGGACGTAGCTCTCGCCCTCCATCTCCATGGCGGGGAACATGTTCTCCCGGTAGTGATCCCAGTGGCCGGAGGTCTTGTAGAGGTTGACGGTGCCCACGCAGGGGGTCATGACGTGCTGATAGCCCCGGGCACGCTCCTTGGCCTTGATATAGTTCTCCAGCTCCTGCCAGACGGTGTAGCCGTTGGGCAGGAACATGGGCAGGCCGCGGCCCACCAGGTCGTCGGTCATGAACAGGCCCATCTCTTTGCCGATCTTGCGGTGATCCCGGGCGCGGGCCTCTTCCTGCTGCTTCTCCCAGGCTTCCAGCTCTTCCTGGCTGCGGAAGGCTACGCCGTTGATCCGGGTCAGCATCTTGTTGTCCTTGTCGTTCTTCCAGTAAGCGCCGGACTGCTGGGTGATCTTAAAGGCCTTCAGGGCCTTGGTGTAGGTCAGGTGGGGTCCGATGCACATATCCACATACTCGCCCTGCTGGAAGAAGCTGAACTCGGTCTCATCGGCCAGATCGGCCATGTGCTCCACCTTGTACTTCTCCTTGCGGTCGGCCATCAGCTTCTCGGCCTCGGCCCGGGGCAGGATAAAGGGCTTGATGGCCAGGTTCTCCTTGACGATCTTTCGCATCTCTTTCTCGATGGCGGCCAGGTCGTCGTCGGTGAGCTTGGTGTCGCCCAGGTCTACGTCGTAGTAGAAACCGTTCTCAGTGGCGGGGCCGAAGGCGAAATCCGCCTCGGGGTACAGCCGTTTGATGGCCTGGGCCATCACATGGGCCGCCGTGTGGCGCAGGACATGGAGTTCTTCCTCCTGGGGGCACTCGGCGACAACGCCGTCTTTGTAGATGATTTTCATAGCGCAGTCTTTCCTTTCACGATAAAATAAGCCGCGGTAAAATAAAAAGCGCTCCATCCCGCAAAATCTGCTACGGGATGAAGCGCCTGAACGTTTTGAAAAGCTCAGGGAAACTCCACGGTTCCACCCGAATTGCACCAGCCCAGAGGGCGGCGCCACTCGCTGTGCTGTAACGGGCGCACCCGGCAGGGGTTCGCCCCTGCGCTCCGCGGTGGTAGGGGGCAGGCCGGCCAGCGGGGCTGCTCACAGCGCGCCGACAAGCGGCGGCAGCCCTCTCTGGACGCGCCGGGTTCTGCTCCGGTTTGTCCGCATCCATGCTTTAAACAGGATGAAGTTACGTTGATTGTAGCATAGCCGGGCCCAAAAATCAAGCCTGCCGGTGAAGTTTGGGGCCGGGCCTCCCGGAGCGGAAAAGACCCGGCCCCGGATAAGAGCCGGGACAGGGCCTTTTCACACAGGATCAGGATTTAGGAGAAAAAGAAGATGGCGGAAAGAATCGGTTACTCCACATCCTGGAGAGCGTCAAAATTTTCCTCTCCGGTGCGGATCTTAACCACCCGGGTGACGTTGTAGACAAAGATCTTGCCGTCGCCGATGTGGCCGGTATAGAGCGCCTTTTTGGCGGCTGCAATCACGGAATCCACCGGGATCTTGGAGACAATGACCTCCACTTTGACCTTGGGCAGCAGGTTGGTGTCCATGGGGATGCCGCGGTACTTCTCGCTGGAGCCCTTCTGGATGCCGCAGCCCATCACCTGGGTGACGGTCATGCCGGTGACGCCCAGCTCGTTGAGGGCGTTTTTCAGCTCGTCAAACTTGCTCAGCTTGAGGATAATGGAAATCTTGTGCATGCCGGTATCGGTCTCGCCCAGGGCGGGAATGGTCTTTTCCTGGACCACAGGCACGGCAGCGGCCATCTGGTGTGCCGAGGCTTTGGCGGGGTCGTCCTCGCCCAGATCGGTGTTCTCGTTGACGGACATGGTGCCGATGGTGGCGTCCTGGATGGCAAACCCGGCATAGGCGGAGGCCAGACCGTGCTCGTGGATGTCCAGACCGTCCAGCTCCACCTCGGCGGGAACCCGCAGGCCGATGGTCTTGTCGATCAGCTTAAAGACGATAAACATGATAATGAGGACGTAGACATCCACGGTCAGGATGCCCAGGGCCTGGGTGCCCAGCTGGCTCAGGCCGCCGCCGTAGAACAGGCCCTTGCCCACACCGTTGTTGCCGGTGGAGAACAGGCCCACGGCCAGGGTGCCCCAGACGCCGTTGGCGAAGTGAACCGAGACCGCGCCGACGGGGTCGTCGATCTTGGCGACGTTGTCGAAGAACTCCACCGACAGAACCACCAGCACGCCGGCCACGGCGCCAATGGCAAAGGCGCCGAAGGGGGAGACGCAGTCACAGCCGGCGGTAATGGCCACCAGACCAGCCAGAGCGGCGTTCAGGGTCATGGAGACATCGGGCTTGCCGTACCGCACCCAGGTGAAGATCATGGCCACACAGGTGGCCACGGCGGCGGCCAGATTGGTGTTGAAGCAGACCAGGCCGGTGAGCGTCATGGCCTCGTCGGTGGACAGAGCCAGGGAAGAACCGCCGTTAAAGCCGAACCAGCAGAACCAGAGGATAAAGACGCCCAGGGCGGTGGCGGTCATGTTGTGGCCGGGGATGGCGTGGGCTTTGCCGTCCTTGTCGTACTTGCCGATCCGGGGGCCCAGCATCCAGGCGCCCAGCATGGCGATGATGCCGCCCACGTTGTGCACTGCGGCCGAGCCGGCAAAATCGTGGAACCCAAGGCCCGCCAGCCAGCCGCCGCCCCAGATCCAGTGGCCGGAGATGGGGTAGACCAGCAGGGAAATGGCGGCGGAGTAGACACAGTAGGCCTTGAAGTTGGTGCGCTCAGCCATGGAGCCGGAGACGATGGTGGCGGCTGTGGCGCAGAAAACGGTCTGGAACACGGCGTAAACCCAAAGGGGAATATCCAACCCCAGATGGCTGTAATCCCCCAGCATAAAGGGATCAAAGCCGCCGATCAGGGCGCCGGTGCCGCCGAACATCAGCCCGAAGCCCACCAGCCAGTAGCAGGGGGTGCCGATGCAGAAGTCCATCATATTCTTCATCAGAATATTGCCGGTGTTCTTGGCACGGGTGAGGCCCGCTTCACACAGGGCGAAGCCTGCCTGCATGAAGTAGACCAGAAACGCTCCCACGAGCGTCCAACAGGTGTTGATTGCGTTGAACATGCTATAACCTCCCATTCAGTTGTGTTGGCCGGCCCGGCGGTTCTCGCTTCCGCCCGGGCGGCCCGCCGATCGGGGAGCCCTCTATTCTCTCTGAACGGCGATGCCAAACAAAAAGGCGCTGACAGAATTGCTTCTGTCAGCGCCTTTGCTTGCGATGGTGCGAGTATAGCCTTTTGTTTTCAAACTGTCAATGGACTGTTCATAGATTTTCCATTTTTTACAATCCTGCCCGGAAAAGAAGAGAAAACTTCGGCAGTTTGCGTTTTCCAAACACTCAATCGGCCTGTGCTTTTTTGTTTTGCGCGGCCTCGGCCTTTTTCCCCTCGCGGATCTCCTCCCGCTTGGCCTCGCGGCGTTCCTCGGCTTTTTCGGCCCGGGCGGTCTTCATCTCGGCGTGGAGCAGGATGCTCATGGCAGCGCGCAGGGCAAAAGTCAGCCCCAGCAGCAGCACGGTGGCCAGCTCCGGCTGAAGGATGGTCTTGGTCACCTCGGCCGCCAGCAGGAATTCCAGCGCAGTGGTCAGGCCGCTGCTCATCTCCAGGTGGAAGTCGTAGTCGTCGTGGAACAGCGACACGCGCAGATAATGATAGGTGGATTTGAACAGGCTGAAAATGATGATGAACAGGCCGATGATTTCGGCGATCAGGGCGATGAGCGGGACGACAATCGCCAGGATGGAGTCCAGCCCGTTTTCCAACAGCTCCAAAAAGTTTATCACAAAAAACCATACCTTTCTTCCGCGCAGGTCTTCGACCGGGGCCGGCGGAGTCCCCGGAGCAAACATGTCTTTTAATATACCGGTTTTGGGCCAGAAAGTCAATTCGTGGCGGCTGGGGGCAAAAAGCTTTGCCCGGGGAGAGGCTTAACGGCCGGAAAGAAGCCGGCAGTACCCGTTCAGCCGGGTGAGAGAGGGAGTCTCCTCCATCATCATGCCGGAGAGCCGCAGCTGGATCTCGCCCTGGCGGTCGTGCTCCCAGGGGAACTCGATCTGTACCAGCTGGCCGGTTTCGATCATCTGGCCCAGAGCCTGCTCCACGGCGGGCTGGGCGGTGTTTTTCACCCGGGAAGCCCAGAAATGGTAGCTCTCGCAGGGGGAGAAAAATTCCGGCATAGCCAGCAGTTCCTGCATAGTGGGGTCCACGATCATCTCCCGGCGGCCGTCTTTTTTGTGCATTTCCAGGGTCCAGTAGCCCACCTTGAGGCTGCGCAGAAGATCCTGGTTGGACTCCTGCATCAGCATCCGGTATCGCCGTTCGTTCCGTTCCTGGTTCATCCGGGTCAGAAGGAACCCGGCCAGAACCCGGATCTGGGAGTCATCGTGGATGCAGTAGCGGGGGTTGTCCACCCCCAAAAAGCCCACGGTTTTGCCGTTGGCCCGCAGGGGAACGGCGATCAGACGCTGGATGTCCTGGTCGGTCAGGTCCGCCCATTCCTGGGGGCTGACGGCTCGCAGGGAGTCCAGCCCGAAGAGGATCACCGACTGATCCTGATCAAAGAGGGTCAGCCACCGGCCCAGCTGGTGGGGGCCCACCTGCTGGAGCTTCTGCTTCTGGGGCGAGACGTTGACGGCGCACCACTCGTAGGTGTTGGTCCAGCAGTTGGGGCAGGTAGCGCTGGGCTCGAAGAGATAGGCCCGGTCCGCCTGGTAAAAGTCCCCCATCAGGGCCAGAACCCGATTCACCGCCTCGGCGTAGTCGGCGCAGACCGAGAGGGCGTTCATCCCCTCCACAATCTTCTCGGCGAAGTTCAGCCGCTCCCGGGCGGCCTGGCTGACGTATTCCTGTTTGGTGATGTCCAGCCCCACTTCCAGCCGGGCTTTCCGCCCGCGGTAGGTCAGAATTTTGTCTTTTAACAGGAAATGCCGCTGGCAGTAGGGGTTTTCCTGCTCCCAGAGAGAAGGTGTTCTGGTACAGCTGGTTGTTGCAGAAGGGGCAGGGGCTGTCCCGGCCCCGCAGGACTTTATAGCAGGGTTTGCCCTTGTAATCCTGAACTCCGAAAAGCCGCTGCCCGGCGGCGTTCAGGTAGTAGAGCTGATAGGTCTCCAGATCGCAGAGATAGAAAAGATCGTTTTCGGCGTTCAGAATGGCCTGGGTGATCTCTCCATCGGAGGGCTCGGCCCCGCCTGGGGCGGGGGCGGCGGGAGGCGCCGGGGGCAGGGGCAGGGAATGGGCCCCCTCGTTTATAAACCGGCGTTCAAACTCCGCGGCGGTGCAGGGGTGGGAGAACAGATACCCTTGCAGCAGGTTGCAGTGGAGCCCCTGGAGTACCTGCAATTCCTCGAGGGTCTCCACCCCCTCGCAGCAGGCCCGCACCTGGTTGCTCTCGGCCAGTTCCAAAATGTTGTTCAAAAGCCGGTAGTTGTAGGCGCTGTTCTGGATGCCCGAGACAAAGCACCGGTCGATCTTGATCTCGTCGATGGCCATTTCTTTCAGCCGGCTCAGGCTGGAATATCCGGTGCCGAAATCGTCCACCGAGATCTCAATGCCCTGTTTGCGCCAGCGGCGGAACAGCCGGTTCAGATGGGGGTAATCGGCCAGCTCCATGCTCTCGGTGACCTCGATGGTCAAGGCGCTGCCGGGGAGCCCGCTGTTCCGCACCAGATCCAGCACGTCCTCCTCGATGGAGGCCTGTTCCAGCTGGCGGTAGGACATATTCACCGAAATATGGAACTGGGGGATCCGGGCCCGCCAGCGCCGGCAGGCCCGCAGCGCCTGGCGGAGCACCCAAAGCCCGGTGGAGCAGATCAGCCCGCTCTGTTCCAGTACGGGGATCATCTCGCTGGGGGAGACCACCCCCAGCTGGGCCGAGCGGTAGCGCAGTAGGGCCTCGGCCCCGTAGAGGGTGTATTTCTCGGCCCGGAACTGGGGCTGAAAGTAGACCTCAAACCCCTCGAACCCGGCCTGGATGCTGGCTTCCAGGGCCTCCCGCAGTTCCAGCTGGCGCAGCTTTTTCTCGTAGATTTCGGGGGTGAAGAAGGTCAGAACCCCCTTGCCCCGGGCCTTGGAGCGGTCCAGGGCGGTCTCGGCATACTGAAGCGGCAGATGCTCGTCAGCAATGTGATAGTCGGTGTAGGAGACGCACCCGGCCGAGATGGTGCACTGGCCGCAGACCCGGTCCTGGACCCGGTCGAAGAGGGTGGAGACCTGCTCGGCCGAGAAGCCCGGCAGGTTGAGGGCGAACCAGTCGCCGTTGATTCGGTAGACCGGCACCTGATGGCGGACTTCGTCCCGGATTACCTGGGCCACATCCGCCAGAACCGCGTCGCCGAAACTGCGGCCGTCCCGCATGTTGATGGTTTTAAGGTTGTCCACCCCGATCAGGAGTAGGTAGCCGGGGGCTAGGGTGGAGAGGAGCTTCCGGGATTCCTTTTTCAGCTCAAGGTTGCTGTAACTGCCGCTGGGCTGGATGGGGCTGCCGATGGTCAGCTGGCCCAGGATATAGGCCAGCCGGCCGCTCTCGGTGCAGTAGGCGGTGCCGCAGCTGTTCACCCAGCTGCTCCGCCCCTCCCGGTTCAGCACCCGGTAGTTGATGCTGTAATGCCGGATCTTCCGGCTGAGCAGGTCATCCATGGTGCGCTCCAGCCGGGCCACGTCGTGAGGGTTGACCCCCTGCCGCCACTCGGTCAGGGTGCAGACCAGCTTGTGCACCGAGAACAGATCGTCGGCGGCTTCGATGTTCCGGGAAAAATGTACCAGATTCTGGTCGAAGTCATAATAAATGTAATAGCCCCCGGTGCTCTGGCTGAATTGATCCAGCAGGGTGTGCACCGTTTGAAGCGAGCCCGCAAGTAGATTGCACATGATTTTTTCGTCCCCCAAAATCAATAGACAATACAACTTTATTATAGCACTGCTTTGAAGAAAGTGCTATTGTTTCAGGGAAAAGAAAGGGGGATTTTGAGGGAAAAGCAGAAAAAAACCACCCTGCCCCGGGCAGCCACAGATCCGGGGACCCGCCGGGCCGGGGAATACCCTAAAAAACAGGCCCGGGCGCCTGTACAGAACAGACGCCCGGGTCCACACAAAAAAGAGAAAGGAAAACGCTTCAAAAAGTTCAAAGGGATGCCAGATAATTGCCCAGCTCACGGCCGAGGGTCAGGCAGATGCCGATGCTCACGCCGGGGATGGGGGTGACGTAGGCGGGGCCGAACCGCATGCCGCAGGTGTTGCCGGTGGCGTACAGGCCGGGGATGGGCTCGTAGTCCTCGCCCAGAACCTGCTGGTCGTTGGTGGTCACAAAGCCGCCGGTGGTCACCAGGGCAAAGCCCAGGCTGGGGGTGGTGACGTGGGCGAAGAAGGGGCCCTCGGCCACCGGGTTCAAAAACCGGGGATCCTTGCCGAAGTCGGTGTCCACCCCGGCGGCGCACAGCTCGTTGTAGTGCTCCACCGTCTCGGTGAGCACGCCGGCATCCACCCCGATCATCCCGGCCAGCTCCTCGATGGAGTCGGCGCAGTACCAGCCATTGGCCCCGGCCGCGCCGGCGGTGCGGGCCGCCTCGAAGTTGGCCTCCATGGCGGCGACAGTCTCGGCGTTGGTGTAGTCGAAGGCCTGGTGGCCGGGGAAGCCCCGGCGGATCTGGCTGGGGTAGGTGCTGTCGTAGATGGAGGTAATGTTGCCCCGCTTGGTCCGGGCCATAAAGAAGCCGTTCAGCTCAGGGCCGGCGAAGGCCTCGTTCTGGAACCGCTGGCCGTTCTTGTCCACCCAGAGGGGGCCGGGGATGTAGTCGGGCACTACAGCGGAGTCAAAGTTCATGGAGGAGATATCCGGCTCCAGACGGCCGCCGGCCCAGACGCCCATCTGGATGGCCGAGCCGTCCCGGCCAAAGGGGGCGGAGAAGCCTTCCTCGCCGGTGAACATCCGGTGGACCCCGGGCAGCAGGTCGGCCAGCATTTCCTGGTTGCCGCCGAAGCCGCCGCCCGCCAGGACCACGCCCCGGTCGGCCAGGATTTTAATATAGCTGCCGTCCTCCTGCTGGGCGATGACGCCGATCACCCGGTCGCCGTCCTTCACCAGCTGGACGCCCTTGGTGCTGAACCGGACGCTGACCGAGGGGCAGTTGGCCTCGATGTAATCCAGGTTGTCCCGGCTCAGATCCTTCAGCTCCAGCTGGCCGGGGGTGTTGTTGGCCATCCCCTCGCCGTTCCAGCTGGCCTCCCACCACTGAATCTCGCCGGGGTAGTAGCGCAGGCCGTTGTTCAGCTGGTGGATGGCGGATTCGGTCTCGGGCCAGTAGGGGGTCCGCACCTTGTCCAGGGTTTCCTGTTTGACGGGGGAGAGGTACCAGTCCACCGCGTCGCCGCTGTGCTGGGCGAACTTCATAATCAGGGCGGGGTTGGCCTTGTTGTGGGTCTGGAGCATCCAGTTGTTGACGAACTCCACCGGGTCTACCTGGGGAATGCCCTTGCTGGCCAGGATCTTGGAGTTGATGTGGCCGATGTCATGGCCCACGGTCCACCAGCTGTCCCGGGACATGGACTCCAGGGCCACGGCGTTCACCCCGGCCTCGCCCAAGGCGCGGAGGGTGCTCAGGCCCGCGTAGCCGAAGCCCACGATGGCCACTTCGGTCTCGATGATCTCGGCGATCTCGCTGTCGGGGATGGGATCGGGGGCGGTGCGCCAGCTGGAAGAAGCGGCGTCGTCCACCGGGATCAGGACGCTCTCCCCCTTGGCCTGGGCCAGACAGGCCTGGGCGGCCTGCTGGACGGCGTTGGAGGTGACGGTGGCCCCCGAGACGGAATCCAGCTCGGCGTTCTGGCGGTCCAGGATCTGGGCGGTGAACTGATCGCCCAGACCGGCGCCGATGCCCTCGGTCTCGCCCGACACGTCGATGACCACGTCGGTAATCTTGTCGGCGTCCACGGTCATGGTCACGGTGACGGTGTTGATGCCCTGGGCGGTGGCGCTGTATGTGCCGGGCTTATAGGCCCCGGCAGCGGCCGAAGCGCTGGCGGCCTGGTCGGAGCCGAAGCCGGTGAGCAGGCCGGTAGCGGCCGCGCCCACCACGGCGCCCGCAGCGGCGCCGCAGAGAAAATCGCGTCGGGAAATGGTTTTCTTTGCCATGATGTGCAGTTCCTCCTCCATCGTATAGGCGGTGTGTTGTTTGTGGATATTTTAACATAGTGGCGAGGGAGGGGGAATTATCATTCCGGCGGATTTGTCCTGACAAAAAAACCGGAGTGTCAAGGTGTGACACTCCGGCAGGAATTATACGTTAGAATCGGGGGGCTGCTCGGGCCCCAGCCGGGCCCGCAGCAGGGCGGCGATCTCTTCGCTGAGATAAGGCAGGTCCCGCATGGGTTCGGTGCCGTGCCAGATGATGAGGTTGGCAATCCCCGCGGCGAAAAACTCCACCAGGAACTGGGTGTCCCGGACGCTCAGGCGGACGCTGGCGGGGTATCGCCGCAGCAGTTCCTGGACAAAGTTGCGGGCGCTGTGGATGATGAACCGCTCGTGGTTGACCCGCTTGGGCCCGTTGAGGCCCCGGTTGATCCGCTCGTGGAAATCGAGAAAATCCTCGATGTACAAAACGATGGCCTGGGCGGCAGTCTGGGCCCGGCTGCATTTGCGCAGGGCCCGGCGGAGCCCCCGCTCGAAGATCAGGTCCATCACGGCGTTGATGTCCTCGAAATAATAATAGAAGGTCTGGCGGGAAACCCCGCAGGCGTTTACCAGATCCTGAACGCTGATCTTGTCCGGGTGGCGGGTGCGGCTCATCTCTTCCATCGCCTCGGCGATCTTGGTGCGAATGTCTGTTGCCATGTGGGATGCCTCCTCTGTGCCCTTATTATAGCAAGCCCGGGCGAGGGGGCGCAATCCCAAAAACACGATTGCAAAAATGAAGAGTATAAATAATGTTAAGATATACAAAAAGTATCGGAAAGGCGAAGGAGGAGGCCGGTTTGCCGCCGATTCGCTGCACAAAAACAAAAGCCCCCGGCGGGATACGCCGGGGAGAAAAAACACGGGGCCCCCGGGAAAGCCCGCGAAGCGGGACTTTCTGGGAAAAAGAAGGAATGACGGAGCGGTATGAGAAAAGCCCGATCGGAACCGATCGGGCTTTTTGAATGGAGCGAAATCCATTCCGACGTGGTGGGCCAGCCAGGACTTGAACCCGGGACCAAGCGGTTATGAGCCGCCAGCTCTGACCAACTGAGCTACTAGCCCGCGCCTTTGCTCCATACAATATAGCATGGTGCACCTATGTATTATACCAAAAAGCCCGCCGGATGAAAAGACCTTTTTCGCCCCGGCGCGCCTCTCAATGGGTGCGGTGGGCCTCCAGCTTCTGGGCCATAAACTCGTCCAGCATCTCGGGCGGGAAGACCGGCTCTGGCGAGCCAAAGGCCTCCCGGATAAAGAACAGGGTCACCACCGTCTGATTCCCCGGGTCCAGCCGGAGGGTGTAAAGGGTGTCCACCGGCTGCTGGGTGGGCCGGTGGAGGGTCAGGTGGAGGGTGAAGCTGCCGTCCCGCTCCCGGGTGCATTCGTAGGCGAAAATCTCCTCCTCCTGGGGGGCGGCCAGCCGGTCGAAGCACTCGTCCAGGGCCAGGTCGGTGCGGAACTCGCTGCATCCCGCCGGGCCGTACTCGCTGCGGCGGCGCTTCTCCTGTTGCTTGAGCACAAAGACCAGCACCACCGCCGCCCCGATCAGCAACACCGCCGAAATCAATCCGTTCATCCTCTGCCTCCCTTTGCGCCCGCCCGGCGCACACAAAACCTTTTCCATATTGTAACACAAGCCGCGGCGAAATGTGTTATAATACTAAAAATTTTTGATTTTTGCGTCCGGCTGCCCCGGCGCTGAAACGGAGGGAACCCCATACCCATGAAACTCAAGTTTACCCGCAAGACCTGGTATTTCTGTCTTTTGGTGGCGGCTGCCGCCACCCTGCTCAACGGCCTGGCCGTCCTGACCGGGCAGGACTTCTCCTTTTTGGAGATGTGCTCCTTCTGCCTGACGGCCCTGTCGGCCCTCTTCCTGGCCGCGGAGAAGGGCTCGGACCCCAGCCGTAAGCGGAATTATTTCGGTGTCTTTCTCTTTTTGATGGCCAGCTATCTCTTTGCCGGGTGGCTGGGCTATCTCTGCGCGGCCCTGGCCTGGCCGCTGCTGCTCTATACCGCCGCCGGGACAGGCGCGCCGGTCTCCCGGCAGCTGCGGCTGGTCTGCGGGGCCGAGGGCCTTCACCTGCTCTTTGTGCTGCTGGCGGGTTACGGCGGCTTTGCGTCGGCTCAGTTCTGGGCCAATCTCTTCTGGGTGTTGCTGGCGGTGGCCCGGGGCTGGGCGGCCCTGGTGCTCTACCGCGCCCAGGAGGACACCTGATGCCCCGGACCAAAACCCGGCCCTCGCCCCGCCGTACCTCCCGGCATCGCCGCCGGAAAACCCTCACCCGTCGGGCCTTTCTGGCGGGGGCGGCGGCGGTCTGCGGCGCGGGGGCGCTCTGGGCGGTCCGACGGGTTCTGCCCGGGCTGTCAGGGGAGACCCGGCAGCAAAACCCGGCTCTCCCCGCCGCCGGAGAATACCGGGCGGTCTGGATCAGCTATCTGGAATGGCAGGGGATGGACTTCTCCTCGGCGGACCGCTTCCGGGCCGGGGCGGCCGGGATGCTGGACAACTGCCGGGTCCTGGGGCTGAACACCGTCATCGCCCAGGTGCGGCCCTTCGGGGACGCGCTCTACCGCAGCAATTTGTTCCCCTGGAGCCACATCTGCACCGGTACCCAAGGCCAGGACCCGGGGTTTGACCCGCTGGATATCCTGCTCACCGAGGCCCACAGCCGGGGCCTGTCGGTGGAAGGGTGGATCAACCCCTACCGGCTCCAGGCCTCGGGGGTGCCCGCCAGCCTGGCCGCCAATAACCTGGCCAACCTCCACCCCGAGTGGGTGGCCCAGGTAAACGGGGGACTTTATCTGAATCCCGCCATCCCTGCGGCGGCGGACTATGTGGTCCAGGGGGTGGCCGAGCTGGTCCAGAACTACCCGGTGGACGGGGTCCACTTCGACGATTATTTCTACCCCACCACCGACCCGGCCCTGGATGCGGCTCAGTTCGCCGCCAGCGGGGTGGCCGACCTGGCCGGGTGGCGGCGGGCCAACGTCACCGCTCTGGTGAAGGCCGCCCACGACGCCGTCAAGGCCCAGGACCCTACCCTCCGGTTTGGGGTCAGCCCCCAGGGCAACCCCGACAACGACCGGAACCAGCAGTACAGCGACATCGACGCCTGGCTCACCGCCGAGGGGGAAAACGCGGTGGTGGATTACCTCTGCCCCCAGATCTACTGGGGGTACGGCTATACCCTCAGCAATGGGTCGGACCGGTTCGCCTTTGAGAACATCCTGCCCGAGTGGCTGGGGCTGCCCCGGGCGGCGGGGGTGGCCCTCTATTTTGGTCTCGGCGCCTGGCGGATCGGAGAAGGGGACGGCGGCACCAATGCGGACAGCGTCAGCCAGTGGAACACCGGCCGAAGCCTGGCCGATCAGCTGGAGGATCTGCGGGCCTGGGGCGGCCAGGGATACGCCCTCTACCGGTACGGGTCCCTTTTTGGTTCGGCCTGGCCCGAGCTGGCCGCCGCCGAGTGCGCCGCCCTCACCGCCGCCAACCAGCTGGGCGAAACCGCAGAATAACCGAGCGGGCAGAATTCACGAAAAATTCGGCCGCCGCTTGTACAAAAATGCGAAATGCGGTATACTAAATACTGAACCAAATCCATCTTGCAGGGCGTTTGCAGAACAGCCGCCCCAAACGTGAGCGGAGGGGCGGGCCTGCCCCCGGAGGTTAAAGAATGAAATATCTGAAATTTATCATCCCGCTGGTGGTTGTGGCCATCCTGGCGGGGGTCGTGATCTCGAACGGCGGACCGGTGGAGATGCTGCGGAATATGCTGGGCCTCTCCAGCCAGGTGCAGGAGACCGAGACCAAAAACTGGGCCGCGGCCACCACCGACCCCATCATGGTCCCTGAGGGAACCGACACCACCGCCAAATACACCAACGTGGTGAGCAACGGATCCCTCTACGCCATCTACAACGGCATCTGGAGCCGGGACACCGGTTATTTCACGGTGCCCAGCGGTACCTTGACCATCACGGCCTGCGGCACCGCCGAGGGCACCCAGCAGTATAAGATCGCTGTCTGGAAAAAGGTGGACGGCGGGGCCGAGTATGTGGTGGGCAGCACCGGCTATATCAAGACCGACGGCACCAACTACCGCTACACCGTCACCGGGCTGGATCCGGCGGCCAGTTACCGGATCACTGTCTCTTATGACTCCAGCAAATATTATCTCTACGGCATGTTCCAGGCAGAGGGGGTCGCGGTATGAAAAGCCAAACCGGCAACGCTCTGCTGCTGGTCTTCTGCGCCCTGATCTGGGGTCTG
This sequence comes from Faecalibacterium gallinarum, assembly GCF_022180365.1. Classification (GTDB taxonomy): domain Bacteria; phylum Bacillota; class Clostridia; order Oscillospirales; family Ruminococcaceae; genus Faecalibacterium; species Faecalibacterium gallinarum. The sequence continues at coordinate 16,745 of NZ_BQKV01000081.1, forward strand.
GCCTTTGTGGCCCAGAGCGCGGGGGCGGGGCTTGGGGCCTACACCTTCCTGGCCTGCCGCAGCTGGCTGGCTGTGGCGGCCCTCTGGCCCACGGTGCGGGGCTTTGACGCGGTTCGCCGCCGCCGGGGGCTGCCCTCCGGCGCCCCGGCCAGCCCCGCCGACCGGCAGCTGCTGGGCCGGGCGGCTCTGGCCTGCGGTACCCTCTTGTTCACAGCGTCGGCCGCCCAGCAGATCGCAATCACCATGAACGCCTCCACCGCCAAAGCCAGCTTTATCACCGCCATGTATGTGGTGCTGGTGCCGGTGCTGGGGCTTTTGTTTGGCCGCCGGGGCAGCACCCAGCTCTGGATCTGCATGGCCATCTCGGTGGGGGGCCTCTACCTGCTCTGCATGCAGGGGGGCTTCGGCCAGGTGGAAAGCAGTGATCTGGTGCTTTTGCTCTGCGCTTTCCTTTTCGCTTTCCAGATCATGGCGGTGGGGCATTACTCCCCCCGGCTGGACGGGGTGCGGCTGAGTTTCGCCCAGTTCTTTGTGGTGGCGGCTGAGAGCACCGTGGCGGCCTTTTTGTTCGAGGCTCCTACCTGGGCCGACATCGCCGCCAACGCCTGGCCGCTGCTCTACTGCGGTCTGCTCTCCAGCGGGGTGGGCTACACCCTCCAAATTGTGGGCCAGAAAAATCTGGACCCCTCCATCGCCAGTTTGGCCATGTGCCTTGAGAGTGTCTTCGGCGCCCTGGGTGGCTGGGTCATCCTGGGCCAGAGCCTCTCGGGCCGGGAGGTGCTGGGCTGCGGTTTGATCTTCGCGGCGGTGGTGCTGGCCCAGCTGCCCCTGGCCGACTGGGTCCGCTGCCGGGTGGGGCGGGGCGCCTGACCGGCGGAAAGATGGGAAACAGAATGGATGCCAAAACCCAGACCGTCCAGTACCGCCGGGCCGGCGGGGTAGAGTATGAGCTGGCCCGCCGCCGGGTCAAAAATCTGAACCTTCACGTCCGGGCCGACGGCTCGGTGGCGGTGAGCGTGCCCCTCCAGACATCCCTGCGGGAGGCGGACGAATTTGTGGCCGCCCACTCGGTCTGGATCGGCCAGGCCCGGGAGCGCCAGCGCCGCCGCCAGGAGCGGCAGGCCCTGCTGCCCCTGCCCGAGCCCGCCGCTGCCCAGGCTCATTTCACGGCTCTGAGCGACCAGGTATACCCGGCGTTCTGCCGGCTGCTGGGAGAAAAACCCGAGATCCGGGTGCGGGACATGACCAGCCGCTGGGGCGTCTGCGCCCCGGCCAAACGGCAGCTGACCTTTGCCTTGCAGCTGTACAATATGCCCCCGGCGGCTCAGATCTATGTGGTGGTACACGAGTACTGCCATTTTCTTGTGCCCAACCACAGCCCGGCGTTCTGGGCGGAGGTGGAGCGGCTTTTGCCGGACTGGAAGGCCCGGCGGGCGCTGCTGAAATAAAACGGAAGAAACACACGGGAGGATAAACACCCTTGTCGAACGAAAAAGCCCCCGAAGCGGGGCAGAACAAATACAACCGCCTGGCGGGAAATACCCTGATTTTTGCCATTTCCAGCTTTTCATCCAAGCTGCTGACCTTCATCGTCCAGCCCTTTTTGACCTATGCCATGCGGGACGTGGAGAATATGGGCATCTCAAAGCTTTTGAGCCAGTGTGCCAATCTCTTGATCCCCTTTGTCTCCATGGGCATGTCCAACGCCATCATCCGCTTTGGCCTGGACCGGGGCAACGATAAAAAACAGGTCTTTACCAACGGTCTTTTGACCATTCTGGCGGGCTACGGCCTGCTTTTGCTCTGCTGGCCGGTGGTCCGGCTGGTGCCCGACGTGGCAAACTACGGCGCCCTTTTGTACATCTATGTGCTGACCAGCTGCCTGCGCACCCTCTGCACCCAGTTCGTCCGCAGCCGCCAGCTCAACCGGTTGGTCGCGGCGGACGGCATCCTCTGCACCTTCGCCACCCTGATGTTCTATGTGCTCTATCTGGTGGTGTTTGACTGGGGCGCCTCGGGCTATCTGCTGGCCATCATCTGCGGCGACGTTACCAGCAGCCTCTTCCTCTTCTTCACGGCGGGGCTGTGGCGGTATGTGGATTTCCGCCGCCCCAACCGCGCCCTCTGGGGCCAGATGCTCCGGTTCTCTTTGCCCATGATCCCGGCTCAGATCAGCTTCTGGATCATCAATGCCTCGGACATGTTCTTTGTCAAGGCCATGTGCGAAGGGGTGGAGGGCCGCAGCGGTGCGGCCTGGAGCGGCCTGCTCTCCACCGGCTACTTCCTGCCTACCATCCTGAACACTTTGGGCCTGATCTTCTACGACGCCTGGCAGCTGTCGGCGGTCACCGAGGAAGAAGGCCGGGAGAAATTCTTCTCCAACGTGTTCCGCAGCTATTCCAGCGTGATGTTCTGCTGCGCGGCGGGGATCCTCTGGCTCTGCCGGCCCACCATGCTGATTATGAAATCCAGCTACTATGACTCCTGGCAGTTTGTGCCTTTCCTGACTCTGGCGGCGGTGATGACCTGCTTCAACCAGTTTATGAATAGCATCTACGTTCTGTACAAACGCTCCACCCGCAGTTTGTACACCATGCTGACCGGAGCCATCGCGAACTGCCTGATGAACTATTTCTTCATCCTCTGGTGGGGCCCGGTGGGGGCCACCTATGCCTCCTTCCTGGGGCTGGCGCTGGTGTTCCTGCTCCGGGCGCTGGACAGCCGGAGCCTGTTGAAAATGCGGCTTCAGCCGGGCCGGATCCTGGTGAATCTGGCCATCCTGATCGTCGAAGCGGCCATTCTGCTGGCCGAGCTGCCCCTCTACGGCCTCTGGACCGGCCTGATCACCGCGGTGGTCATCCTCTACAACTTCAAGGGCGTATGGGGGATGGTCCGGGTGCTGCTGCCCCGGCTGCTGGGCCGGCGGGGCCGTGGCCTGGTGGCCTGGGTGGACCGGCTGCTGGAGCCCAAAGCCCGCAAACAGGCCTGAGCGCAAATAGTAATAATGACCAACAAAAAACCCCCGGCTGCTGGCCGGGGGTTTTATTGCTGGGTTTACTTGCGGCGGCGGAGCGCTTCCCGCAGGGTGTCCAGGGAAATGTTCCGGGCACCGTGGCGCATCTTGGGGAACGCCCGGAGCAGACGCCCCGGCCCGAAGAAAGAGTGTTTGTGCAGATGGGCCTGCATCTCCTCGGAGCGGATCTCCAGCTCGTTCTTGAGTTGTTCCAGCCGGAGCTGGTCGGTGGTCCGCTCGACGGTGCCGAGGGCAGCCAGACGGGCGGCGTTGGCCGCCTCGGAGGCGGAAAGACGGGCGTCCTCCCCGGCCTGGCGGGCGGTGCGGATGGCCTCTTCGGCCATGGCGCGGGCGGTGGCGGCGGCCTCACGGGCCGAGTATTTCTTGGCGGCATCCCGCAGCTCGGCTTTGGCCAGCTTGAACTGGAGCCGGCCCTCGTCCATCCGCTGATCGGCGTCCATGGCCTTGGTGCCCACCATCCGGGTCATGGCATCGCTGAGCTCCCGCAGGCCGTCGGCGACGGTTTCCAGGGTGTCCAGATCCCGGGCCAGGTCGGCGGCGGTGAAGGCGGTGAAGATCAGGTCGGCCAGATAAAGCAGATAGAGAACCAGCATGATGATCCAGCCGATGTTTTCGGGCATCAGATGAAGAAACCCCGCCAGGATGGGGTGGATGATCCGGAGCACAAAGAGCGCCCCCAGGCCCCAGATCAGGGAGAACTCCAGGCAGATATACCCGCCCAGATTAAAGGGAGCGTCGCTGTAATCCCACCAGCGGGTGTGGTAGATGCGGTAGAGGGCCCAGCCGCCCACCAGCTCGATGGCGCTGGGGATCAGCACGCCCCCCAGAAAGGTGAGAAGCAGGCTGTGGCGCACCGGCGCCAGCAGGAGCAGCAGCGCCACCATGCCGAACCCGTAGATGGGGCAGACCGGCCCGTTGAGAAAGCCCCGGTTAACCAGCTGGCCGGTGGTGACGGCGGCGTAGGCCACCTCGGCGCACCAGCCCAGGCAGGAATAAACCAGAAAATACAGGGCAATGTCGTAGAGTGAGAAGCCAAAAATCATCATAGGCTACCTCCGATCAAGGTGTGCGATATAGTATGGAAAGTCTTGGCCGGGCGGGGCGGGGGATATACAAAGCCCGGTCAGCCCTCGGCGTCCGCTTCGTTCTGGGCGGCAGCTTCGGCCTCGGCCTGCTGGGCGGCCAACCGTTTGAGGACCTTGGGCTCGATCCAGGAGATGCTCTCCTCTCCGGGCAGCTTGCGGGCGATCAGGGCCTTGATCTTGATGCCCATCTCGGTGAACATCCCCTCGTGCTCGGTGCGGATGTTCCACTCCGGCTCGTTGTCGTGGAGGTCCCGGGTCTGCCAGGTGATCTCATAGCCCGAGGCGGGGAAGTACTCCAGGCTGTCCCGGAACAGATCTTCGTCGTCGGTCTTAAAGTAGATCTCGCCCCCATCCACCAGGAAATCCCGGTACTGGATCAGCTGGCGGGGATAGGTCAGGCGGTGCTTGTTGGAGGAGGCGTTTTTGCTCCAGGGGTTGCAGAAGTTGATGTAGATCCGGCTGACGGTGTCCTCGGGGGTGAAAACACCCCGGATCCGCTCGATGTCGGCGCTGAGGATCTTCACGTTGTCCACCGGGCGGCCGGCAGTGGCGTAGGCGGCCTCGATCTTCCGCTTGGCCAGGATCAGCACCTTGTCGGTGATGTCGATGCCGATGTAGTTGTTCTCGGGGTGGGCGCAGGCCAGCTGGGAGATAAACCCGCCCTTGCCGCAGCCCAGCTCCAGCACCAGAGGCTGTTCGGGGCGGGGGAACTGGGCGTGCCACTGGCCCCCCAGGTGGAAGGGATCGTGGACGTGAAAGTCGCTGGCCAGCAGCTCGGCGCGGGCGTAGGGCTTGAAACGCATTCTCATAAAAATAAACTCCTTGTAATTCTGACTTTCAATAAAACGATTCGGACTGACTTTAAAAAGGGGGCTACACTTTCCTATTAAACTCCGGCGTTCTCCCGCAGAAAAGCGGCGACGGCCTCGGGGTCGGCGGCGCAGCTGCCCTGGCAGACGCCGGGTTTGCCGCCGCCCCGGCCCGAGAGGGCTGCGTTCAGCGCCCGGGTCAGGGGCCGGACATCCCCCTCCCGCCGGGCTAGGCAGTAGCCGCAGCCCTTGTCGGTGGGAGTCAGGGCCGCGCAGAGGCCGCCGGTGGCCTCGGTCAGCCGCACCGCCAACCGGTGCAGCCCGTCGGGGTCCAGCCCCGGGACGATCCGGATGGCGTCCTCGCCGGGATTTACCGCTGCCGCTAGGGCATCAAACAACTGGGCGCAGATCCCGAAATGGGCGTACCGCAGATCTGCCAGTTCCCCGTGGACCCGGCGCACCGCGTTGGCCGTCTCGCTGGGTTTGGCGCTGAGCAGGGCCATGATCTCCCCCTGCCGGGTCTGCATGGTCTGAACTTCCCGCAGGGCCCGCTGGCCGCAGAGCACTGACAGCCGGACCCCGCCCTTGTAGTTCTCGGCGGCGATGATCTTGATCAGCCCCACCTGGCCCGCGGTGGCGGTGTGGGTGCCGCAGCAGGCGCAGGTATCCGCCCCCGGGATCTCCACGATCCGCACCTGGCCCGCGATCTCCTTTTTGCTCCGGTAGGTCATCCGGGCCAGTTCTTGAGGGGTGGGGTAGAGCACCCGCACCGGCGCGTCCTGCCAGATGACCTGGTTTGCCTCCAGCTCGGCCTGGCGGAGCTGGTCGGCGGTCAGGGGGACGCTAGTGTCCATCCGCACCGCCTCGGCTCCGATGTGAAAGCCCACGTTCTCAGCCCCGAAGAGCCGGTGCAGCGTCCCCGAGAGGATGTGCTCGCCGGTGTGCTGCTGCATCTTGTCGAACCGCCAGGCCCAGTCGATCCGGGCCGTCACCGCCGCCCCCGGCCGGGCCGCCTCGGGCAGGGCGTCCACCGTGTGCCAGATGACGCCGTCCTGTTCGTGGACGTCCGACACGGTCAGGGTCTCGCCGCTCTCCAGAGTCAGGGCGCCCCGGTCTGCCGGCTGGCCGCCTCCCTCGGGGTAAAAGACGGTTCCGTCCAAAGCCAGCCGCCCGCCGCCCCCTTCCAGAGGCTGGGCCGCCGTGATGTGGGCGGCACATTCGGTGCGGTAGGGGTCGTTTTCGTAGTATTTCTCGGTGCTTTGCATCCTTTGGGCCCTCCTGTGGGATCAAATCACGATACAGTATACCACGATTTTTGCCTGTGGAAAATAGGGGCCGGATATGTTATGATAAGAATTATCCGGGCGCGGAGCGCGCCGCGCCCCCAGATTTTGGTACAGAGTGAGGGAACCGTCTATGCGTGAAAGTGGAATCTTGATGCCTGTTTCCAGCCTTCCCGGACCCTATGGGATCGGCTGCTTCGGGCAGGCCGCCTACAAATTCGTGGACTTTCTGGCCGAAGCCGGCCAGACCATCTGGCAGATCCTGCCCCTGAGCCCCACCGGCTACGGTGACAGCCCCTACCAGAGCTGTTCTGCCTTTGCGGGCAACCCCTATTTCATCGATCTGGACGGGCTGAAAGCCCAGGGCCTGCTCACCGCCGCACAGCTCGCCGAAGTGGAGTTCGGCGAGGAGGAAACGGTGGTGGATTACGGCGCCCTCTACACCGCCCGCTATCCGCTGCTGCGGGCCGCCTACGCCGCCTGGCAGGCCCAGTGTGCCGGGCAGTATGGCTGCGCCGCCTATTACCCCGATGATTACTATGCCTTCACCCTTGAGAACGAGGGCTGGCTCGAGGATTACGCCCTCTACATGGCCCTCAAGACCGCCCACAAGATGGCGGCCTGGTCTGCCTGGCCCCGGGAATACCGGCTGCGGGACCGGGAGGCTCTGGCCCGGTTTGCCCGGGAAAACGCGGAGGAGATCGGTTTCTGGAAGTTCTTGCAGTACCAGTTTGCCCGCCAGTGGCAGGCCCTGAAAGGATACGCCAACGGCAAGGGCATCCAGATCCTGGGCGACCTGCCCATCTATGTTTCGGCCGACTCGGTGGACGCCTGGGTGGGCGGCCGGCTCTTTGAGCTGGACGCCGACGGCAAGTTCGCCCGGGTGGCGGGCTGCCCGCCGGATTACTTCTCCGCCGAGGGCCAGCTCTGGGGCAACCCCCTCTATGACTGGGCCTACCACCGGGAGACGGGCTTTGCTTGGTGGATTAAGCGGGTCCGCCACGCCCTGGGCATCTACGACCTGATCCGGATCGACCACTTCCGGGGTTTTGATACATACTGGGCCATCCCGGCCACCAGCCCCACCGCCCGCACCGGCAAGTGGGAGATCGGCCCCCGGATGGAGCTGTTCCACGCCCTGGAATCCGCCCTGGGCCAGCTGCCCATCATCGCCGAGGATCTGGGCGAGCTGACGCCCAGCGTCCGGGAACTGCTGGCGGAGAGCGGTTTCCCCGGCATGAAGGTGCTGCAATTCGCCTTCAGCGGCGGGGACAGCGAGTATCTGCCCCACAACCACATCCAGAACTGTGTGGTCTACCCCGGCACCCACGACAACACCACCCTGGCCGACTGGTGGGAGAACGGCGCCTCCCCCAAGGAGAAACAGGCGGTGGCGGCCTACTTCCACCTGGCAGCTCCCAAAGCCACCCCCAAGCAGATCGCCGCCCTGGACCCCGACGAGGTCCGGCTGGCGCTGCTCCGGGCCGCCCTGGGCTCCACCGCCGCCCGGGCCATCATCCCCATGTACGACTGGCTGGGCCTCGGGGCCGAGGCGCACCTGAACACCCCGGGCAAGCTGGGGGGCAACTGGGCCTGGCGGGCGGAGGAGGGCTTCGACGCCCCGGCTCTGGCCCGGACCATCCGGCAGGAGTGTGAGGTATACTGGCGCAAACCGGCACAGGTTTCGGCAGATTGACCAAAATACAGCCGTGCTTTGTGAAAGAGTGCTGTTTTGCTGGAAAATCAGCTCCCCAAGAGTTATAATAGTAACGAATAGCGGCTGAGGGTTCAGCCGGGCCGGAGAGGGAGAACGCCGGCTGATGTTGAGATTGTAGCGGAAATATGGGGAAACAAAGCATGGAGAAAGAATTGACCGGGCCGGGGCTGCAAGGGTTGGTTGAGAGCTTGCAGACCGTGTTTGACGTCGTAAACCTCATGGAGCTGGAGGATGGCCAGGCCGCCGATCAGCCCGAGGATGGGCTGCGGGTGCAGTACGAGGTGCAGGGGGGCCGGATCGGCTGTTCCCTCTGCCGGACCATCCGGGCGGGGGGCAAGACCTACCAGCTCCACCTGAGTGCGCCGCTGGCGGGCAACGGCCTGCCGGAGGACCGGATGAGCGAGCGGGAACGCCGGCTTTTCCGGGAGGATCTGAACCACGATTTTCTGTCGGGGGTGTACAACCGCCATTACCTGGACACCATCTTCCGGGAAAAGGTGGACACCTGGGCGGCCCAGGGGGGCCAGGGCGCGCTGGCGCTGGTGTCTCTGGACGGCTATGCCGGGCTGGAGGCCGACCACGGCCAGCCCACCGTGAACCAGGTGCTCTGCTATGTGGCCAACCAGTGGAAAAAGCACTATGACCAGTCGGACAAAAAGCTGGTCTGCCGGCTGGACGACGCCGTTTTTGCGGTGGCCTGTTCGGACTACACCGGCCCCCAGCTGGAAGCTGAGATGCGGGCCATCTACGACGGGATGCCCACCGCCTGCATCACCAGCGTCGGGATGATGAGCCGGGTGCCCTTCACCCTGTCCATCGGCTGCGCCGGGCTGGAAGAGCTGGAGAATCCCTGCTGGGATGGTCTGTACCAGCTGAGCCAGAAGCGTCTGGCGGCGGCCCGGACGGCGGGCGGGGACCAGGTGTTCCACACCGAGGGCTGAGCCCCAAAATCAGGAAAATATAGAATCGAATAAAAAGCCCCCTCCTGCGGATACTAACCGCAAAAGGGGGCTTTTTCTTATGGAACAAAAAAACGATAACCTCTCCATGCTGGAGGCTGTGGTCCAGAATACCGAAATGGGCAAAAACACCCTGGACCAGATTGTGCCCATGACCGAGGATACCCGCTTCAAGGCCGAGCTTTTGCGGGAGCGGAACATCTACCAGCAGCTCAACCAGGAGGCCCACAGCTGCATTGCCGCCTGCGGGGCCCAGGCCAAGGGCCAGACGGCCTTTGCCAAGATGAACACCCGGATGGGCATCAGCATGAAAACCCTGACCGACAAATCCACCCGGAACCTGGCCGAGATGCTCTCGGAGGGCAGCAGCCAGGGGGTGATGGACTGCATCAAGTGCCAGAAGGATTACCCGGACGCTGCGCCCGGTTCCAAACGGCTGATGCAGCGGCTCCAGGATTTCCAGGAGGACAGCCGGATCAAGCTGGAACAGTTCCTCTAACACAAAAAAGGGCGCGCCGCATCCCGTAAAAGGGAAGGGCGCGCCCTTTGGCACAAAATAAAGAATTTACAGGCTCTCCACCATGGCAGCCACGATCTTGGTGGCGGTGGCCACGTACTCGGCGATGCTGAACTTCTTGACCACCAGAACCTCGTGGCCCGACTCGTCGGCGTTGTCGCTCATGGCCCGCAGGATGACGCAGGGCACCCCGTTCTTGGCGGCGATCTGGCTGACGGCGGCGCCCTCCATCTCCACGCAGTCGGGGGCGCACTTGGCCTGGATGGCGGCCTTGGAGGCGCTGTCCCCGATGAAGAGGTCGCCGGTGGCGATCTTGCCGGTCAGAGCCTTGACCCCGGCGGCGGCGCAGGCGGCCTCGGCGGCGGCGATCAGGGCCGGGTCCCCGGCGTATTCCTTGAGATAGGGCGGGTTCTGGCAGATCATGTCCAGCTGGGCGTCGTGGTAGAGGACCGTTTTGCCGATCACCACGTCCCCGATGCCGATCTCGCTGGACATATTCCCGGCGATGCCCGAGAAGATGATCTTTTCGGCGCCGTACTTGGTGATCAGGACCTGGGTGGTGGCGGCGGCGTTGGCCTTGCCCATGCCGGCGCAGCAGACCACCACCTGCTTGCCCGCCAGCTTGCCCTGGTGGTACTCCACCCCGCCGTAGCTCTCCACGGTGACGTCCGACAGCCGGGCGCAGAGCTGGTCCACTTCATCGGGCATAGCGCCCATAATTCCAAAAATCATGGTTTCAAAATCCTTTCCCTTAGACGTTGAAGAGGAACTCGATCACGTCGCCGTCCTGGACAACATACTCCTTGCCCTCGGTCCGCTGGAGGCCGTGGGCCTTGACGGCGGCATAGTCGAAATTCTGGGCGGCCAGGTCGTCGTAGGCGATGACGCTGGCACGGATGAAGCCCCGCTCAAAGTCGCTGTGGATCTTGCCCGCAGCCTGGGGGGCCTTGGTGCCCCGGCGGATGGTCCAGGCGCGGCACTCCTTCTTGCCGTCGGTCAGGAAGGAGATCAGGCCCAGCAGCTCATAGCTGGCGGCGATCAGGTTGTCCAGGCCGCTGGCCTCAATGCCCATCTCGGCCAGGAAAGCCTTCTTCTCCTCGGGGGTGTACTCGGCGATGTCCTCCTCGGTCTTGGCGCAGATGGGGATCACCTTGGCCCCCTCGGCGGCAGCCCGGGCCTGGACCAGGGGAACGTACTTGTTGTTCTCGATGCCGTCCATCAGGTCATCTTCGCCCACGTTGCAGGCGTAGAGGACGGGCTTGGTGCTCAGAAGGCCCATCTCCCGCAGAACCGCCTGCTGGTCGGCGTCCCCCTCGTTCCAGTCGAAGGAGCGGGCGGGCTTGCCCTCGCTCAGGTGCTGGGCCAGCCGGGTCAGCCACTCGGCCTCGGCGGCAGCGCCCTTGTTGTTGCCGCTCTTGGCGGCCTTGGCCATCCGGCCCGCCCGGTTCTGGACCACTTCCAGGTCGGAGAGGATCAGCTCGTAGTCGATGGCGTCGATGTCGGCGATGGGGTCCACGGCCTCGGCCTTGGTGACGTCCTCGACGACGTGGATGATGTTGTCGTCGTCAAAGCAGCGCACCACATGGACGATGGCGTCGCACTCCCGAATGTGGCCCAGGAACTTGTTGCCCAGGCCCGCGCCCTGGCTGGCGCCCTTCACCAGGCCGGCGATGTCCACGAACTCCACGATGGCGGGGGTCTTTTTGTTGGTCTGCCAGATCTCGGCCAGCTTATCCAGCCGCTTGTCCGGCACCGCCACGATGCCGCTGTTGGGCTCGATGGTGCAGAAGGGGTAGTTGGCGGCCTCCGCGTTCTTGGTGGAGGTGATGGCGTTGAAAAGGGTGGACTTGCCCACGTTGGGCAGCCCGACGATACCGAGTTTCATATGAAATACGCTCCTTACACGTTATTTTCCTGCCTATCATTATACGCAAGCCGGCCCCCCGGCGCAAGGGCGGGGGCGGGGTTTGGGGCGCCGAGAGGGAAAAAATGCACAGAAGGTTCTTTATTTTGTCATAACTGTCCCGTATAATAGGGGTGGAAAATTACGGGCGGGGCTTTTTTGTGCCGGGACGGCCGCCCCGCCCCGGAAAACAACGCGGGAGGACAAACAGGATGGCAAACGAAAAAATTCTCGTCGTGGACGACGATACCAATATCTGCGAGCTGCTCCGGCTCTACCTGATGAAGGAGGGCTACGCCGTGACCATCGCCAACGACGGCGAGGACGCGCTGGCCAAATACAGCCAGGTCAAGCCGGACATGGTGCTTCTGGATGTCATGATGCCCCGGCTGGACGGCTGGGAGACCTGCCGCCGGATCCGCAAACTGGGGGACACCCCTGTGATCATGCTCACCGCCAAGGGCGAGACCTTCGACAAGGTGCTGGGCCTGGAGCTGGGGGCCGACGACTACATTGTAAAACCCTTTGACAGCAAAGAGGTGGTGGCCCGGATTAAGGCGGTCCTCCGCCGCTGCGCGGGTGGCAGCCAGGCCGCGGCCGCCGAGGGGGTCATCGAGTTCGATAACCTGCGGCTGGATATGAACAGCTACGAGCTGCGGGTCAAGGGCAAGGTGGTGGAGGCCCCGCCCAAGGAGCTGGAGCTGCTCAACTGCCTGGCCTCCCACCCCAACCGGGTCTACACCCGGGACCAGCTGCTGGACGAGGTGTGGGGCTTCGAGTATTACGGCGACTCCCGCACCATCGACGTTCACGTCAAGCGCCTGCGGGAGAAGCTGGCTGGCGCTTCCGACAAGTGGGAGCTGAAAACCGTCTGGGGCGTGGGTTATAAATTCGAGGTGCGGCAGTAATGCGCAAGAGTATTTCGGTGGCCTTCTTCTCCATCGTGGCGACCCTGATGCTGATGGGCATCGCGGTGATGGGCTGCTCGGAAATGATCCTCTTCAGCCAGTATTTCGCCGAGGAGCGGTACGCCACCCTGGACGGGGTGGCCAAGGTCACCGAGCAGGCGGCGGGCTATTTTTGGCAGGAGCTGGACCAGATGCCCGCCGCCGAGCAGGAGGGCCTGGTGAGCAAGGTGGACCTGATCGGCCAGAGCGCCGACGTCCACATCTTCTTTACCGATGAGGAGGGCAAGGTGATGTTGGCCTCCAACCAGGGGCTTCTGGCCGACGGCCAGCTCTCCGCCACGGTGCTGGAAGAGATGGAACAGCTCGATGAGGATTACCACGCCTTCAGCATGTTGGGGGGCACCCTTTTGGAGCGGTCCTATGTGGCCGCCCGGCCGGTCTCTGCCCCGGACGGCAGCCGGGCAGGGTATCTCTTTGTCTGCGCGTCGGGGTCGGCCTTCTCGGCCTTTGTGGAGCAGTTCTGGAGCGACTTTCTGCTCTCGGCCTGCCTGATGCTGGTCTTTGCCAGCGCCCTGACCATGGTGATGATGCGCCGCCTCACCGAGCCGCTGCATAAAATCAGCGAGGCTGCCCAGAAATTCGGCGGCGGAGATTTCTCGGTCCGGGTGGCGGATGTGGACGGGGACGGCGAAGTCGGCGACCTGGCCCGCACCTTTAACACCATGGCGGCCAACCTCCAGCGGATCGACCTGTCCCGGGGCCAGTTCATGGGCAACATCGCCCACGAGCTGCGCACCCCCATGACCACCATCAAGGGCTTTATCGACGGCATCCTGGACGGGACCATCCCTCCCGAGATGCAGAACCACTATTTGCAGCTGGTCTCCCAGGAGACGGGGCGGCTGGCGCGGCTGGTCCAGAATATGCTGGACCTCTCGAAACTGGAGTCGGGGGAGTACCGGGTTAACGCCCGGATGTTCAACATCTGGGACACCCTCACCGGGGTGGCCCTCTCGGCCGAGCAGCGGATCAACGACGGCATGATCGAGCTGGAGGGCCTGACCATGGACCGGGTGCTGGTCTATGCCGACCCCGACCTGATCCATCAGGTGGTGTATAACCTGTTGGACAATGCCATCAAGTTCACCCCCCAGGGCGGGACCATCCGCTTCGGGGTGGAAAAACTGGGCCCCGAGGTGGAGATCTCCATCTGGAACGCGGGCCAGGGCATCAGCCCCGAGGCGCTGCCCTTTGTCTTCGAGCGGTTCTATAAAGAGGACCAGTCCCGGGGCCTCCATGCCCGGGGCGCGGGGCTGGGGCTCCACATCTGCAAGGTGCTGGTCAACCTCTCGGGCGGCCAGATCCGGGCCGAGAGCCAGCAGGGGGAGTGGTGCCGGTTTGTGTTCACCCTGCCGGCCGAGGCCCCCAACCAGCACAATATGCTGCGGATCCCCGATGAGACCGGGACCCCCGGCACCCCCAAAACCTGAATCCGGCGGCCAGGCCGCCCGGCCCGGCGGTTTCGGCCCCGGGAGCGGGACGGCCTGGCCGTTTTACGTCATTTCGGTGAAAAACAGGGGCCCGGGTTTGATTTTTATACAGGTTTCGTGTAAACTAAAGACTGTGGCAGTGTCGGCCCCGCCGCCGCGCCGCCGCCCCCGCCCCTGCGCTCCGGGCCAGACCGGGCCGGGTGGGGCCAAGTTTTGTGGAACGGAGAGTAAAAACAACCATGAAAATTAGTCCTTCCATCCTCTCGGCAGACTTCTGCCGCCTGGGCGCGGACTGCCGCCTGGTGCTGGACGCCGGGGCGCAGATGCTGCACTACGACGTGATGGACGGCCATTTTGTGCCCAACATCAGCTTTGGGGTGCCGGTGCTCAAGAGTTTGCACCAGGGCCTGCCCGAAGCGTTTTATGACGTCCACCTGATGATTGACCATCCCCTGGACTATGCCGAGCCCTTCGCCAAGGCGGGGGCCACATTGCTGAACTTCCATCTGGAGACCAAAGACGACATCCAGGCCACCCTGGACAAGATCCGGGCCCTGGGCTGCAAGACCGGCCTGACCATCAAGCCCGGCACCCCCGCCGAGGCTCTTTCCCCCTGGCTGGACCAGCTGGATCTGGTGCTGGTGATGAGCGTGGAGCCCGGGTTCGGGGGCCAGAAGTTCCAGCCCCAGGCCCTGGAAAAACTCCGTTGGCTCCGGGCCGAGCGGGAAAAGCGGGGCCTCGATTTTATGCTGGAAGTGGACGGCGGCGTGGACTCCGCCACCGCCCCCGCCTGTGTGGAAGCAGGGGCTGACGTGCTGGTGGCGGGCAGCGCCATCTTCGGCGCGGCGGACCCGGCGGCGGCCGTCCGGGCCCTGGCCGCACTTTGAGAGGTGGCCCCATGCAGGAACTGACATTGCGAGAGAGGGAAAAAGCCCTCCAGACCACCGGCCCCTACTACCGGCACACCTGCTGGATGGCCCTGCCCCTTTTGTGCATGGCCATCTACCTCTACGGCCTGCGCCCCCTGTTTTTGTGCGGCGCGGCCTTTCTGGCCGGCAACTTCTGCGACCGGCTGGTGGCTTTTCTGCGCCGGCGGGTCTATCAGCCGTCGGATTATTCCAGCGAGAGCTTCGCGCTGATCATCGCCCTTTTGCTGCCCGCCACCGTCAGCTGGTATGTGTTGATTGTGGCGGTGGTGGTCGGCGTTCTGATCGGCAAAGAGGCCTTTGGCGGCTACGGCAGCTACCCCTTCCACCCTGCGGCGGTGGGCTATGTGGTGGCGGCGGTGTCCTGGCCCGAACAGGTGTTCCAGTACCCCCAGCCCTACGCCAACATCCCCCTGTGGGACACCACCGGGGTGGCCCTGACCAGCGGTGTCTCCGATACTTTGCGGAACGGCGGCCTGCCCAACGTGAGCACATGGTCCCTTTTGCTGGGTGAGTTCGCCGGCCCCCTGGGCACCGGCGCATCCCTGATTATCCTGGCCTGCGGGCTGTTTTTGTGGCGGCAGAAGGACATCAACCTCAGCGCGGCCGTGAGTTTTACGGTGGCCTGCGCCCTGGTGGCCTTTTTGTTCCCCCGCCAGGCCGACCTGGTCAACGCCCCTTTGTGGGAGAGCGTTCTGCCCCGGCTCAACCTGGTGAAATACGAGCTTTTGAGCGGCGCCATGCTCTTTAACGCGGTGTTCCTGCTCAACGAGCCCTATACCTGCCCCCACCGTCGGCTGGGGCGGGTGGTTTATGGCGCCCTGGTGGGCCTGGTGAGTATGAGCTTCCGGTATTTCGGCGTCTATACCACCGGCGTCTGCTTCGCCATTCTGGCGGTCAACAGCATCGCCGGCTGGCTGGACCGGGTGGAAGCCCGGCTCTATGCCCTGAACGCCCGGCTGCGGGCCGCGAAAGAAGGGGGTGTCTCGGCATGAAACAGAGCAAAGCCGAATGGATCCTGACAAAGCCGGACCAGTTTACCCACCGGCACCGGATCTTTATCAATAACCCGGTCATGATGCAGGGCATGGGCCTGGCGCCCCTGGTGGTCTTGGCCACCAGCGGCAAAAACGCCCTGATGCTGGCGGTGGCCGCAGCGCTGCTGCTGACCCCCAGCCGGCTTTTGGCCTGCCTTTTGTCGAAACCTCTGCCCCTGAGCGAGCACGGCGGCTCCGACGAGCTGGAAAACCGGCTGCTGTTCCGGGGCCTGATCTACTGTCTCTCGGCGGCGGTGGTCTATCTGGCCGTCTATCCGCTGTTGGAGGGGTGGTTCGGCACCGATCTTTTGACCCTGGGCATCTATCTGCCCCTTTTGACGGTGGAACCCCTTTTGATCTACCGCTTCGGCCGGGTGCAGGAGCCCCCCCGCAAAGCCCTGGTCAAGGGCCTGCGCACCACGGCGGGCTATGCTTTGGTGCTGCTCTTGGTGGGCTGTGTGCGGGAGCTGCTGGCCTACGGCACCGTGTTTGGCTTCCAGGCGGCGGATTTTGCCCCGCTGCCGGTGGCGGCGCTGCCGGCAGGCGGCTTTATCCTGCTGGGGGTGCTCTGCGCCGTCTGGCGGGCCCTGGTGCGCAAATATAAGGATTTCCTGGTCGCGGAGGCGCGCAATCAGGTTCTGGCAAACCACCAGAAGGAGGCGAACCGCGAAGGATGAATGAAGTAATGGAAACCGTCGGTATCTTTTTTGGATACGCGGTGCTGGCGCTCTTTGCCCAGAACGCCATCTTTACCCGGGCGCTGGGCGTGTCCCGGCTGGTCCAGCTGACCGGCGACAACCGCACCAGCAGCCTGTTGTTCGGGGTGCTGCTCTGCGTCACCCAGGTGCTGCTGGCGCCCTTGGCCTGGTATCTGGGCGGGCTGGCCGGCCGGCTGGGGCTGGGGGCTTCGGCCCGGCCTCTGGTCTATGTGGGCTGCATCGCCCTGGTCTGTCTGGCCGAGCATTTGGTGCTCCAGTTGACCAACCTGCCCCGCAAGGATCAGCTGCTGCGGATTCTGCCCCTGGCAGCCCTCAACAGCTGTGTGCTGGGCACGGTGCTCATCACCCGCACCCAGGCCTTTACCCTGACCCAGTCGGTGGGCTTTGGGCTGGGCAGCGGGCTGGGCTACATTCTGGCGGTGATGCTGGTGACCGAGGCCCAGACCCGGCTCAGCAACAGCCAGACCATCCCCTCGGCGTTCCGGGGCCTGCCCATCCTGCTGATCTACATCGGCATCCTGGCGCTGGCCATCTATGGCTTTACGGGGCATACGGTGATTCTCTGACATTTGTGCGGAAGGTGGAATCGTTATGGCAAGACACAAGCGGCGGCAGCGGGTCAAGCGATACCGGCGCAGCTTTTATACCCGCGGGATGAAGGTCCGCAAGGTTCTGGGCATCCTGGCACTGGTGGCGGTGGTGCTGGGCGCGGCCTGGCTGGCAGCGCCCTATGTGCTGGACTGGGCCACCCACACCTGGTATACCGTGGTGCGGGATCGGGACCTGCCCGACAGCTCCTCGGCGGCAGCCTCATCGGAGGCGGCGCCGGCTTCTTCGGAGGCGGAGAAAGACGAGCCCGCCTCCAGCAGCCCGGCGGCTTCGTCCGAGGCGGCTTCGTCCAGCGCGGCGTCTGAGATCGCCGCCCCCGGCCAGGGGGACTGGAGCGTGGTGAGCCTCTCAGCCCTCGGCAGTGAGGGGGCGATCCGGGAAACCGCCGCCTCCCTGAAAGCCCAGGGCGTGGTCTACGCGCTGGTGCCCCTGAAAGACACCTCGGGGTATATCTATTATCCCTCGGCGGTGCCCGGGGCGTCGGGCAGCGTGGCCGCCACCGTGGTGGATCCGGCCCTGATCGCATCCATCTTTAAGGAGAACGGCCTGGTGCCGGTGGCCTGGCTGGCGGCCTTCCAGGACCCGGTGTCGGTCTACACCGACCGGAGCATGGGCATCCAGTACGCCGGCGACGGGGGCTACCTCTGGCTGGACGCCGCCAGCGCGGCGGTGGGCGGCAAAGCCTGGATGAACCCCTATGCCCCCTCGGCGGTCCAGTATATCGGCGATCTGGTGGAGGAGCTGTACAACGCCGGCTTTGAACAGACGGTGCTGGCCAACGTCCAGTTCCCGCCGGTGGTGAGCTCCAAACAGAGCTTTGGCGAGACGGGCGGACGCAGCCGCAGCCAGCAGCTGGCGGCGGACATCGCCGCCTGGCAGGAGCGGTTCACCGGGCGGGTAACCCTCTGGTTCGAGTACCCGCTGTCCAGCTGCACCGCTCCCGACTCCACCACCGAGGCCCGCCCCGCTGAGCTGGGGGTGAAAAACCTGGTGGTCCGTCTGCCGGTGGAGGAACCGGCGGACGAGGCCCAGCTGGCCGACACCGTCCGCCAGATGAGAGAGCTGGGCTGCGAGAATCTGGTGGTGCGGGACAGCGCCTCCGGCCGTTATTACTGACCGTATAGCATCCGCGGCGCCGGGGGAGCGCCCCGGCGGGAATGAAACTTTGCGAGAGTGAGGAACCATACTATGAAAAAAACATCCTGTTTTTTGCCGGCCCACATTCTTCTGCCCTCCCGGGAGATCCCGCTGGAACAGTGGGGCTGCGTGGCCTGTGATCAGTTCACCAGCGACCGCTCCTACTGGGAGAAGGCCGCCGCGCTGGTGGGGGATGGGCCCAGCGCATTGCAGATCGTTCTGCCGGAAGTTTACCTGACCAGTGCGGACCTGGCCCGGCGGATCGACCGGATCCATAAAACCATGAACCAGTACGCCCAGTCGGTGCTGACCCGGTCGGTGGACGGCTTCATCTATGTGGAGCGCACCGAGCAGAGCGGCCGGATCCGCCAGGGCCTGGTGGGCCGGGTGGACCTGGAGGCCTACAGCTACCAGCGGGGCCGTCTGCCCGAGGTGCGCCCCAGCGAGAACACCGTCGAGGAGCGTCTGCCGCCCCGTCTGGCGGTGCGGCGGGGGGCCTGCCTGGAGTCGCCCCATGTGATGATGCTGGCCGATGACCCCGAGCAGACCCTCATCGAGCCCATCGCCGCCCGGAAAGACAGCCTGCGGAAGGTCTACGAGGGCGAATTGATGCTGGGCGGCGGCCACATTGCGGGCTGGGCCGTGGAAGAACCCGCCCTCATTGAACGGATCGTCTCCGCCCTGGATGCCCTGGGCAGCCAGGAGGCGTTCGACCGGAAATACCCCGCCGTCCGCGGCTCCAAGCCCCTGACCCTGGCGGTCGGAGATGGCAACCACTCCCTGGCCACCGCCAAGGCCTACTGGGAGGAGCTGAAGAAAACCCTGCCCCCCGAGCAGCAGAAGACCCACCCGGCCCGGTGGTGTCTGGCCGAGGTGTGCAATATCCACTCGGAGGCCATCGAGATCGAGCCGGTGCACCGGGTGCTTTACAATGCCACCCTGGAATCGGTGCTCCTGAGCCTGGCCACCTGGAGCAGCGAGAATATGGCGGGGCTCTGCTTCGGGGCAGGGAGTGAACAGCATTTCCGGCTGGTGAGCCCCCGGGACGAGAGCGAGCTGAGCTTCGAGACCCCCACCGCCCCCCTGACCGTGGGCACGGTGGACGAATTTATCGAGTACCACCTGGAGCACCACCCCGAGTGCTCGGTGGACTATGTACATGACGAACCCGCGGTGCGGGCACTCTGCAAAGAGGGGGCGGTGGGCCTTTTGATGCCGCCTTTTGAGAAGAGCGACCTCTTCAAAGGGGTGGTCATGGGCGGCGTGCTGCCCCGCAAGACCTTCAGCATGGGTCACGCGGAGGAGAAGCGGTATTATATCGAGTGCCGCCGCATTGTGGAATAAAACCAAGAGTGCCCGCCGGGTTCACCGCCCCGCCGGGCCGGAACAGGAGTAGAACGACCTTTGACATTTCAAGAACTGAATCTCTCGCAGCCGCTGCTGCGGGCCGTGGCTCAGGCGGGATACCAGACCCCTTCGCCCATCCAGGCGGGGGCCATCCCGCCGGTGCTGGCCGGGCGGGATCTTTTGGGCTGCGCCCAGACCGGCACCGGTAAGACGGCGGCCTTTGCGCTGCCCATGCTGGACCGTCTGGCCGCCAACCCGCCCCGGAAGAAAGGGGCGGTCCGGGCCCTGATCCTGACCCCCACCCGGGAGCTGGCCCTCCAGATCGGGGAGAGCTTCGCCCTCTACGGCAAATACCTGCCCCTGCGCTGCGCCGTCATCTTCGGCGGGGTAGGGCAGGCGCCCCAGGTGGAGGCCCTGAAAAAAGGGGTGGAGATCCTGGTGGCCTGCCCGGGCCGGCTGAACGACCTGATCGGCCAGGGGTTTGTGGACCTGGCCGGGGTGGAGATCTTCGTCCTGGACGAGGCGGACCGGATGTTGGACATGGGCTTTGTCCACGACGTGAAAAAAGTGATCGCCAAACTGCCCGCCCGGCGCCAGAACCTGATGTTCAGCGCCACCATGCCCGCCGAGATCGAGCAGCTGGCCGCGGGCATCCTCCGCGACCCCGCCCGGGTCAAGGTGGACCCGGTGTCCAGCACGGTGGACCGGATCGACCAGAGCCTCTATTTTGTCCAGAAGGGCAACAAACGCTATCTCTTGCCCTGGCTGATCCAGAATTTGCAGCCCCCGGTGGTGAACGCCCTGGTGTTCAGCCGCACCAAACACGGGGCGGACAAGATCGCCCGGGACCTGGTGAAACAGGGCATCCCGGCGGCGGCCATCCACGGCAACAAGAGCCAGAGCGCCCGTGTGGCGGCGCTGGAGGGCTTCAAGGCGGGCAAAACCCGCGTCTTGGTGGCCACCGACATTGCGGCCCGGGGCATCGACATCAGCGAGCTGAGCCATGTGTTCAACTACGACCTGCCCGAGGTGCCCGAGACCTACGTCCACCGGATCGGTCGGACCGCCCGGGCCGGGGCCGACGGCACCGCCGTCAGCTTCTGCGCCCCCGAGGAGCAGGAATATCTGGCCGGGATCGAGAAGCTGAACCGGAAGAAGATTCCGGTGGTCACCGGCCACCCCTGGGACGGCGCTCCCGCCCCCGCCAAACCGGAGGCCCCGGCGGCCGTGGTGCGAACCCGCCGCCCCGAGCCCGCCCCCCAACAAACCAAACGGAACGAGGAAAAAATCATGGAAGATACCGAAAAGCGCGCCTCTCGCCCTGCAGAGGGCGGCGAGGGCCGTTCCCGCCGGAACCGCCGGCGTGAGGGCGGCGCCCAGCAGTCCGCCCCCCGCCCGGAGCGCCCGGCACGGGGCGGCAGCAACGCCCAGCCCAAGTTTGACCCCCACTTTTTGAGCGGGCCCGAGGTTCCCGCCGTACCCATGCGGACGGTGCCCACGGCCCAGAGCCCCAAGACCGCCAGCCGGGACCGGATCGTGGAGGCCCGGCAGCAGCCCGCCCCCGCCCGGAACCAGAATAACGGCGGCAAAAACCAGGGGCAGAACCCCGGCCGGAAAGGCGGCAAGAACCCCGCCGCCCCGGCCCCCAAACAGAACGCAAAACAGCCCCAGCCCCAGAAGGCCGCCCCGGCTGAAAAGGCCGAAAAGCCCGCCCGGGCTGAGAAAAATTCGAGCCCCCGGCCCGAGAAGAACCCCGCCCCCCGCCCCGAGCGGAACCAGGGGGGCCGGGGCCGCCGGAATCGCACCCCCGCCCGGGACGACGATCCGGGTCTGGTGCTGATCAGCCGCCGGCCGCCCCAGCAGAAGTTCGCAAACTTCGAGGACTATATGACGGCCCATGGCGGCGCCACCGCCCCCATCGAGGACCACACCGAGGAATAATCCAGAAATGCCAGATGTAAAAGAAGAATTCGGGGCCCTGCCCTGGCGCTGCCCCCTCTGCGGCGGGGCTTTGACGGGGGCGGAGGCCCTCCGGTGCGAAAAAGGCCACAGTTTCGACCGGGCCAAAGAGGGCTACTGGCACCTTTTGCCGGTCCAGAAGATGCGGACCAAGGCCCCCGGGGACAGCAAAGAGATGGTGGCCGCCCGCCGCGCCTTTTTGGAGGCGGGGTATTACGGCATCTTTGGCGAGGCGCTGGGCCAGCTGGCCCTGGAATATGGCGCCCCCGCCAACGCAGGAAAAGCCCTGCGTCTGCTGGATGCGGGCTGCGGCGAGGGCTGGTACGACCGGTGCATCGCCCGGGCTTTTGAAGAGGCCGGGCGGCCCCTGGAACTGGCGGGCTTTGACATCGCAAAACCTGCCGTCCGTCTGGCAGCCAAAGCCCTGCCCGCCGGGCGGTATGCGGTGGCCTCCAGCTTTTCCCAGCCCGTCCGGGACGGCTGGGCCGATCTGCTCTTGAACATCTTCAGCCCCTTCGCCCGGGAGGAGTTTCTCCGGGTGCTGCGGCCCGGCGGGCGGCTGATCTATGCCGTGCCCGGGGCCGACCACCTCTATGAGATGAAGGCCGTGCTCTACGAGAAACCCTACAAAAATCCGGTCCAGCAGGTGGAATACCCCGGCTTCCGGCCGGTGGGGGAGAGGGAAGTCACCGGCCAGATTGAGGTCCCGGCGGGGCAGCTTTCCGCCCTGTTTGCCATGACCCCCTATTACTGGCGCACCCCCGCCGACGGCGCGGCCCGCCTGGCCGCCCTGCCGGGGCTTAAATGCACCATCTCCTTCCGCTTTCTGGTCTTTGAACGGGAATAATTTCAAAAACGGGATGGACGCCCTTTTTGGGGTGTCCATCTCGTTTTGGTTGCGGCCTGAAAGGGGCGAGGGGCCGGGCGCAGGGCAGAACAGCGGGGCAGCCTCATGGGAGGTTGGACGGCTGTGGTCAAATTTTACAAAAATTTTACTTCTCATTTGTGGATTGTGATGTATTTTGCCATGCTGAAAATGTATTACGAGCATACGGACAAGATATTTTACAAATTGTGCGATCGAGAGTATAATACACTAGACCCAAAATTACCATTTGAAAACCGCTTCCTCTGGGTACGGGGGCGGTCGAGGCCCGGCGGCCCTCCTCGGGGCGTCCGGGCAGGTTGAATATCATCGAATGAAAGGAGTCTTTCCAAAACCATGAAACAGAATAAGCGGAGTCTTATCCTGTGGCTTTTCCTGATCGTGGTGCTGGCGGCTGCCTCTGTCCTGACCGGGGCTCCCGGCGGAGAGAGCGAAAGCGTTAAGACAATGATGCGTGACGCTGTGCTGCACGAGAATGGACAGGTGAGCCTTTTCGGGATCATGGATGTAAATCCTGGCCTGATTTCGGCCTATGTGGTGACGGCCGCGCTGCTGGTGCTGGCCCTCTGCCTGCGGATCTTCGCGGTTCCCCGTTTCAAAAAGAACCCCGGCAAGCTGCAGCTGCTGCTGGAGCTGTGGGTGGATACTTTCCGCGGGATGGCCGAGAAGAACAGCCCCCACCACAACAAGGTTCTGGGGCCCTACCTCTTCAGCGCAGGAACCTATGTCTTTGTCAGCACCCTGTTTGAGCTGCTGGGTGTCCAGGTGGTGACCACCGCGGGCCATTCCATGGCCCTGCCGGCCCCCCTGTCGGACGTCAACGCCGCCATCGGCATGGGCGTTTTGTCCTATCTGTTCATTATGTCGGGCGGCGTGGGCGCCGTGGGCATCCGCGGCGTGGGCCGCACCCTCAAGGAGTTCTCGCTCCCCATCTCCATGAGCTTCCGACTGTTCGGCGCTCTGCTCAGCGGCCTGCTGGTCACCGAGCTGGTTTACTACTATATCACCCTCAGCTATGTGCTGCCGGTGATTGTGGGCATCATGTTCACCATGCTTCACTCTCTGATCCAGAGCTACGTGCTGACCATGCTGGTGGCCCTGTATTACGGCGAGGTGTCTGAGCCCGCCCAGCCCAAAGTCAAACATCACAAAAAGAACAGCGACGCCCTCGCGGCCTGATTGATTGCTGTTCCCAATTCAGGAGGTTAAATCGTATTATGAAGACCATGAATCTCAAGAAAGTTCTTTCCGTCCTCACTGTCCTGGTGGTCCTGATGACCCTGACCGTGGCCCTGGCCGCTCCCGCTTTCGCCACCGAGCCCGCCACCACTGCCCCCGCTACCACTCAGTCCGCTGAGGCTGAGACCGAGGCCGAGCCCGCCGAGGCTACCGAGGCTTCCTCCACCGCCGCCAAGGCCTATGCTTCTGCTCTGGCCGTGGGTCTGGCTGCCGCCGGCGGCGCCATCTCCATGGGTATGCTGGGCGCCAAGTCCTCTGAGAGCATCGCCCGCCAGCCCGAGTCCGAAGGCAAGATCCGTACTTCCATGATGCTGACCCTGGTCTTTATCGAGACCGCCATCATCTACGCCCTGCTGGCCGCGATTCTGATTATCTTTGTTCTGTAAGCGCGGGAGGGTACCACAATGAATCTCCCTCTGAATATTAATTTGCAGCAGATTTTTCTGCACATGCTGAACTTTGTGATCCTGACGGGCGGCCTGTACTTTATCCTGTACAATCCCGTCAAGAAATTTATGGATCAGCGCACCGCCCACTACGCAGAGATGGACAAGGCCGCCGCCGACAAGCTGGCCGCCGCCGAGAAGCTGGAAGCCGAGCACCAGGCCCAGCTGGATCAGCTGGATGAGGAGCTGCGCCAGCGCCGCGCCGAGAGCCAGAAGATCGCCCAGGATGCTGCCCAGCAGCAGCTGGACCACGCCCGAGAGCAGGCCGACCAGATCATCGCCGGCGCTCAGAAGGCTGCCGAGAGCATCCGCACCAAAGCGGTGGCCGATGCCCAGAAGGAAATCAAGGAGCTGGCCCTGGATGCTGCCGCCAAACTGACCCTGCAGTCCAGCAACGCCGCTTTCGATGAATTTTTGAACCTGGCAGGGGAAAGGAAGCAGAATGAGCAACATGAAAAAGCCTGAATCGGCCACCGCTTTTCTGTACAGCCTCGAGGCCCCTACCGAGAAACAGCGCAAGGGGTTTGAGGATTTTCTGGCCCGCACCTACCCCGACGACACCCCGGCCCTGGTCTGGAAAAAGACTGCCGAGCTGAAGGGCGGGTTCCGCCTGGAGGTGGGCTCCGATGTCTATGACTGGAGCCTTCAGAGCCGGATGGAGCAGCTGCGCCGCAAGATCGTCGCCCTGGATGCACGCCAGGAGAACCTGCTGCCCCTGATGCGCCAGACCGTCACCGACTGGACCCCCAGCACCAAGCCCGAAGAGATCGGCACCGTGCTGACCGTGGGCGATGATATCGCCACCATTTCGGGGCTTCAGGACGCGGTCTACGGCGAGGTTCTGGAATTTACCAACGGCATCCGTGGTATGGTCCAGGAGCTGCGCCCCGACGAGCTGTGCTGCGTTCTGTTTGGCGACAGCAGCGGCATTGAGGCCGGCGACCCGGTCCACCGCACCGGCAAGGTGGCCGGTATGCCGGTGGGCGAGGCCTTCCTGGGCCGTGTGGTGGATGCCCTGGGCAACCCCATCGACGGCGGCGAGGAGATCCAGGCCGACGCCTACTATCCCATTGAGCGGCCGGCCCCCGGCATCATCCACCGCCAGCCGGTCAACCAGCCCATGGAGACCGGTCTGCTGGCCGTGGATGCACTGTTTCCCATCGGCCGCGGCCAGCGTGAGCTGATCATCGGCGACCGTCAGACCGGCAAGACCGCTGTGGCGCTGGACACCATCCTGAACCAGAAGGGCAAGAACGTGGTCTGTATCTATGTGGCCATCGGCCAGAAGGCCAGTTCGGTGGCCCTGCTGACCGAGAACCTCCGCCGCCGCGGCGCCATGGACTACTGCATCGTGGTCAACGCCTCGGCCAGCGATTCTGCCTCTTTACAGTATATTGCACCCTACGCCGGGTGCAGCCTGGGCGAGTACTTTATGCACCAGGGCCGGGACGTGCTGATCGTCTACGACGATTTGTCCAAGCACGCCATCGCCTACCGCGCCCTGTCCCTGCTGCTGGAGCGCAGCCCCGGCCGTGAGGCTTACCCCGGCGACGTCTTCTACCTCCACAGCCGTCTGTTGGAGCGTTCGGCCCATCTGTCCGACGACCTGGGCGGCGGCAGCATGACTGCCCTGCCCATCATCGAGACCCAGGCCGGCGACGTCTCCGCCTATATCCCCACCAACGTCATTTCCATCACCGACGGCCAGCTGTTCCTGGAGAGCAACCTCTTCTTCGCCGGTCAGCGCCCCGCCGTCAACGTGGGTCTGTCGGTGTCCCGTGTGGGCGGCGACGCCCAGACCAAGGCCATGAAGAAGGCCGCCGGCGCCATGCGTCTGGATCTGGCCCAGTATCGTGAGATGGAGGTCTTCACCCAGTTCTCCAGCGATCTGGACGAGACCACCAAGCGCCAGCTGACCTACGGCCAGGGCCTGATGCGGCTGCTGCGCCAGAAGCAGTACCACCCCCTCACCCAGCACGAGCAGGTCATCACCCTGGTGGCTGCCCTGAACCATGTGCTGGAGGGGATTCCCGCCGAGAAGATCAGCGACGCCCAGCACGAGATGCTGGCCTGGTTCGAGCAGCAGGACGCCGCCCTCTGCCAGCGGATCGACTCCACCGGCCTTTTGCCCGACGACGACCGCCAGCAGATCATCGACCTGGCCCGCGTCTTTGTAGCAGACTATCAGAAGAAGGGGCAGTAACATGGCGAGCACCAAAGAGATCAAAGACCGGATCGAAAGCGTCCGGGAGACCCAGAAGATCACCAACGCCATGTATCTGATCTCCTCCACCAAGCTGCGCCGCGCCCGGGAGGATCTGGCCCACACCCGCGCCTATTTTGAGGCGCTGCGGGGCGAGATCAAGCGGATTTTCCGCACTTCCAGCGACATCCGCAGCCGCTATTTCTACCCGCCCCACGAGGACGACATCAAGGGCGGCCCCTACGCCTGTCTGGTCATCACGGCCGACAAGGGCCTGGCCGGCGCCTACAACCAGAACGCCGTCAAGGAGACCATGCGGGTCCTGGCCGACCACCCCGGCACCAAGCTGTTTGTCGTCGGCGAGTACGGGCGGCACTATTTCACCCAGCACCATATTCCCATCGAGCAGAGCTTCCTCTACACAGCGCAGAACCCCACTTTGCAGCGCGCCCGGGAGATCAGTACCATCCTGCTGGAGGGGTTTAACGCCGGCCAGTGGAAGAAAATCTATATCGTCTACACCGATATGGCCAGCAGCCTGGCTTCGGCTGCCCAGAGCACCCGCCTGCTGCCCTTCCACCGGGCCCACTTTGCCTCTACCGAAGAAGACCACTCCTCCGACAGCTTTGAGTTCGTGCCCGATATGGTCACCGTGCTGGATAATATGATCGAGAGCTATATCTCGGGCTTTATTTACAGCGCCCTGATCGACAGCTTTTGCAGCGAGCAGAACGCCCGCATGACCGCCATGGACGCCGCCAACCAGAACGCCCAGCGGCTTTTGGACGAGCTGTCCCTGCAATACAACCGGGTGCGCCAGGCGGCCATCACCCTTGAGATCACCGAGGTGTCTGCGGGTGCAAAGGCCCAGCGCCGCAAGCGCGAGGCGGCCCGCCGGGCAGCCCGCAAAGAAGGAAAGGATGTGTGACCCATTTGAATACAGGCAAAATCGTACAGGTCTCGGGCCCTGTCGTGGACGTGATGTTTGAAAATCTGCCCCTGCCCCGGATCCGTGAGGCTCTTTCCGTCACGGTAGAGGACAGCGAGCGGGTGATGGAGGTCTCGCAGCATCTGGACAGCCACACCGTCCGCTGCGTTATGCTGGCCCCCAGTGAGGGGCTGGGCCGCGGCATGGAGGTGCGCGCCCCCGGCCACACCATTCAGGTGCCGGTGGGCGAGCGGGTCCTGGGCCGGATGTTCAACGTCCTGGGCCAGCCCATCGACGGCGGCGAGCCGGTGCCCGCCGACACCCCCGTCAAGAGCATTTACCGCAAACCCCCTCCCTTTGAGGGGCAGAACCCCGCCATTGAAATCCTGGAGACCGGCATCAAGGTCATCGACCTGCTGGAGCCTTACGCCAAGGGCGGCAAGATCGGCCTGTTCGGCGGCGCCGGTGTCGGCAAGACCGTCCTGATTCAGGAGCTGATCCACAACGTGGCCATGGAGCACGGCGGCTATTCCATCTTTACCGGCGTGGGTGAGCGCAGCCGCGAGGGCAACGACCTGTGGCGCGAGATGAACGAGAGCGGCACCGCCGACAAGACCGCCCTGGTCTTTGGCCAGATGAACGAGTCCCCGGGCGTCCGTATGCGGGTGGCCCTGTCCGGCTTGACCATGGCCGAGCATTTCCGGGACGAGGCCCATAAGGACGTGCTGCTCTTCATCGACAACATCTTCCGTTTTGTCCAGGCCGGCAGCGAGGTCTCGACCCTGATGGGCCGGATGCCCTCGGCCGTGGGCTACCAGCCCACCCTGGCCAACGAGATGGGCGAGCTGCAGGAGCGGATTACCTCCACCAAGGATGGCTCGGTCACCTCGGTCCAGGCCGTTTACGTCCCCGCCGACGACCTGACCGACCCCGCCACCGCCACCACCTTCACCCACCTGGACGCCACCACCGTTCTGAGCCGTAAGATCGTGGAGCAGGGCATCTACCCCGCGGTGGACCCCCTGGAGTCCACCTCCCGGATTCTGGAGCCCGACATTGTGGGCGAGGAGCACTACCGTGTGGCTCGCAAGGTGCAGGAGATTCTCCAGAAGTACCGCGAGCTGCAGGACATCATCGCCATCCTGGGCATGGAAGAGCTGAGCGAGGAGGACCAGAAGACGGTCAGCCGCGCCCGCAAGATCCAGCGTTTCCTCTCCCAGCCCACCCATGTGGCGGAGAAGTTCACCGGTATTCCGGGCGTCTATGTGCCGCTGTCCGAGACCATCAAGGGCTTTGCCGCCATTGTGGACGGCGAGATGGATCAGTACCCCGAGGCGGCTTTCTTCAACGTGGGCCCCATCTCGGATGTGCCCGAAAAAGCCCGCAAGATCGAGGCAGGTGAGCTGTAATGAACACCTTTCACCTGCGTATCCTGGCGGCGGAGAACACCTTCTTTGAGGGAGAGTGCGAAAACCTCATCGTTCCCTGCCCGGACGGCTCTTTCGGCGTCCAGGCCCACCACATCAATATGATCTCGGCGGTTTCGCCCGGTGAGCTGCATTACCGCCCCGCCGAGGGCCCCGACGCCGGGGTGGAGAAGATCGCCGCCGTTTCCGCCGGGCTGGTCAAGGTGGAGAACAACGACGTGCTGGTGCTGGTGGATACCGCCGAGCGCCCCGAGGAGATCGATATCAACCGCGCCCGCCGGGCCGCCGACGAGGCCAAGGAGGCCCTGCTCCAGAAACGGAGCATTCAGGAGTACCGGATCGCCCAGTACAGCCTGGCCCGGGCCGTCAGCCGTATGCGGGTCCACAAAGACTACCAGCGCTGGAACAAGGGCTGATTCTCCCAGAGATAAAATACAGAAGAGGCTGCTGCAAAACAAAGGTTTTGCAGCAGCCTCTTTTTGTTTGGGTCGGGTTACCGGTCCATGGGCGGGATGTCGTCCAGGCTGTTCTCGGTCTCGGGCAGGACGGCGGTGTTTTTGGGCTCCGCCCCGGTGAAGCCCAGGCGTTTGCCGTCGGGGGAGGCGTCCCCCTCCCGGCGGGCGGTCTGGTAGGCGTCCAGCCCAATATAGGCGCTGGGAGGCCCCAGCTCCAGCCAGAAATCCTCCTCTTCCTCAGGGGTGAAGGGTTTCGGGTTTTTATTTTGATCGGTCATCTTCTTCCACCTCGCTTTGTGCATACAGTCTGCCCCGGCGGCCCATACTTTATGCGCGAAACTGCGAGACGGGAGGTCTTTTTCTATGTACAGCGGAGGCTGGAAAAGTTTTTGGACAGCTCTCTGGACCACTCTGCTGGTCCTTACCCCCCTGGTGGGGGGCACGGTGCTGCTGGGGGGCTACCAGGCCCAGCAGCGGGTTCGGGCCGCCGAGAGCCAGAGCGGGGTGCCCATCGCCCAGCCCAAAGCCGAGGACCAGATGACTCTTTTGGTCTGCGTGGCGGGGGAGAAACCCGGCTTCGTGCTGGTCTACCTCAACGCTGACCAGAACAGTCTGAACCTGCTGGCCCTGCCGGGCCAGCTGTCGGTGCCCTTCGGGGAGGGGGAGGCCACCCTCCAAACCTGTTATAATAGCGCGGGCCCGGCCCGCTGCCTCCAGGCCCTGACCGAAGTTTTGGAACTGCCCGAGGGCACCCGGTATCTGGCCATCGCCCCCGACACCCTGTCGGAAATCTGTGAGCCCTTCGGCAGCCTGCGGGTGAGTTTTTCGGGGGCCCTCACCGCCCAGGAGCTGGAAACCCTGGGCCAGAGCGGGGCGGTGCAGGACTGGGCCCCGGGGCCGCTCCATGAATTTCTGGCCGGGCTGGAAGAAAACGAAAACATCCCCCCTGAGCGGCAGGCAGCGGCCCGGGCGGCGGTGTGGGATTCCTTCTTCCGTCAAAAATTGGAAAAACTCCCCGCCGCCCTGCCCGATGCCCTGCGGTCGGTGTCGGGGAGCCTCCTCACCGACCTGACGGCGGGGGACTATTATATCCTGGCCGAGACCCTGGAGTTTTTGGCGAACCAATCCGCTCCGGTGGAGAGCAGCGCCCTGCCCGGCCTCTGGGAGGCCGAGAGCGGATATTACACCATCGACGAGCGGTCCCGGGCGGCGGTGCAGGCTTTTTTCAACGTCTCCCCCAGCGCCGGGCAGAGCGAGTCCGCCAGCGCGCCGTAACCCAGAACCAGGGTGCCCGACCGGCCCGCCCCCCGGCCGGTGAGGTCGTAGGCCGAGAGGGCCGACAGCCGGATTCCCTCGGCCCGGGCGGCAGCCACCAGGGCCTCGTCTCCGGCGGGGGGATGCCGAAGCGTGAGGAGCAGGTGGAGCCCGGTGTGGAGGCCCCCCAGCCGAATTTCCTCGGGGCCGAACGCCCCGGTGAGGGCGGCGGCCAGGGCGTCCCGCCGGGCCTTGTAGGCCACTCGCTCCCGGTTTAATAGCCGGGTGAAATATCCCTCGGTGATGAATCGGGCCAGGGTCTGCTGCTCGAACCGGCTGACGGTGCCCGCATAGGAGCCATAGGCCGCCTGCCAGGCGGGGAGCAGATGCTCGGGCAGGACCAGATAAGCCACCCGGATGCCGGGGGCCAGGCTCCGGGAACA
Organism: Faecalibacterium gallinarum; assembly: GCF_022180365.1. Taxonomy (GTDB): domain Bacteria; phylum Bacillota; class Clostridia; order Oscillospirales; family Ruminococcaceae; genus Faecalibacterium; species Faecalibacterium gallinarum. The sequence continues at coordinate 47,465 of NZ_BQKV01000081.1, forward strand.
GGTGGAGAGATAGATCACCGGCCCGTCCGCCCCCGCCATCCCCTGCATGCTGGGCAGGGGCCGGGTGTCGAACCGGAATTCCGAGTCGTAGTCGTCCTCGATGATATACCGCTGCCCCGGGCGGCGGGCCGCCCAGTGGAGCAGCTCGGCCCGGCGGGGGGCGGGCATGGTTACCCCGGTGGGGAACTGGTGGCTGGGGGTGACGTAGCAGACCGCCGCGTCTGATGTTTCCAGCGCCCGGGCCGACAGGCCGTTCTCGTCCATGGGCAGGCAGCGGCAGGGGGTGCCGTTGTTTTCCAGCACCCGGCGGGCCCGGGGATAGCCGGGGGTCTCCACGGCGGCGGGGCCGGGCAGCAGAGGGGCCAATAGGCCCAGAAGATATTCCAGCCCCGCCCCCACAATGATCTGATGGGCCCCGCACCGCACCCCCCGGTATTCTTCCAGATACCCCGCCAGGGCCTGGCGGAGTTCCATATCCCCCCTGGGGTCGCCGGGGGCCAGCAGCTGGGGGGAGGAGTAGAGCAGCTCTTTCTGGAGCCGGGCCCAGGTGCGGAAGGGGAAGAGCCCCGTATCCACCCCGCCGGTGGACAGATCAAACCGCACCGGCGGGTCAGCGGGCGGTGCAGCCGCCGCCGGGGCGGCGGGGGCGGCTTCGGCCCGGCGGGGGAGGGCCGGGTATTCCTGAACGTAAAAGCCGCTGCGGGGCCGGGATTCCAGATACCCCTCGGCGGCCAGCAGCTGATAAGCGGCGTCCACCGTGTTCACCGAGACCGACAGCGCCCCCGCCAGACTCCGCTTGCCGGGCATCCGGGCCCCGGCGGGCAGGGCCCCGGACCGGATCTCCCCGGCCAGGCTGCGGTAGAGCTGCTCGTATAAGGGCACGCCGGAAGCCGGGTCCAGCGCCGTGGTCAAATGCAACATACAAAACCCCCTCCTTTGGGTCAATCCTCCAAACTGACCCCATGAAAAAACTATGTTCTGGGTATTTTCATGGGGTCAGTTCCGGGTATAATAGGAGCATACCCGCCGGGGGGCCGGATGTCAAGCCCCCGGGGGAAGTTGACTTTTTCGGGAGGGATTGTTTATGTCTACAACAGCCATGTGGCTTTTGCTGGTGGTAGTGGTGGTGGTGATCCTCTTCGCCAGCGTATTGTATAAGCGCAGTTTCACCGTCCACGAGCTTTCCATGATCGGCGTCATGGCGGCCCTGAGCCTGGTGGCCTATCTGTTTTTCCGGGTGCCCTTTTACGGCGGGTCCTCCTTCCATCTGGGCAACACCTTTACGGCCCTGACGGCCCTTTTGCTGGACGGCGTATCGGGGGGCCTGGCGGGGGCCATTGGCCTGGCCCTGGCGGATATCCTGGCCGGGGACCCGGGCTACGCCGTCACCACCTTTGTGCTCAAATTCATCATCGGCATCGTCTGCGGCGCGGTGGCCCATAAGCTGCTCCACCTCCGCCGCCAGGACCCGGCCAACAAGGGGCCGTATCTGGCCCGGGTGACCATCGCGGCGGCCTCGGGCCTTCTGGTGAACGTCATTACCGACCCGCTGCTGGGCTATTTCCGGAACGTGTACATCTTCGGCCAGGAGTACAGCCTGGCCCAGGCCATGGCCAAGGTCGCCGGCGGGGTGACCCTGGTGAACAGCCTAGTCTCCACCCTCTGCGTGGTGCTGCTGTACCTCGCCATCCGCCCCGCGCTGGAGCGGGCAGGCTTTTTGAAGGCCGAACACACCGGCCGCTGAGGCATACGGCCCCGGCGGGGTGCATACATCTGAATCAGGGACGGGCTGTGCGCCGGGCACAGCCCGCTTTTTTATCCCACAAAAGGGAGGGGGATGTACCATGGCCGAAACCATCGCCCGGGCCAACGGCTGGCTGAGCGGGGTGGTCTGGGGGCCGGCGGGGCTGTTGCTGCTGGCGCTGACCGGGGCCTGGCTGACGATGCGGACGGGGTTCTTTCAGTTCGTCCGGCTCCGCCACTGGCTGGGCTGCACCCTGGGGGCCATCTTCACCGACCGGGCCATCACCGCCCACACCGGCCGGGACGAGGGGGCCATCAGCCAGTTCCAGAGCATGTGCACCGCGCTTGCGGCCACCATCGGCACCGGGAACATTGTGGGGGTGGCCACGGCCATCCTCAGCGGGGGGCCTGGAGCGGTGTTCTGGATGTGGGTCATGGCCCTTCTGGGCACCATGACCGCCTACGCCGAGGAACTGTTGGGGATCTACTACCGCCGCCGGGACGCCAAGGGCCAGTGGATCGGCGGGCCCATGTACTACCTGGCCGAGGGCCTGGGGGCCAAACCCGGCTGCCGGGCTCTGGGCCGGGGGCTGGCGGCCCTCTTCGCCCTCTTTTGTGTGCTGGCGTCCTTCGGCATCGGGAACATGAGCCAGGCCAACGCCATCGCCGGGAACCTGGAGGCCGCCTTCGGTTTTTCTCCCGCCCTGACCGGCGGGGTGCTGGCGGCGGGGTCGGCCCTGGTGATCCTGCGGGGGCTGCGCCAGGTGGCCGCCATCACCGAAAAACTGGTCCCCGCCATGGCCCTGGTCTACCTGATGGGGGCGGGGCTGGTGGTGCTCACCCATTTTTGGGCGGTGCCGGAGGCGTTGGCGGCTATCTTCCGGGGAGCGCTGGGGCTGCGGGCCGCCGGGGGCGGTGCGGTAGGCTACGGCGTCTGGGCCGCCCTGCGTTGGGGGGCCATGCGGGGCGCTTTTTCCAACGAGGCGGGGCTGGGCTCCTCGGTGATGGCCGGGGCATCCTCCAACGTCACCGAGCCCGCCCGGCAGGGGATGTGGGGGATCTTCGAGGTCTGCGCCGATACCCTGGCGGTCTGCACCCTGACCGCTCTCACCATCCTGTGCAGCGGGGTGGTGGATCTGGAAACCGGCCTCCCCTTAAATGGAGTGGGGCCCGAGGCCCTCACCGGGGCGGCTTTCAGCACCACCTTCGGCAGTTTGGGGCCGGCCTTCATCGCCCTGTCGGTGCTCCTCTTCGCCTATTCCACCATCCTGGGGTGGAGCCACTACGGGGCCACCGCCTTCGGCTATCTCTTTGGTCCCCGGGCGGTGACGGTCTATAAGCTGGTTTTCTCCGCCCTGATCTTCGTGGGGGCGGTGACCGAGCTGGGTCTGGTCTGGGCGCTAGCGGACACCTTCAACGGCCTGATGATGGTGCCGAACCTCATCGGGGTGCTGGCCCTCTCGGGGACGGTGGCCCGGGTGACCCAAAACTACCTGGACCGCACCCTCCGGGGGGAGCACATCCCACCGCTGCGGTCGGCAACGGACGAGACATAAAATCAAAACACCCCCAGTAGGGAGCCCAAAAGGCTCTTTGCCGGGGGTGTGGTGTTTATTTTTTCTTTTTGGGTTTCGTGGGCCGGGGCGGCCGGGCGGCGTGACGCCCCGCCACCAATCCGCTGCCGAAGGCCCAGTGGAGGTTGAACCCCCCGCAGCTGCCCGCGCAGTCCAGGGTCTCGCCCACGAAGTAGAGCCCCGGGCAGCCCCGGAACCCGAAGCTCTCCGGTTCCAGCTCCTCGAGGGAAAGGCCGCCGCCGGTGGTCTGGGCCTGCTTCCACCCGCAGGGGGTCAAAGGCCCGAACCGCCAGTCCTTGGCGAGTTTGGCGAGTTTTTGCCACTGGGAGGGGTTCTGGCTCGCGGTGGCACCGCCGGGCAGCCCCGCCCGGGCCCAGAGGGCGGCCCCCAGAGGCCGGGCTAAAAGCCCCAGCCAGAAGCTCTCGGCGGTCTGACCGGGAAGCTCCGCCCGGGCGGCCAAAAGGGCGGTTAGCTCGGCTTCCGACAGGGCGGGGAAGAGGTCCAGGGAGACGGCGGGGTTTTTCGGCCCCCGGCCCGGGGCCAGCAGCCCCGACAGCTGCATGATGCAGATGCCCGAGAGGCCGTAGTCGGTGAACTGAACTTCCCCCTGTTCCCGGGCCAGAACCCGCTCCCCATCCATCAGGGCGGCCCCGGCCTTGGCCCGCAGTCCCGCCAGCCCCTTCACCTGGTCTTTGGGGCAGGCCAAAGGGGTCAGGCAGGGGTAGACCGGCGCGAGACGGCCCCCGCATTTCCCCGCGAAGGCGGGGCCGAAACCGTCGGTGCCGAACTGGGGTCCGGCGCTGCCGCCCAGGGCGCAGATCACCCCGTCGGCCCGGAGGGTCTCGGGCTGGCCGGCTTCGTTTTCAAACTGGACGAGATACCCTCCCTGGCCCTGGCGCAGGCTCTCCACCCGGCAGCCAGGCCGGAGGCAGACCCCCAGGGCCTCCACCCACCGCAGCAGCAGGGCGGTTAAATCGGCGGCCTGGTTGGAGTAGGGGTAGACCCGGCCTGTCTCGTCGGGGCGGGTCACGAGACCCAGCCCCGCCCACCAGCCGGACAGGTCCGCCCGGCCAATGGCCGCGAGCAGGGGCGAAAGAGCCCGGGGGGAGGAAGTAAAATACCGGCCCGCCTCCCCGGCGGTGAGGTTATCCAGATTGCAGCGGCCGTTGCCGGTGGCCAGCAGCTTTTTGCCGGGGCGGGGGTTTTTGTCCAGCAGGACCACCCGGGCGCTGCCGCCCGCAGTCTGGGCCGCCCCGATGGCCGCCGCCAGCCCCGCTGCGCCCCCGCCCAATATCAGAATCTGTCTCATCTGTGGCACCGGCCTTTCTCTCAAAAGTTTCTCCCAGTATAGCATATCCGCCCGCCCTTGGCAAAAAGAAAAGCCGCCGCCCCGGGCGGGGCAGCGGCGAAAGCTTTAAAAGGAAAGCCAAGCTCAAAAACTCAGCGGGCAGCCTTGACGTGGCGGAAAGCGCGGTTGGTGTCCATATGGTCCACCAGAGCAGCCACCAGGGCGACCGGCCAAATCAGAGAGTTCAGAAGAACCTTGCCCGGCTTGACATCCACCGTATCCATGCAGCCAATGCCGCAGAAAATCAGACAGGCAATCCCACAGCCAAGAATGTAATAGTACATAAATCGAACCTCCAAAACCAATGCAACCGGTATTTTATCTTGCAGGCCGGGCCGGACGCCCGCGCCTTGTGTGTAGTGATGTGTGGGGGTGCTTCCCTCATCCCCGCGACTCTACTATACATGATCCGTGCGGTAAAGTCAATATGCTGAAATGCTGAAATAAATTAAGGTCTGTTCTGAATGGAAGTATCATCACGAAAGCAAAATTCGACAAATCACTTTGCTTTATTATGTTAAAGCATTTGAGATAATTCGTCTTTCCACGGCGGACGGTGTCCCCGGAAAACCCGCCCAAAAGGCCCTTTTGGGGGCAAAATGTGTACATACTATGAACAGATCTTAAAACCGTCCGCCCAGGCAGGCCAGAGGGATAAAAGGAGAGTCTGGCAAACTGACCAAAGGACGCGGAATTTTTTATCGAAAACTGGTCTTGTTGCCGGGGCGGCGAGTATGATATAGTATAGACAACCAATCCACAGAAAGGAGCAGGCTGTTATGGCAAGGGCTTCGCAGGTCGTTTTACTGGAAAATGAATTTTATACCATCAAGGCGCCCAACGGGAAAGTGCTCGAGGTGAAGAACTTCAACACCGAGAACGGCGCTCTGATCCAGCTGTGGGATTATGCCGGCCACCCGTGGCAGCAGTGGAAGTTTGTGGACGCAGGCGAAGGCCGCTGGCGGATTCAGAACCGGTTCACCGGCAAGATGATCGATCTGGTCTATGGCGGCGTGGTGGAGGGCACCTGGCTGCACCAGTGGAGCCGCACCAGCGGGCTGAGCCAGTGCTGGATGCTGGAGCCCACCCGCAGCGGCCGGACCCGGATCCGGAACGTGCTGGCGGACAAGTACATTGATCTGGTGGGGATGGACACCTCCAACGGCGCCCAGGCCCAGATCTGGCTGGATGTACCCGGGGGCAACCAGGAGTGGGACCTCGTCCGGGTGGACACCAGCACCGCGGCCACCTCGGCCCGCCCGCCCGAGATGCGGGCCCCGGCCCAGACGCCGGCCCAGCGCAAACACAAGAACGACATCATTCGCAAGCTGAACAACGCAGGCCGGGGCCGGAAGGCATGACCCCCGCCCACAACCAGTAAAACAAACGCAAGGCGCCCTGCCGGGGGTGAACCCGGGCGGGGCGCCTGTTTTGCCGAAAGAGAGGGAAATAAAATGGCAGATGTTGGCCGGAACACCACCCTGTGTTATCTGGAGCGGGGCAGCGAGTGGCTGATGCTCCACCGGGTGAAGAAGAAAAACGACGTCAACCACGACAAATGGATCGGCGTGGGGGGCAAATTCGAGCCCGGGGAGAGCCCGGAGGAGTGCCTCATCCGAGAGGTAAAAGAAGAAACGGGCCTGACCCTGACCCGCTGGCGGTACCGGGGGATCATCACCTTTGTTTTGGACGGTACGGCGGAGTATATGCACCTTTTCACCGCCGACGGCTGGGAGGGCCAGATGATCCGGGGCCAGGACTGCGCCGAGGGGGTGCTCGAGTGGGTGGAAAAAGACCGGGTGCCCGAGCTGCCCATCTGGGAGGGGGACAAGCTCTTTTTCCGCCTGTTGGCCGAGGAGCGGCCTTTCTTCTCCCTCAAGCTCTGCTACGAGGGGGACACCCTCGTCTCGGCAGCCCTGGACGGGCAAAAACTCTTTTAACCCGGATGTAAAAACCCCACAAAACCGCAGAATTGCGGTTTTGGATTGAAACGCTTTTTGCGCCGCTTTTTCTCGAAAAAGCGGCAGCCCGTCCCCCAAAAATAAGAGAAAAACCCCGGCGAAGCTGTGCGGCTCCACCGAGGTTTTGTTATATCGCTTTAAAATTCTACGCGCAGTTATCAGTTGTCCCCGCTGTCCAGCTTCAGCACGGCGGTGAAGGCCTCGCTGGGCAGGGTGACGGAGCCCAGCTGACGCATCTTCTTTTTGCCTTCCTTCTGCTTTTCCAGCAGCTTCTTCTTGCGGGTGATATCGCCGCCGTAGCACTTGGCCAGAACGTCCTTCCGCATGGCCTTGACCGTCTCGCGGGCGATGATCTTGCCGCCGATGGCTGCCTGGACCGGGATCTCGAACAGGGTCCGGGGGATGTTGTCCCGCAGCTTCTCGCAGATCCGGCGGCCCTTGGAATAGGCGTTGTCCCGGAATACAATCATGGAGAGGGCGTCCACCGGCTCGCCGTTCAAAAGGAAGTCCAGCTTGACCAGGTCGCTCTGGCGGAACTCCTTGAACTCGTAGTCGTAGCTGGCGTAGCCCCGGCTCCGGCTCTTGATGGCGTCGAAGAAGTCGTAGACGATCTCGCCCAGGGGCAGGGCGTAGTGCAGGTCCACCCGGACGTCGTCCAGATACTTCATGTTGATCAGCTCGCCCCGCTTCTGCTGGCAGAGGTCCATCAGGCTGCCCACATAGTCGTTGGGGGTGTAGAGGTGGACGTCGGCGAAGGGCTCCTCCTGCTTGACGATCTGAGAGGGATCGGGGTAGCTGGAGGGGTTATAGATCATCTCCACCGTGCCGTCGGTCTTGGTGATCCGATACTGCACCGAGGGGGTGGTAGTGATCAGGTCGAGATCGAACTCCCGCTCCAGCCGTTCGGTGATGATCTCCATATGGAGCAGGCCCAGGAAACCGCACCGGAAGCCGAAGCCCAGGGCGGTACTGGTCTCCTGCTCGTAGGTCAGGGAGGCGTCGTTGAGCTGGAGTTTTTCCAGAGCGTCCTTCAGGTCGGGGTACTTGGCGCCGTCGGCGGGGTAGATGCCGCAGAAGACCATGGGTTTTACCTGGCGGTAGCCGGGCAGGGCCTCGGGGGTGGGGTTCGCCGCCAGGGTAACGGTGTCGCCCACCCGGGTATCCTGGACCGTTTTGATACTGGCGGTCAGATAGCCGACCTCGCCCGCCGAGAGCTGGGCGCAGGGGGTCAGGGTGGTGGCGCCCATGTGGCCCACCTCCACCAGGGTGAACTGGGCCCCGGTGGCCATCATCTTAATAGTATCGCCGGGCTTGACGGTGCCCTCGAACACCCGGATGTAGACGATGACGCCCTTGTAGCTGTCGTAGACGCTGTCGAAGATCAGGGCTTTCAGGGGGGCGTCGGGGTCGCCGGTGGGGGCGGGAATGTCGGTGACCACCCGCTCCAGCACCTGGTCGATGTTGATGCCCTGTTTGGCCGAGACCCGGGGGGCGTCCAGGCAGGGCAGGCCGATCACGTCCTCCACCTCTTGGGCCACCTCGTCGGGGTGGGCGCTGGGCAGGTCGATCTTGTTCAGGATGGGCACCAGCTCCAGGTTGTGCTCCAGAGCCATATAGGTGTTGGCTAGGGTCTGGGCCTCCACGCCCTGGGTGGCGTCCACCACCAGAATCGCGCCCTCGCAGGCCGCCAGGCTCCGGCTGACCTCGTAGGCAAAGTCCACGTGGCCCGGCGTGTCGATGAGGTTGAACTCGTACTCCTGGCCGTCCTTGGCGGTGTAGTTCATGGTCACGGCCCGGGCCTTGATGGTGATGCCCCGCTCCCGCTCGATGTCCATGTTGTCCAGAATCTGGTCCGACATGGTCCGCTCGTCCACGCTCTTGGTCAGCTCCAGAATCCGGTCCGACAGGGTGGATTTGCCGTGGTCGATGTGGGCGATGATGCAGAAGTTGCGGATGTTTTTTCTTGCCATGGGTTTCCTCCAACCATAACTGGGAATGGGTAATCGGTAATCGAAAAAGGGGGCGTCAGCCTCTCAGCCAGTTGTCCACCGCGGTGATCTGCCCCTGTTCCAGGTAGACCCGGGGCACCCGGCGGGCCACCCCGCAGAGCACCTCGTAGGAGATGGTGCCGGTCTTTTGGGCGATGGTCTCGGCGCTGTCGCTGGCCGGGCCGCCCCAGAGGATGGCCTCGTCCCCCTCCTGGACGCCGGGGATGCCGGTGACGTCCACCAGCATCTGGTCCATGCAGACCCGGCCCAGCACCCGGCAGGGCTGGCCGTGGATTTCCACCACGCCCACCCCGTCGCTCAAAAGCCGGGGGTAGCCGTCGGCGTAGCCTGCGCAGAGGGTGGCGGCCAGGGTGGGCTTTTCGGCCCGGAAATGCCGCCCATAGCTGGCGGACTGGCCGGGCTGGATCTCCTTCACCATGCTGACCACCGTTTTCAGCTTCATCACCGGGCGGAACTGGTTGAACCGCACCTCGTCGCTGGGGTCGAAGCCATAGAGGATGATGCCCGGCCGGGCCATGCACCGCTCCCGGGGCAGGCCCTGGGGCCAGTCGGGATGGAGCATCAGGCCGGCGGAGTTGCCGCAGTGGATCAGCTCCGGCTCCCGGCCGGCGGCTTTCAGGGCCTCGAAGGCCCGGAGGAAGAGCTGGTGCTGCTCGAGGGTGTAGGCCCGGTCCTCCTCGCTGTCGGCGTCCGCCACGGCGAAGTGCTGGAACAGGCCCTTGACCTCCAGGCCGGGCAGGTCCCAGACCGCCAGCATCTCGGCCACCGCCCCCTCGAAATCGGTCCGCAGGGCAAAACCGATCCGGCCCATGCCGGTGTCTGCTTTCAGGTGGACGGGGATTCGGCCCCCCGCCGCCACCGCTGCCGCCGAGAGGGCCCGGGCATAGGGGGTGGAGAAACAGGTCTGGGTGATTTTATATTGCAGCAGGGCCGCCGCGTACTTGGGGTCGGTGTGGCCCAGGATCAGGATGGGTAGATCCAGCCCCGCCCGCCGCAGCTGGAGGGCTTCGGCCAGGCAGCTGACCGCCAGCCAGGCCGCCCCGGCCCCGGCCAGGGCCCGGGCGCACTGCACCGCGCCGTGGCCATAAGCGTCCGCCTTGACCACGGCGCAGAGGGGCAGCCCCCCGGCCCGGGCTTTGGCGGCGGCGAAATTCTGCCGCAGAGCGTCCAGGTCGATCTCAGCCCAGACGTGCTGTTCAAAGGGATAATCCAACATGGGTTGTCATCACTCGCTTCTCATTTGATCACAAAGGAGCCCCGCCCGGTGTGGAGGGGGCGCCAGCCGTCGATGCCGCTCTCCTGCAAGGCGTGGAGGGTTTTCTGGCGGAAGGCCCGGTCGGTGCGGCATCGTTCCCGGACGAACTCTTTCGTCTCCTCCCGGGCGGTGGCGCCGTCGGCGGGGCAGCGGCTCTTGACGATGGGCAGCCCCTCCTCCCGGATGGCGGCGGTCACCTCGGCCTCGGTGGCCAGCAGCATGGGCCGGATCAGGGTCAGATCCCGCCGGGAGAGATAGGTCACCGGGGAGAAACAGCCGATCCGCCCCTCCCGCCAGAGATTCATATAAAAGGTCTCGATGGCGTCGTCCAGATGGTGGCCCAGGGCGACCTTGTTGCACCCCAGCTCCTGGGCGGCGGTGTGGAGGGCCCCCCGGCGGAGCTTGGCACAGAGGGCACAGGGGTTTTTCTCCTGCCGGTAGTCAAACACCACCGGGCCAATGTCGGTGCGGCGGATTTCGTAGGGGATCCCCGCCCGGCCGAAGAGCTCTTCCAGGGCCGAATAGTCGGCGGCCTCGCCGCCGAACTGGGGATCTAAGGTCACGGCCCGAATCTCGTATTCAAAGCCGATGTACTCCCGGAGCAGATGCAGCCCCATGGTCAGGGCCACGCTGTCCTTGCCCCCCGATACGCCCACCAAAACCCGGTCCCCCGGGCGGAGCATCTCATAATCCTGCACGGCCTTGCGCATCAGGCCGCAAAGCCGCTGCATCGCCCGCAAATCGCTCATACTGGAACCTCTCTTTTCCGGCGGCTGAGTAAAAATGGCCGCGTACTACCCATTATACCACAAACGCGGCAAAATTTATAGCGCTGCAAGGGCCAAAGGGGCAAAATTTCCGCCCATCCAAAATGAAAAATCGGTTTTTAGAATTTAGGAGTATTCAAGAGCATTTGAGAGATTTCGAGAGAATGAAAAAATTGAACCAGAAAAAATCAAAAATCATGTTGACAGGCTGCTTTTTGTGATGTATACTGACACTCGCGCCACCAACCGGGCGCCTGAACTGTTATGAATGCTTATCAGGAGGAAATAGATATGAGCACTACTCTCGTCAAGCCCGCTGAAGTCGAGCGCAAGTGGTATCTGCTCGACGCGGCCGGCAAGTCCCTGGGCCACGTCGCTGCCGAGGCTGCCGTCCTGCTGCGCGGCAAGCAGAAGGTCGATTACACCCCCAACGTTGACTGCGGCGATTTCGTCGTCGTCATCAACTGCGACCAGGCTGTCCTGACCGGCAAGAAGGCCGAGCAGAAGTTCCACATCACCCACAGCCTGTACATCGGCGGCCTGAAGAAGGTCCAGTACAAGAAGCTGATGGCTGAGAACAGCAACCTGGCTATGACCTACGCCATCAAGGGCATGATCCCTTCCAACACCATCGGCGCCAAGGCTCTGACCCGTCTGCACTGCTACAAGGGTGCTGAGCACGCCCACGCTGCACAGAAGCCCGAGAAGATCGAGTTCTAAGAAGGAGGCAATTGAATTATGTACGAAACCAAACCTTATTTCTACGGCACTGGTCGTCGTAAGAATTCCGTTGCCCGCGTGCGCGTCTACGCCGGCACCGGCAAGATCGTCATCAACGACCGCGAGATGGACAACTACTTCGGCCTCGAGACCCTGAAGCTGATCGTCCGCGCTCCGCTGGTCCTGCTGGGCGTTGAGGGCAAGTACGATGTGTTTGTCCGCGTCAACGGCGGCGGCGTTTCCGGCCAGGCCGGCGCCATCCGTCACGGCCTGAGCCGCGCTCTGCTGCAGCAGAACGAGGAGAACCGCGCTGTCCTGAAGAAGGCCGGTTTCCTGACCCGCGATCCTCGTATGAAGGAGCGCAAGAAGTACGGTCTCAAGGCAGCCCGTCGCGCTCCGCAGTTCAGCAAGCGATAATTCAAAGCGCAAAACAGAAAATTTGCAAACCCCGGAAACCTTGTGTTTTCGGGGTTTTTTCAATATAGTTCAACATATAAAGCTATATAAGACCGCCTAAAATTGTGTGCGGTATGACACATACATGACACACGCATGACACAATGGAAAATGTATCTTCCGTAAGATTTTTGCAATCTTCCGTAAGATACGGGAGCAAAAGAAAAGAGGGCTGTTACACCCCCTTTTCCTTGCAGTATTCGATTATCCCGGATCGCACTTCCTTCTTTGTCCGGCAATGGATAATATGACCGTCTTTGAAAATAACGTCATATCCATCGTGCATATTACCTTGGATTCCTGAAAGGAATTCCCGGTTCTTGTCCGCAATCTGCATTGTATCAAACATTCCTTCTTGATCTTTCCTGATTAAATCCTGAATGTATGCGTTGATAGATAAGCCCTTATCAGCAGCAAGATTTTTGATAACCATTTTCATTCCTTTTGGAACGGCTAATTCAATTCTATCATAGTGTTCTGCCTTATGGCGGTTCTTATACTCTGTTTTCCTCATATAAACACCGCCTTAGATTTTGTTGATTGCTTCCAACAGTTCCTGAATCTCAAAGTGGGTATATACAACCTCTGTTACTGTCTGCCCCTTATGCCCGACAATCTTTTTAATGATCTTATCCTGAACCCCGGCAACCGTCAAAAGGCTAATGCAAGTGTGCCGGGTATCGTGCGGGCGGTGATCCATTCCCATTTGTTCAATTAACGGTGTCCAATAGGAATCGTAATAATTCCGGTAAGCAAAATGCTTCCCTTCCGGGGTGGAAAGCAGATATTCGCAATCATTCTTGTTCATCCAGTATTCAAAGAGGGGTAAAACCTTATCGGCAATAGGTACTTTGCGAATACCCGCCTTTGTCTTGGATGCAGTTATATCAAACCATTTTTCATTGAGATTCACTTGCACCTTTTTCAAGTCCAGCAATTCCCCAATCCTTACGCCTGAATAGATCAGCATAAGGACAACCGACACATATTCATTGGAATTGTTCCATTTCCAAACCGTTTGAATTTCTTCCTTGCTGAATGGCTGGCGGTTTAGGGCGTTGGGATTCTTATCCTGATATTGGTTTATGTCAATATACTTTGCATAATCCTTCCCGCACAGGTCATTTTCCATTGCGAATTTATATAGTTGGCTGAACAGGGCTTTTAGCTTTCGCAATGTGGGGTAGTTCTTTCCACAGGTATCAATGATCCCTTGAAGGTGGGATTTCTTAATATCCACAAAACGCATTTTATAGAGCATAGCGCAAAGGCGGTAAGCTGCATTATATCCCTTGACATTGGAATCTGAAATTTTGGGATAATGTTCAGTAGTCCATTTTTCAAATACTTCTTCAAAGGTGATGGAAGAACTATCCATATCATAGGGATTTTGGTGAAAATTTCCCAAAGCAATAAGCCCTTCTTCTTTGGTTTCGTAATAACCTATGGTTTTGAATTTCTGTTTATTGATTCCGGTTTCCGTGTCCAGTTCCCAACCGACAGTTACCCTAACACGGTAAGGCTTCCGCCTGTTTCCGGGCAGCTTAGACACATTACCGAACCCATTCGGTAAGCGCATTATACCATTCCTTTCTTCATTGATTTCTGAATCATGGAATGGTATAATTTGAATGACCACTTCATGATTCTTTGCAGGTTTCTTGAATTGGTTGCTTTCGGAATCCCTGACTGTTGCAGCAGCCGGGGATTTCTTTTTATTTGCCGTTTTCCGTTGCAGCGGGAAGCGGCTTATTTTTGTTGTTCAACAACTCTCTTGAAAAATTTACCTTCTATCACGGCAATAGCAAAGGCTTTTGCGCTTGATTGAAGATCATCAAATTCCTTTTCCGTGAAAGTTGCTTCATGCCCATCCTTGGATAGAACAATTTCCCATTCATCGGGGACTTGTACCCTTTGGAAAGGATCATCTTCATCTTCCCAATGCCATTTGAGTATATTTTCTTTCACAATGTATCCGGCTTGTTCAAGAAATTCATTGAAATTCAAGTATTTATGAATTGTCTTGATTTGATCGGCGTTTTGCCTGTCATAATATTCCCATCCCATAAGGCTATCCGGCGAAACATCAAGTGCTTCAGCAAGTTTTCCGATCATTTCAATGTTAGGCTCTCTTTTGCCTTTTTCCCAATAATTTAGGCGGGTAGGGGTTATTCCTAACTTTTCGGCTAATTGTTTTTGGGTAAGATTCTTTTTTTCACGGGCGTTGATAAGCCTTTCGGCAAATGATCCCAATAAATTCACCCCCTTTCACAAATCTATAATACACCCAAAACGCTAATTTAGCAATAGTAAAATTCACAAAACGCTAATTTTGCTATTGACAACTTAGCAAAACGGTGATATTATGCTATTAGATAAGCATAATGCTAATCACAAGAAAGGCGGTGTTTCAAGTGACTATTATAAAAGTTCGGCGGGGTATCAATGGATTTCGCTATTCCGCTTGTGATGAAAACGGCTATTTCATCGGAAATTTTATGAAGCTGGCAGATGTGCGGCAACACTGGAAGCTTGAAATCAAATGGGGGCAAGTGGTTCTGATCCGGGAACTGGACAATCAGCCGGATATGGCAAAGATTGAAGCCACCAAAAAGGCAATAGAACATATTTTGAAATCTTATGCAGGAAGGAAGAAAAAATGATGTGTAAAGTGATTAGATTTGAAGCGGCTGTTCGACAGAGCAAAACAATCAGGGTTATCTGTTCTGAAGATTTCCCAAAGGCAAAAGCGGTATCTACTCTTGGAATTTATAGCAATCAAGGAAATCCTGCCGCTTGTGTAAGAGCAGGCGGAAATGATTACATTTTTCCGCTGGAAAATGGATTTCAAATATTTGAGTTCAACGAGTTCTTGAAAAGCCTGAACTTGGGATTAAAAATTCAATTTATCAATTATAAGCAGTATGCAGAATTGGTTGCTGTATGCAATCAGATGATCCAAAAAAGAAATTCAGGCAATCCGGTAATTCTTCTTAGATAAAACTTTTCCCGTCAGTGCTGCAACACCAACGGGGACGAATGACCGAAAATCAGGATGAAGTGATAAGCGGATCATAAAGAGAAAGAAGGTGAACAGATTGAAGGTTAATCTTCAAAAATTGCAGATTGCAATGGCGAATCAGGCGTTTTCTTCAAAGGAACTTTCTGAAAAATGCGGCGTGTCACAGGTGACGATTACCCGTATTACAAAAGGGGTTCAGGCTGCAAGACCGCAGACAATCGGAAAGATTGCAAAGGCGTTGAATGTGCCTGTAACTGAAATCATTGAAACTGAATAGGGATTCCGAAAGCAAACCAAATTTTGAAGAAAGGACGGATAGATCATGAAGTATCGTATTGAATACGCTGGCAAGCGGTGCTGCAACATTGCTTGTAACAGAAATGACCTGATCGAAAAACTGAAACTTCTGGAAGATGAAGTTGTGGTTGACATTCGCAAGGTTTATAAAAGCGGCGTTTCCGATTCCGTGATGGAAATATATGAGCGGTATTTGCGGAAGTAAACCATATCAGGATGAAGTGTTAAAGATAAAATTTTTCAGGAAAGGGGGCGTTGTAGGTGCTGAGCCAATGGAAGGGCAACGATAAATTGTTCAAAACCTATGTTGAAGGCAATTCCAAAGGGGACGGCAAAAGCCCCGCTTCCGGGCAAAGAATCAAAGGGGAAGATAAAATACTATCTTTTGAAGAAGCGTCCAAACACCCTTGTTTCGGGACGGTTTTGAAGGATGGCATGATAGATATTAGCTTTGATGATGCTGAAATGAGTGAAAAATTCCTTGAAATGGCAAAGGCGAACGCTTGGCGATGTTTGGTGCTAAAAAATCCAACAAATGGGCATTTACATACATTTTGGAAAAATGAGCAAGGAGAAATCACTAAATTATCCGCAGAGGATCAGAAACTTGCCGTTGGTTTTATAGCTGATATTCATGGCGGTTCTACTTATATCCCCTTACGGGTACATGGTGTTGACCGATTCCCGCCGATATATGACATCTTAGCCGATGAAGAATATCAGGAAGTGCCGAAAGAACTTCTTCCGGTAAATACAACGGCGGAACTATGGCAGCAGGATAAAGGCGGACGTAACAACGGGCTTTCAGCAATGGCAATCTTCTTATCACACGATAGGCGCTTCACCAAAGAACAGATAAGGCGGGTTCTAACGAATACTAACGCCTTTATCTTTAAAAATAGACTTCCTGATAAGGAATTGAATATCATTCTACGGGATGAAACCTTCAAAGGAATAGTTGAAACACCGAAGTTGAATACATTGAACGCTGCTGAATTATTTCAAATGGATATTGAACCAGTTGAATTTATCATTGAAGGGCTTGTACCCGTAGGGCTTGTGATCTTGGCAAGTCCGCCGAAGTATGGTAAATCGTGGTTCTGCCTTGATATGGGGTTATCCGTGGCAATGGGATGTGATTTTCTTGGCTTCAAAACCCATAAAAGCAAAGTCCTGTATTTGGCGTTGGAAGATAGGAATGATCGATTGAAACAGCGGATTTCACAAATTCTTGGAACAGAACCTTTTCCAGCATGGTTAAACCTTGGGATTGATAGTGCAACGCTTGATAAAGGCTTCCTTGAGTCAGTGACGGAATTTCTGAAAGAGCAACCAGAAACAAAGCTGATTATCATTGATACTTTCATAAAGATTCGCGGGGAAGCAAGACGGAATGAATCAGCTTATGCGATAGATTCCCGTGAAGCTGGAGAGATAAAAAAATTCGCAGATCAGCATAAAATAGCGGTTGTCCTTGTAACGCACACCCGGAAGGGCATTGATCCAGATGATCCCTTTGTGAATATAACTGGAACTTACGGCGTTGCGGGTGCTGCTGATGATATGATCGTTTTAACAAAGCAGAAACGGGGTGATGATGTTACAAAAATGAGCGTAACCGGGCGTGATGTGTCCTATGAAGAATTTCCGCTTATCTTCAATAAAGAACGTGGGAAATGGATGCGTCAGTCGGATTCTTTCGATGATTTCATGGCAAGAACACAATTAGAGATTAAGCGGGCTGAATATTTGACGGGGAACACCCGGAAAACGATTATGAAGTTGTTGGAAGAAAACGGCGGTACATGGACGGGCTTTTGTAAGGCAATCATTGATAAAAGCAAGGAGTATGGAACGCCTATCAGCTTGACTTCTCAAAAGTTGGGTAAAGAACTGGCGGAAATCAACGGTTTTCTGTTTGAGGATAGTATTCTTCATACTGAAATCAGCAAAGGTACAGCAGCAAGCAAACATAAATTTGAAAAAGTGTGATATACACTAACCACTATTTCTTTTGTTCCTTTTGTTTCAGTGTAGGGAATGAAAGGAACAAAAGGAACGGTTGGTTTCTATAAGCACAGCAGAAAGGAAAATGATTATGAATGATGTGATTTTTACAGAGAAAACAGAAGTTGAAGGCGGATATTGCCCGATTACAGGCGGTAAGTGCCGCTTAGATTGCAGGTTTTTT
This sequence comes from Faecalibacterium gallinarum, assembly GCF_022180365.1. Lineage (GTDB taxonomy): Bacteria > Bacillota > Clostridia > Oscillospirales > Ruminococcaceae > Faecalibacterium > Faecalibacterium gallinarum. Next base: position 64,808 of record NZ_BQKV01000081.1, read on the forward strand.
ATTGATGTTGATGATGGGTGCATGATTGAACAGACCTATCATAATACGGTTGAAATCCTTGAACGGATGGATGAAGCAGAGAGAAAAGCCGCTGAAACGGCTATGTATCAGGATTAAGGGGGCTTGACTATGAACGAACAGCAGATCACAAAGATTGATGAAAACAACATGAAAGCAAGGGCTATTCTGCAAAGCCTGATTTTTGCCTTGGAAAAGGACGCTGATCCGGGTGAGGAAATCTGTATTCTGCCTATGCTGGAAGCAGCTTGCGATTATCTGAATGATACAAACCGGATGTTTCAGAACCGGGTGTGATGGCGGGTACTGAACCGTTTTGAAATGTTTTCGGGATTTTCAAGCTACTTTGAACATTGGAATTATCACAAGGGTAACTGTGAAAGTCCCGAAAATAGCGGTTTTGGTGGCTTCCGTGTGTCATGCGTGTGTAATAAGTGTATTGAAATTAACTTTTCAAAACAAAAGGCGGGTGAAATATTGAACAGAAATGAAGTTGTTTTGAACCGTTTACGGGCGATTATCGGTGATGAATTGTTTCGTGAAGTGTGTTTTCAAATGCCGGGGGAAGATATACATATTCCAGTTTTCGGAAATGGCTTCACAAGCATTAAGGATCGGAATTGGTCGATTCGTCAGGATGTTTGGAAAGGCAAAAGCATTTTGGAAGTTTCAAAGAAATATGAACTTTCGCAGTCGCAAATATATAAGATTCTCAAAAGCCGGGAGTGATCCTGGCTTTATCATTTTAAGACAAAAGTACAATATATTGTTATATAACTTTACAAATACACAATATATAGTAGAATTAAGATGCTGGAATAGGAAAGGCGGTGTAATATGACAAGAAGCAATAAAGAACTTATCGCCTTAAATCTTCTAACCTATCCAACCAGCAAAGAAGCCGCTGAAAAATCCGGTGTATCTATTACAACCATTTACCGCCTGAAAAAAGATAAAGACTTTCAGGAGATATTACAGAAGGTCAAAAACAGCATTTTTCAAGAAACCATGCAGAAAGCGCAGGGATATTGTTTGGAATCGCTGGAAGTGTTGCGGGAAGTGGCAAAAGATAAATCGGCAACGGATTCTTCAAGGGTATCTGCTGCAAGGGCAATCCTTGAATTGGGCATCGCTCTATATGAGAATGAAAACATTATCCGCAGGCTGGATGAAATGGAAAGAAGGTTGACAGGTGATTAAACGCAGAGTTGGACAGATGGCGATTGCAAACCGTTTGAAGAAGCTGGAAGCAATGCAGGAAATCAAAGAGCATATCGGAGTTATCGTGTTCAGAGTTGAAGATGATGGGAGAATCCGGACGGCGAATATTAAAAAAGGATGGTTATTCTTTGAATCAATGTTTGAAGCCGAAAATTATTTGATAAGCGTTCCCGGCGTTACTAAGAATACGGTCATTATTATTGATGATATGGCTGTTGCGTCCGATGATCTTTATCTTCCTACCGATCCTATAATTTATTTGTTGGGTTCATCAGAATATAGGAAGAAATTTGTTGAACTGATATTAAAACCTAAAGAATGGTTATCGCTATATATTCCGTTGATTCAGGAAATATTGGCGGAAAGCATTAAAAATCCGAATATGCAGCTTCCGGGATTTGATGATCCGGCGTTACAGGATTTGATTCAGAATTACAATTCAATGAGCATTGAACAGCTTGTTGAACGGTATAAAGATGAAAAATGGTTCAGAGGAAAGGACAGAGGAAAGGACAGATGAAAATGAAGGGTAAAATCAAGTTTTTTAACACAAAGCGGGGATATGGGTTTATCACCGGGGAAGATGGCAATGATTATTTCCTTCATATATCGGCTATTGAGAGTTTCGCCGGGGTTTATCCGGTGAGCGGTCAGAAAGTCGAATATGGGGAAATATATGACGCACCAAAGGGCAAAGAAGCCCGTCACGTTGTTTTGGTAGAACAGTAAGAAATTGAAGGGAGAATTAAAAAATGGAAAGAACTTATGAAAGCTACGCTGCAAGGGCGGAAGCCATTATCAAGAATTTTCAGGATAAAGTCAAAGAAGCGCAGGAAACCGGGTGTGAAATGATGCTTGATTGGAGATTCACCCCGGAAGGAAAAAACGAAAACTTAAAGGGTGTTAAAGCTGATTTGCAGGAAAAGGTGGATAACCTTACAAAGCTGTTCAGAGAAAACGCAAGGAAGTTTTGCAATGAATATAAGGTTACGCTTCCCAATGATGGGAAATCGCATACAGAAGATGTTGCAAATGCTTTGAAGGTCATTGATATGGTGGGCTTCAAGCTTACACCTGACATTCTTAAAAGCATTATGGAACCGCTGAAACATTCCTACACGAATATGAAGATGATCCATGATGTGATTTATGCAAAAGGGAATGTACCAGAAGCGGGACTTGCCGGAATTGGCTATGATGAAGCGATTTATGAAACCCTGATTGAATATATGGGTATCAATACTTCCGCTGTTGAATATCTGGACAGGCTGAAAGAAGTTGAAGATATTGAAAGTATTCCCGGATTCAAATTTTCAGTTTCTATGTATGGGGGCGCAACCCCGGTTATTATCACCCCGGATGTGCCTTACTTCTATCTTACCTTGCCGGACACTATGAAGGAACTGGGGAAGATGTATGCAACACTGGAAAATGAGTTTTCCGAACTGTTTACAAGACACATTCCAACGGATGGCGAATTGATCCTTTCTTCTTTGAAATAAGTTCAGAATGGGGTTGTGGGTGCGTCCCGCAGCCCTGTTTTGGTAGGAGGGTGTATATGACGATTCAACAGAAAGCAGCACTTAGGGATCAAGAAAAACTTATCCGTGAAAGCCTTGAACGGATCGCCCATTGCAAACAGCTTGGAATTCGCCAACAGACCATTGATAAAATGATTTCTTTGGTGGTTCGTGCTAAAGCCGATTATGACGATATGAAACGGAGATTTGAAGCAAATGACAAATGAAGAATTGGTTGAACAGGTACAAGCTGGAATTGATACCGCCCATAATATGGAACAGCTTTATTTGCAAAACCGGAACTTCATTTATCAGGTGGCAAAGAAATATTCTTCTAAGGCTGAAATGGATGATCTCTTGCAGGAAGGTTATTTAGGCTTATATGAAGCTGTGAAGCGATATGAATTTGATAAGGGTACAAAGTTCCTTTCCTATGCTGCATATTGGATAGAACAAGTTATCAAAAGATATACAGATAATAACGGGCGTAGTAAAAGAATTCCCGTTTATATGCAGGAAAGAATTTCAGCATATAAAAAGTACATTGCAGTTTGCCATAGCACCGGGAAAGAGCCAACAGAAGCTGAAATTTGTAAGGCTTTAGAAATAACGGAAAAGCAGCTTGCCGATTTAAGACGGGCATTAAGAGAAATGAATTCTGTAAGCCTTGATGATTATATTGGTGGCACTGATGATCTGACTTTTGAAGAAACCATAGCTGATCCGGTAAATTTTGAGGAAGAAACCGTTGAACGGCTGTCGGAAGAACACTTTGAAAAAATCATTTGGAAAATCGTTGATGAATTAGGCGATATAAAAAGCAAAGTTATTTCCGGTCAGTATAGGTATTCAAAATCCCTTGAAAAATTGGCGGATGAACTGCATTTATCCCGTGGACGCATACAACAGATCAGGAATAGCGCATTACGGATATTAAGCCAAAAGGAACAAATTCAGGAAGCAGCTTTATTCTATGGGTGCGATTATTCAAGAGGCTATAAAGGCGGGCTTTCTTCCTTCAAGTATTATGGTTCTTCGGTGGAAAATATAGCCTTGCGGCGGATTGAGCAGGAAGAAAAAATTGCCCGCTTGAAACATGGGATCAGAGAGGATGAAAAAATCATTAAGCAGTCACTAAACATTGATGAACTATTTTCAAATGTTTTGAACTTTGCTTCACAGAAGGACGGTGAATCCAGTGCAGCAGAAACATAAAATCATTTTTGAATATATGGGCGGCACAGTGACCGCCTATAAGACACAAGCGGAAATTGCGGTAATGCTGAAATACCCGGATTTGAAGCTGATAAGCGTGAATGATTCCGGCGTGTGTTACCGCTCAAAGAAAAGAAAAGAAAGGGGAAGAAAAATGGATAAACGGAAAAAATTATTGATGGATGTTATGCTGGAACATTCCCGGCAAATTAATCAGCTTTTGGAAATGGGAGCGAATACCACAGATAGAAAAAAATTCAATCAGTACACCGCCATTACACGCAAAATAACCGAATCATTAAACAATATTCATAAAATGGAATCAGAATTAGGCACTTGTAACTTTGAAATTATGAAGATGAAATTGAAACCTTGTATTTCTTTACTGGAAAGCACAAAAGCGGAGATTGAGAGGTTACAAAAGTGAATCCAAATATTGAAGTAATTGCCCATGACCTTTGGGCGGTAAATTTCCAATGGGTAAAGGAAGGATGGATCAAAGAATTGCGCTTCGTCCCTGACGCAAAATGTAATTGCGAATATGCTTGTCTGAAAGATGATGGGACTATGGTTATAAATAAGGGTTCTGAATTTTACCCTATGTTAAAAAGCTTCATGCTAAAAATTATACAGCGTACAGATTCGGAATTAAAGGATTCAGTTCAAAACCTGAACAATAAAGCTGTATTGGATGGGTATGAGCGTTTATATCTAAATGTCATGGAATGGGAAATAAAAAGACGGTGTATAAAACAGGCATATTTGCTTAATCATCCCAAATCCACATTGAAAGAGAAAATCAAAAAATATCTATGGAAAGTAGGTGAAAAATATGGCTTCTATCAGAACAGCGATTGAATTATATGATTCTTTTACAGCCCCCATGATGAATATTATCCATGCGGTAAGTATGGGCGTTTCTGCTATGGAGAATATGCAGGGTGTAATGAATGAGCCTATCAATAGTTCAATCGGTGATGATATTACAGAACAGATGAATCAGGCGGTTCAGGCAATAGAAGAAGCAAGGGCGGCATTGTCTGAACCTGTTACCCATGAAAACACGGGTATTACTTGGAGCAGTCCGGGTATGGCTACATTTACCAATACAGGGATTGAACGCTTTGAACAGGAAGTGCAAAGCGCAAATTCCATGTTGGAGCAGTTGAGCGGTACACAGGCAGCCCATACAAGCGTTTTCCCGGAGAATATGGTAAATGATATGAATACCATGCAAAGCCGGATTCAGGGTATTCAGCAGCGCATACAGGCTATTGAAAATAATCCGCTGAATATGGGGACGGATCGGGCAAATGCGGAACTGGAAGGCTTACGATCTCAATTAGATCAGGCGATACAGGCACAAAATGAAATGAATTCGGCTATGGAGCAAATGGATGTTTCAGCCGCTAATAGTGCTTATATGAGATTGTCGCAGACGGTCAGCACAACAGAAAGATATATTCGTGATAATGTTGATGAACAAGGGCGGTTTAACCGTGAAATCAATGAAGGTGTTCATAGTGCTAATAACCTGATGGATTCTATCAAAGGTATGGTTGCCGCTTATGCGGGTATTCAAACGATAGGTGAAATTATTGGGTTATCCGATACAATGACACAGACAACCGCCCGTTTAGATTTGATTGTTGACGATGGCGGCAGCGTGGAAGATTTGCAGAATAAAATATTCCTATCAGCAGAAAGGGCAAGGGGTTCTTACTTGGCAACCGCCGATGCGGTTTCTAAATTGGGGATGCAGGCTTCACAGGCGTTTTCTTCCAATGATGAACTGATTGCATTTACTGAACTTCTGAATAAGCAGTTTGTAAATGCCGGAACAGAAGCGGCAGGTATTGATTCCGTAATGTTGCAGCTTACCCAATCAATGGCGGCTGGCGTTATGCAAGGGGAAGAATTAAACGCAATCATGGATAACGCTTCCATTATCGTTCAGGATATTCAGCGGTATTTGCAGGAAGTACAGGGCATTGACGCAAGCAACATTAAGGAACTGGCTTCGGAAGGTGTTGTTACAGCGGAAGTCATTAAAAATGCTATGTTCTATGCCGCCGATGAAACTAATGCAAAATTTGAAACCATGCCTAAAACCTTCGGGCAAGTGTGGCAATCTTTCCAAAATACCGCATTGATGGCATTTCAAACTGTTTTGAACAGGATGAACGATTTTGCAAATAGTGAAGCGTTTAACGCCTTTATAATGAGCGCACAGGAAGCAATGCTTGTTTTGGCGGGTATTGTTACAAGCATATTTGATATGATAGGGGCAATAGGAACATTCGCCTATGAAAACTGGTCGATTATCAGCCCTATTATTTGGGGGATCATCGGCGCACTTGCGATATATGCGGCATACTTGGCAATCACAAAAGCGGCAGAACTGGCAAGTGCAGCCGGAAAAATTATTCTTTGCGTGGCTTCTTATGCTCATGCGGCAGCCACAGGCGCAGAAGCAAGCGCAACGGCAGCAGCAACCGCCGCACAGTATGGTTTTAATGCCGCATTGCTGGCGTGTCCTATCACTTGGATTATCATTTTGATTATCGCCCTGATTGCCCTATTCTATGCGGCAGTTGCGGCGGTGAATAAATTTGCCGGGACTTCCGTTTCTGCAACGGGTATCATTGCCGGGGCATTTGCTGTTCTTGGGGCGCATATTATAAACACGTTCATTGTGCCGGTTCAAAATATGATTGCCACATTTGTAAACTTCTTGGGCAATGTATTTAATGATCCGATTGCTGCAATAAAGGTAGCGTTCTATGATATGTGCTTAACCGTGATTGGATATATCAGGAACCTTGCAAGTGCCATAGAAACATTATTGAATAAAATTCCAGGTGTTACGGTTGATATTACAAGTGGTCTTGACAGTTTTTATGCAGGGCTTGAACAGGCGCAGCAGGCTGTGAAAGATGAATCCGGTTGGGTGGAATACGTCCAAAAGATGGATTACATTGATTATGCAGATGCAGCTTCCGCTGGATATTCGTTCGGTGAAGGAATAGATGAAAGCATTGCAAACTTCGATCCTTCTTCCCTGTTTGATACCAATGTTCCGGGTGCTGGTGACTATGCCGATCTTAGCGGATACGGCAGCGATTTAGGCGGGCTTGGTGGTATCGGAAGCGGTGTGGATGATATTGCCGGGAACACCGGAGCAATCGCTGACAGCATGGATATTACAGAAGAAGATTTGAAGTATCTTCGTGATATTGCAGAGCAAGAAGCGATAAACCGATTTACAACCGCTGAAATCAATATAGATCAGTCCGGTATGCAGAACAACATTTCTAACGGAATGGATTTGGACGGCGTTATTTCCGGGCTGACAGAAGGTGTAAATGAAGCGATTGATAGCATGGCGGAAGGGGTGCATGACTGATCCCTGAAAATGCGGGAAAGCCCTTCGGTGCAATATCCGGGGGCTTTTTCTTTGTCTTGACTATTGGTGTCCAATAGTTTATAATTTCAATATAAGATTGAACTTTTCAAAAGGGGTGATTGAATGGAAATCAGGAAAGCAAATGTGATGTTTGGTAAAGCCGGGGGCAACGCAAGCCGTAATTCATATACTTGCAGAATATCCCTTCCCAAAACATGGGTTGACCGTATGGGGCTAAACCCGGAACGGCGGGAAGTGCAGATTGCGTTTGACGGTGACAGAATAACCATTCAGCAGCCGGAAGGAAGCCCGATAAAGCAAGCCCCTTTAGCTGACAATAAGAGAATCTGGGCTTTTGCGTTGGTATGGGAACAGATGTACAGAAACCACGCCAATATTCCCTTTGGGTTCTTTGAAGATATGGATTTTATCGGGAAAGGGCTTGCGGATTTGGGCTTTGTGATGGATTGCGGGGAATCCATGAAAAGAGCCTTTCCGGGCGTGGATGTGTTCAAGGACAATGAAGCGTTCAAGCGGATCATGGATCAGGTTGACTTGCAGACTTTAGGCAATGCGATTTTCTCACAATGGCGGTACTGGAATCATTGGAGTATGGGACGGATGGAAGAATCAGATTTTGAATGGTTCGTGATGGCATATTCCCGGTTGGCAGAATTGGCAGCTTGACAGATAAGAAGCACTTTTGAAAGTTTATTTTCAAGGGTGCTTTTTCTATGCCTTTATTCCGGGTGGTATAAATTATCAAGGACGTACAAAAAACCGTTATATGAGCCTTATATAAAGCCCTGATATAATATTCTTGCGCCTTACGGCGGCAAAACTATTTATATCAGGAGGTTCAAAAGATGAACAGGAAAAAGAAGCTTTTAAGGGTTATTGCGATGACGATCTGCCTTGTGCTGATTATGGGGGTGAATGTAGGAATATCAGCGGCAGAAACGGAATCTAATTTTGAAATGGTATCAAACGCATACGAATTAGAATCCGCAATAAAAAGGGCTGATGAAGGGGATGAAATTATACTATTGCATGAAATAGAAATTTCAAATGATCTTCCTGTTCCTGATGGGAAGATTATTATAACAAGATTAGACCCTAACAGCCGTTTGATTACTCGTAATGGTGTGAGGGTGGATTTTCAAAATATGATTTTTGACGGTGCATGGATGGATAATCAATATTATTCATTTATAACCTTGCAAGGTGATTTTAGCTTTAAGAATTGCACATTCCAAAATTGTGGCGATCCTGAAAGAACAGGCGGTGGAAATCGTATTGGCGGGGCAGTTAGAGTTGAAGCGGGTGAAGGTACTTTTGAAAATTGCACATTTATAGATAATAATGCCGTAGCGGGCGGACACCTTGCCGTTAGAGGGGATTCTATTGTACATTTGAATCAGTGTACTATGAAAAATGGAGTTGCGTTAGGTGAGGGAGGGGCAGTAGAGGTTTATGGATCGTCCAAATGCTATATTGATTCATGTGTAATAACGGAAAATCGTGCCGGAAATTATGGCGGTGGAATTGCAAATCGTGCGTATGCTCAAATAAGCAATTCAAAAATATATAACAATGTAACGCCTTATGGTGGTGCGGATATAGGGAACGGTATTGGTGGAACGATTGATCTTCAAGATAGCCTTGAAAGGCTGAATGAACTTTTTGCAGAAGATAATATCATTGTTCATGGTTGGGTGTGCGATTATGATTTTGAACAAGGTATCTTTATCCCGGATGTTGACCCGGCAGCCGAAAATGCGCTTTTGAAGCTGGACTATGAATATAAGCAGCCTGAACCGGAAATCCCGGAAGAAACCGAACCAACGGAGCCTGAACCTACAGAGCCGGAAGAACAAGAGCCGACAGAACCCGCAGAATCAGAGGAACAGCCCACGGAAACAGAAGAACCGGATGAATCGCAGCCGGAGCAGCCGACAGAGGAAGAACCCGGCACAGAGCCGGAAACACCGGATGAAGAAGAACCAACAACCCCGGCAACACCTTCTGAACCGTCCGTTGGTAATAACAGTAACACAACCACGACAACCACAAATTCAAACAGTTCAACGGATAATTCAGACCGTTCAACCCATAGCACTACTACGGACAATTCCCGGCGTGAAGAAATCAATGATTCCAATAACACTTCCACGGTAAATAATTACTATGCGCAGGATCAGCAACCTTCCGGTGGTGGGGAATCTGTTCAAACAATCGTTGTTCCCGCTGGAAGCAGCGGAAGCAGCGAACCCATAGAACAGACAATCAAAGTGGAAGCACCGGATGGCAGCACCGGGGCGGATGGTATGACCTTGAATGTCAATGTGAATGTTGGAGAGGACGGAACGCCGGATCAGGAAGCAGAAGATTCACCACAACAGCAGAACGAGGCTTCATGGTATCAGGTGGCGGTTCTTTGCCTGTTATCTGCTATCTTGGTTTGTGTGATAAAGAAACGTTGATTTGAGCTTATATAAAGCCTTTACATATTAGACGATAGTTTATAGGCGTATTGCTGAAAAACTTCTATATATGGCTTATATGGGCTTGCACAATGGAAATGAATGTGTTATAATCGCAATCCGAGGTGTTCCGGGGATGTTCAATCCTTTCTGAAATTTTAAGAATTTTAGATAACTTTGAACATTACACTAACATGACACAAAATCCCCGAAAGTCCTTGAAAATCAATGTTTTGTAGTTATCCAAGCGCTAAACTTTATCAAAAGTGGTCAAAAACCCCGGAACTACGCGGTTTCCGGGGTTTTTCCTTTTCAAATGGTTTGACGCAATTTGACAGAACGAAGCCTCTTTTAACCCGTTTTCTATGGGTTAAATGGTGGACAACCACCCCAAAAAGAGGGCTTATGGGTTAAAAAATAGGACAACCGAGACGCGATTTTGGGATGCCAAGGGGATGTTTATTTATACATCTCCAAGAGACCTTTTTCGTGAAAACGGTTTGTCTGAATTTGACCTAATTTGAACAAAAGAGAATAAATCTAATCGCCAAGCGCTCAGTATTTTCTACTGGGCGCTTTTTGCGTTTCCGGGGAATTTCATTCCGGGATAAGAAAAGGCCGTCACTTTCAATTTTTGAAGTGGCGGCTTTTTCTATTTCCAGAAGCCATAGAACAATTCAGAAATGAGGTGAAGTCATTGAACACGCAAATCATCGCCATCGCCAACCAGAAAGGCGGCGTTGGCAAGACAACCACCTGCGCGAACCTGGGGATTGGGCTGGCGCAGGCCGGAAAGAAAGTGCTGCTGATCGACGGGGACCCGCAAGGCAGCCTGACCATCAGCCTGGGCCACCCCCAGCCGGACAAGCTGCCCTTTACCCTGTCCGACGCGATGGGCCGTATCCTGATGGACGAGCCGCTGCGCCCCGGCGAGGGTATCCTGCACCACCCGGAGGGCGTTGACCTGATGCCCGCAGACATCCAGCTCTCCGGCATGGAGGTCTCCCTGGTGAACGCCATGAGCCGAGAGACCATCCTGCGGCAGTATCTGGACACGCTCAAGGGACAGTATTCCCATATCCTGATTGACTGCCAGCCATCCCTGGGTATGCTCACGGTCAACGCCCTGGCCGCCGCCAACAGGGTCATAATCCCCGTTCAGGCGGAGTACCTGCCCGCCAAGGGCCTGGAACAGCTGCTCCAGACCGTAAACAAGGTGAAGCGGCAGATCAACCCCAAGCTCCAGATCGACGGCATATTGCTGACGATGGTGGACAACCGCACCAACTTCGCCAAGGAGATTGCCGCCCTGCTGCGGGAGACCTATGGCAGCAAAATCAAGGTGTTCGGCACCGAGATTCCCCATTCTGTCCGGGCAAAGGAGATCAGCGCCGAGGGCAAAAGCATTTTTGCCCATGACCCTAATGGCAAGGTGGCCGAGGGCTATAAGAATCTGACCAAGGAGGTGATAAAACTTGAAAAGCAGCGCGAAAAAAGTAGAGCTGGCTCCATACGATGATTTGTTTTCCACCGAGGAAAGCCGCCAGGATGCCAAGCTGGAGAAGATACAGGAAATTCCGCTGTCTGAGCTGCACCCATTTAAGGGGCATCCCTTCAAAGTCAAGGATGACGAGGCCATGATGGAGACCGCCGACAGCGTTCGGCAGTATGGTGTTCTGGTTCCGGCGATCGCCCGCCCGGACCCGGAGGGCGGCTATGAGCTGGTTGCCGGTCACAGGCGGCACCGGGCCAGTGAGCTGGCCGAGAAAGAAACCATGCCTGTCATTGTCCGAGACCTGGACGATGATGCTGCCACTATCATCATGGTGGACAGCAACTTACAACGTGAAAGCCTGCTCCCCAGCGAAAGGGCCTTTGCTTACAAGATGAAGCTGGAGGCTATGAAACACCAAGGCGCACGGGGGGACTTAACTTCGTCCCAACTTGGGACGAAGTTGCGTGCAGATGAATTGTTGGCGCAGCAGGCTGGTTCGAGTAGGAACCAGGTGCAGCGCTATATCCGCCTGACGGAGCTGATTCCCGAACTGCTGGATATGGTCGATGAAAAGAAAATCGCCCTCAATCCGGCTTATGAGCTGTCCTTTCTCAAAAAAGAAGAACAGCGGGATTTGCTGGACGCGATGGACAGCGAACAGGCTACCCCCTCTCTCTCCCAGGCTCAGCGACTCAAGAAATACAGCCAGGAGGGACATCTGACCCTCGATATGATGCGCGTCATCATGGGTGAGGAAAAGAAAAGTGATCTCGACAAAGTGACTTTCACCTCCGACACCCTGCGGAAGTATTTCCCCAAAAGCTATACGCCCCAGCGGATGCAGGAAACCATTATCAAACTGCTGGAGGCGTGGCAGAAGAAGCGCCAGAGAGACCAGGAACGATGAAAGGAGCCGCCTATGAGGGATATTTCAGCCCGTGAGCTGAAAGGACACAATATCTTGGCCGTAGAGCGTTTTCAGGACAGCACCCGCTGGATGATCGAGTTTTCCGTTCAGCGCCCTTGTTCCTACGGCTGCCCCGGCGATGATATGCGGCTGTTTCTTACGGAGGACGGGTATCAGGCCGCCCTCGTAAGCCAGAAGCGTCGGGAAATCAAAATCAAGCGGTATGCCCGTGTGATCGAGGGCCATGTGCTCGACTTCAAACCGGACAAGCGCCGCCGCCACCCGTAAACTCATTATCACTACGAAAGGAAAGGAATGAATATGTGTACTGTCCAGAGCATCAAAGATGCCATCCGGGAAAGTTGCCAGTCCCAGTATGATATGGAATCCACCGACATTGACCGGGTTTTGCAGACCCTCCCGTTTTCGGAGCATGAGCCGATGTTCAGTCATCCGCCGAAGTACAAGCGTCCTTACCGGCCCTGGCAGAACAACAAAAACAGCTGAAAGCCACAGTCTTTTTCACGAAGGATTGTGGCTTTTTTCATGCCCTAAAATTAGAAAGGAGTGAAGTCAATGGCCGTTTTTCGCATTGAACGGACCAAAGATTATACCGTGATGAGCAATCATCACCTGCGGAACCACGAACTATCCCTCAAGGCAAAGGGGCTTCTTTCCATGATGTTATCCCTGCCTGATGACTGGAACTATACTACCCGTGGACTTGCGAAAATCTGCAAGGAGGGCGTTGATGCCATCGGCAGTGCGCTGCGGGAGTTGGAAACCGCCGGTTACATCGTGCGGAACCAGCTGCGGGACCAACAAGGCCGGATCAGCGACACCGAGTATGTGATTTATGAGAAACCCCAGCCCAGGCAGCCAGAAACGCCAAGGCCGGATACGGCTGTACCAGATACGGCTTCACCAGATACGGAAAACCCGTATCTGGATAAACCGGATACGGAAAAGCCCGCAGAATTAAATATAGAGAAACCAAATACTCAAAAACAAAATACTCATGGAGCAAGTACCGATTCCATTCCCTTCCGGGAAACAGCGGCAGCACAGCTGCCGGAACGGAAAGGAAGGGATGCGATGTCTGTCTCAGAGATAGAAAATTATCGGGAATTGATTCTGGAGAACATCGAGTATGACTATCTGTGCAGAGAGTTTTCGACCTACCGTGAGGACCTGGACGAGATTGTGGAGCTGATGGTGGAGACCGTTTGTGCCAAACGTAAAACCACTCGGATCGCTGGCAGCGACTTTCCCCATGAAGTCGTGCGCTCCCGGTTCTTGAAGCTGGATAGCGAGCATATCCGATTTGTCATGGACGGTATGCAGAAAAACACCACGGAGGTCCGCAATATGAAACAGTATTTGCTTGCAGTGCTGTTCAACGCGCCCACCACGATCAGCAATCACTACACCGTACAAGTCAATCACGATATGAACACAGGCGGCTGGTAAACAGCCGCTTTTCTGTTGCCCGGCAATACCGGGAGAAAGGATTTTGCCATGAAACGACCTCTTGCCTACATTACGGCTCCCTGGAGCAACAACCAGTATGAGAACGCCGAGAACGCTGCCACCTACTGCCGCCAGGTGTACGACGCCGGGTATTCGCCCATCTGCCCGGTTCTGTTCTTGTCCACCTTCCTCAAGGACGAGATTCCCCAGGAACACAAGGACGGGCTGGATATGGCGCGAGACTATCTGCGCCGGTCCCATGTGCTGGTGGTCTGCGGCCACGGCATCGACGAGACCGTGAAGAATGACATCGCCACCGCTGAGCGCCTGCGGATCACCGCTACCACCCTGGACGGTATCCTGACTGTGAAAGGCCAGGGACGCGGGAAAGGAGGTGCGCGCCATGCCTGAGCGTAAGACCGTGGGCCAGCTGATGGAGGAAATGCGGCTCAAGGCCGGGGCGCAGAACTACCACGGCCATGAGTACATGGATTTGGAGCGGTTTGCCGAGGACACCCGGCACATGATTATCTTCGATGTGCTGACCCACGATTCGCCGGTGGGCTGGAAAGGCGAACGGACCCGCCTGTTTCTGACGGAGGCCGGATACCAGAAAAGCCTGGAGAACCAGGAAAAGGGCCACATCAAGATTCTCAGCCATGCCAAGGTGCGCCAGGGACATCTGTACTATGACCGCTCCGATCAGCTGCGTTGAAAGGAGCCTGCCATGATGAAATACCTGCTGCGGCGGCTGGTGGTCCCGCCTTAGTATCAAGCGCCACCCCTGCAAAATCCGTGGAAAGGAGGCGATGACCTATGCAGGAGGAAGTGGAAAACAGGACTTTGACGCTGGTAGTCAGCGGAACAAAGTTTACCGGGCGGCTGTTTAAGGCCGCCATCACCAAGTACCTTGCCCACCGCAAGGAAAAGAAGCTGCAAAAGCAGAAAAGCCGGGATACCCCCGTGATTCCCCACGGCAAACAGACGGTGAAGCAGCTGATCGGCCAGAATCAGGGCGTTTCCAACATCGAGATCACCGACCCCTCCATCAAGGAGTTTGAAAAGATCGCCCGGAAATACGGCGTTGACTATGCGGTGAAGAAGGACCGCAGCAGCTCCCCGCCCAAGTACCTGATCTTTTTCAAAGGCCGCGATGCGGATGCCCTGACCGCTGCCTTTACCGAGTACACCGGCAAGAAGGTCAGAAAGGCGCAGAAAACAGAGCGTCCGTCCGTGCTGGCAAAGCTGAGCCAGTTCAAAGAGCTGGTGAAACACGCCGTTGTGGACCGGAACAAGCGGAAGGAGCTGGAACGATGAAGATGAAAAAGCAACTTGACATCAAAAAGCTCCTTTTGCTGAATATGCCCTATATCCTGATGGGGCTGTTCGCAACCAACTTCGGTGAAGGATGGCGGATGGCCGTGGGTGCGGACGCTTCGGCAAAAATGCTTTCGTTCTTCTCCACGCTGCCGGTGGCGCTGGCCAGCTGGTGGCCCAGCCTGCACCCTTTGGACCTGCTGGTGGGGCTGTGCTGCGGCGCTGGCCTGCGATTGGCCGTGTATCTCAAAAGCAAGAACGCCAAGAAGTACCGGCACGGTATGGAGTATGGCAGCGCCCGCTGGGGCACCCATGAGGACATCGCACCCTACATCGACCCGGTGTTCCAGAACAATGTGATTCTGACTAAAACCGAGAGCCTGACCATGAACAGCCGCCCCAAGGACCCCAAGACCGCCAGAAACAAAAATGTGCTGGTGATCGGTGGCTCCGGTTCCGGCAAGACCCGCTTCTGGCTGAAACCGAACCTGATGCAGATGCACAGCTCCTATGTGGTGACAGACCCAAAAGGCACCATCCTGGTGGAGTGCGGCAAAATGCTTCAGCGCGGCACACCCAAGCTGGGCAAGGACGGCAAGCCCATGAAGGATAAGCACGGCAAGGACATCTATGAGCCTTATCGGATCAAAGTCCTCAATACCATCAACTTCAAGAAGTCCATGCACTATAATCCCTTTGCCTACATCCACTCCGAAAAGGACATCTTGAAACTGGTCACGACGCTGATCGCCAACACCAAGGGCGAGGGCAAGGCCGGGGACGATTTTTGGGTTAAGGCCGAGACGCTTTTGTACTGCGCCCTCATTGGGTATATCCACTACGAGGCCCCGGTGGAGGAACAGAATTTCTCCACCCTCATCGAGTTCATCAACGCGATGGAGGTCCGGGAGGATGACGAGGAGTTCAAGAACCCCGTGGACCTGATGTTTGACGCGCTGGAGGCAGAGAAGCCCAACCACTTCGCCGTCCGTCAGTACAAAAAGTACAAGCTGGCTGCGGGCAAAACCGCAAAATCCATCCTGATTTCCTGCGGTGCGCGCCTTGCCGTGTTCGACATCGCGGAGCTGCGGGAGGTCACGGCCTACGACGAGCTGGAGCTGGATACCCTGGGAGACCGGAAAACCGCCTTGTTCTTGATTATGAGCGACACGGACGATAGCTTTAACTTCCTGATCTCCATGTGCTACACCCAGCTGTTCAATCTGCTCTGCGAAAAAGCGGACGATGTGTACGGCGGGCGGCTGCCGGTCCATGTGCGGTGCCTCATTGACGAGGCCGCCAATATTGGACAGATCCCTCGGCTGGAAAAGCTGGTTGCCACCATCCGAAGCCGTGAGATTTCCGCCTGCCTGGTGCTGCAAGCACAGTCCCAGCTCAAAGCTATCTACAAGGACAACGCCGATACCATCATCGGCAACATGGATACCTCCATCTTCCTGGGCGGCAAAGAGCCGACAACCCTCAAGGAGCTGGCCGCCGTGCTGGGCAAGGAGACCATCGACACCTACAACACCGGCGAGAGCCGGGGCCGCGAGACATCCCATTCTCTTAACTACCAAAAGCTCGGCAAAGAGCTTATGAGCCAGGATGAACTGGCCGTCATGGACGGCGGCAAGTGTATCCTCCAGCTGCGCGGTGTGCGGCCTTTCCTCTCGGACAAGTACGACATCACCAAGCACCCCAATTACCCGTACACCGCCGACGCGGACCCCAAGAACGCCTTTGACATCGAGGCGTTCCTGTCCACCCGGCTCAAGCTCAAGCCCAACGAGGTCTACGATGTGTATGAAGTAGACGCAGAGGGCGTGTAAATCTGTTCCGCTGTGAAAGGAGTGATCTTATCTACCCGCCTCAACCGCCCCGGATGGGGCCATCGGCGTACAAAGCGGACAATCACCAAAAAATAATGAAAAAAGGAGGACAGCCGGAATCAGGCCCCGGAAACCGGGTGCCGATTGTTCCGGCTTTTGTATGCCTATGAATGACTAAATCAAACTTTTCAAATGATTCCGGCTAACTATAATTTATGGCATTTTTCAATCAGGCTATCACCGTTCTTCAGACCCTCGTTATCGCTCTGGGCGCTGGTCTCGGCATCTGGGGTGTCATCAACCTGCTGGAAGGTTACGGCAACGACAACCCCGGTGCGAATGCTCATGTGCCATAAAGTAACACATAAGAATTGATAGACAGCAGCCCACTATTCCGCAGCAACAGCGAGTTGCTTGTTAAAACCCCATTTTGAAGTTATAATGAGTAAAAACAACCTTTAGGAGGGACGGGCATGGAAATACAAGGTATTCTTAAAAATTTACGCGAGAAAAACAACCTTACGCAAGAACAACTGGCTGAACGTGTGCAAGTTACCCGACAGGCGGTTAGTCGCTGGGAAACAGGCGAAACGCAGCCAAATACAGATACCTTAAAACTGTTATCACGAGTTTTTGATGTGTCAATCAATACGCTTCTGGGTTCTCCACGGCAACTTGTTTGTCAGTGTTGCGGAATGCCATTGAATGAAGATGGTCTGATTAGCCGAGAACCAGACGGAAGCTATAACGAGGACTATTGTAAATGGTGCTATGCTAATGGGAAATTTGCATATCAATCCAAGGAATCTTTATTGGATTATCTGGTTGCGAATATGCCAAATCCCGATAACGCAGATGAAGAAACCAGACGTAATCAGTTTGATTTGTACCTTTCGCAATTAAAGCACTGGAAATAACTATATTGTCATAGCAAAGCCAGCCGAGCCAGTCAACGGTCAAGATGAACGGCGCGTACCGCGCCGCCGTTGACAGCCCCGCCCGCCTTTGCTGGTAGGCAATCAAGGGGCGACAGCAAGGAGTGCTGCCGCCCCGCACTATTATCAGAGAGGGGGAATTTCCATGACCGAAGATGAAGCCTACAAAGTGCATATCCAGTACACCTTTAACGCCTTTTGCAAGGTTGTCATTCGTCACGCCGCCATAGATATAATTTTGAAGCTGCGCCGGAGGTGGGAACGGGAAGTTTCCCTTGACTATCTGATGAATGAGAAGTTTGTCCAGCTTGCCGAGCCGGAGCAGCTTGAAGAATATCTTTTTACCGCCTGCGGCCAGACCGCCGTTCTGTACCATGCGGAACTCGCCGCCGCCCTTGCCCTTTTGCCAGAGCAGACACAGGAAGAAATTTTCCGTTACTATTTCCTGCGCCAGCCGCAGCGGGTGATCGGCGTACATATCGGACGGACACGCAGCACAGCAGGGCGGCATATCCAGCTTGCCTTGAAGCGGCTCCGGCGGCTCATGGAGGGAAAACGCTATGAGTAAACTTCTCCCCTATGAAACAATCGTCAAGGCGCATGAGGGCGACCCGGACGCAATCGACACCGTTCTTTCCCACTACGTCGGATATATCCGATACTGTTCCAAAGTACACGGGAAAGTCAGCGCCGAGGTTGAGGAACATATAAAACAGAAGCTAATCGCCGCGCTGTTCAAATTTCGCTTTGACCGATAAGCAAAGAACGAACACCGACTGTCATTAGCGATTTTCACCAGCAAGTTTACAATTCATCTATTCCCATAAGTAAGCGGTCATAGTATAATAAAGCCATCGACAAATGCAAATTATATTTTTTGAAAGAATTCTATAGAGTAAAAATATTTTGTCTTCTATGTTTTAGAAAATGTGCAACAGTCGTTCCGTGAGACTGGTATGTGCCCAAAAAAAATGGTCTATGCAAGAAAATAGATACAACAATAGTGAGCAAATGATTCAGGTAAAGATCAGATATATAATATTTTAAAGTAATTGTACATTTTTTAAGAAATTACAATGGTCATTCATCGTGTTTGAAAGAATAGGTTATTGGCGCACTTTACTTATATATCGTTTTACAGGGGCTGTTTTTTATGCAACGTTAGGGCTTACTCGTATATAGTTATGAAAATAAATAGAGAATGAGGTGCGATTAGATGAAAAATCTTGGATATTCACAAAATTTTTTGGTTAATAAAAAGTTGGTAGAACGTTTAATAAGCAAGTCAAATATTGATGTAACAGATTATGTTATTGAAATTGGTCCTGGAAAAGGGATAATAACAGATGTACTTTCTCAGCATGCTGGAGAGGTTGTTGCAGTTGAATATGATCAAGAATTATATAATAATTTAGTAAGATATCACAGTCATGATAATGTTACATATATATTTGGTGATTTTTTAAAATATAAGTTGCCTTTAAATCGCAGATATAAAATATTCTCCAATATTCCTTTTCAGATAACAGCGGATATTATTAGGAAATTAACAGACGATGTAAATCCACCATCAGATATAAATATCATAATTCAAAGAGAGGCAGCTAAAAAGAATTGCGGTATTCCATTACAAAAATATGAAGGTTTTCGTGCTGCTATAATAAAGGCACAATATAAGGTAGAAATTACACATAGTTTTAAAAGGAGCGATTTTTTTCCTTCGCCTAATGTTGATACAGTTATGCTTCATATGCAGTTATGGGATGATAGATTGAGTGGTGATGATCTTCAAAATTATAAAGATTTAGTGGCTTTTTTTTACACTAATATTAAAGGAGAGACTGCTAAAGAGAGACTTTCTATTTTATTTTCTAATGAGCAAATCAAAAGATTGGGAAAAGCCAATAGAATTAGTCTTTCAAATTCATATACGTTAATCACGGCCGAGCAGTGGATGAATATTTATTATTACTCCAAAATTGGATTGACAGATGAAAAGAAAAAAAAGTTTCAAGATGCATATAAAAAACTTCAAAAAATGAATAAAAAATTGAAAAAGCAAAACAGAACATCTTTACGAAAGTCTAGTAGCAATAAGAAATGTAGAACAAGGATTGATACTTCTAATGGTACAAAAAATAGATAGTATTGATAATTTCTATAAAAATGTGCATGGTAGTGCGAAAATCTGAGAAGAGAATTTAATGCTGGATTTTGTTGATAGTAGATTTCAATGAGTTAACCATAAAAGTATATTAGAAAGTAAAAACAACAGGGGTAGTAGAATATATTTGTTAGATACAAGAAGGAGAGATTGAATTTAAGGTCATCTAATACTCGCGGAATAGTGATAATAATGGTAAGCTGTATTGAAAAAAAACAAAATAACTAACATTATGGGATTATTTCGGTATGAATTGATGTTTTATCATCTTACATAGAAAATTTAATTTTTATTTTAAGTATAAGAATGTAATAGAGGTGATACATGAAAGTTGCAAAAATAATAAATGAAGAATCAGAACTCCGTTTATTACGCGATAAGAATAAAAATAAAAAAATTGTGCTAACATCAGGGTGTTTTGATTTACTTCATTACGGACATATTTGTCATTTAGAAGAGTCTAAGAATTGTGGGGACTATTTGGTTGTAGCAGTAAATTCTGATGATTCTGTAAAACGATTAAAAGGTAATACGAAACCAGTTGTTCCAGAGAATCAGCGTATCAAAATATTGCAAGCATTACGTTTTGTGGATGCTGTTTTTGTCTTTGATGAAGATGATGTCTGTAAATATTTTGAAATATTGAAACCAGATTGCTTTACTATTGGAGAAGAAAGCGCAATTGATTATTATAATGAGATTGTTGCTGCCCAAAATAGTAAAACTTTGGTTCATATAATAAAAAGACGGAAAGATTATTCGACAACCAAAATCATAAATAAAATTAAGGAGGAGAACTATCGTGAGTAGGTATATAAATAGTAAATTTGAAAAATTAAAAGAGGACTAAGTTTATGAGAACCCTGTTCTTAACTTCAAGTGGCTTAAACGAAAAGACTATGGTATTATTTTGGAAATGTATCGGAAAAGAACCGATTAACACAAAAGCGATTTTGGTTCCATCCGCCGCAGT
>NZ_BQKV01000082.1 GCF_022180365.1 Faecalibacterium gallinarum
GCCGCAGAGAATCGGCCCAAGCAACTGTTTACCAAAAACACAGGTTTGTGCTAAATCGAAAGATGACGTATACGAGCTGACGCCTGCCCGGTGCTGGAAGGTTAAGAGGAGATGTGCAAGCATTGAATCGAAGCCCCAGTGAACGGCGGCCGTAACTATAACGGTCCTAAGGTAGCGAAATTCCTTGTCAGGTAAGTTCTGACCCGCATGAAAGGCGTAATGATTTGGGCACTGTCTCAACAGCCCGCCCGGCGAAATTGTAGTACCGGTGAAGATGCCGGTTACCCGCGACAAGACGGAAAGACCCCATGGAGCTTTACTGTAGCCTAATATTGGGTTTCGATGTTGCATGCACAGGATAGATGGGACACTGGGAAGCAGGCGCTTTGGCGTTTGTGGAGTGGCCGTTGGGATACCATCCTTGCGATATTGGAATTCTAACCTGCGCCTTTGAAGCAAGGCGGGGGACATTGTTAGGTGGGCAGTTTGACTGGGGCGGTCGCCTCCTAAAAAGTAACGGAGGCGTTCAAAGGTTCGCTCAGCTTGAACGGAAATCAAGCGTAAGAGTGCAAACGCAGAAGCGAGCCTAACTGCGAGACTGACGGGTCGAGCAGTAACGAAAGTTGGAGTTAGTGATCCGGTGGTATGTGAGTGGAAATGCCATCGCTCAACGGATAAAAGTTACCCTGGGGATAACAGGCTGATCTCCCCCAAGAGTCCACATCGACGGGGAGGTTTGGCACCTCGATGTCGGCTCATCGCATCCTGGGGCTGTATTCGGTCCCAAGGGTTTGGCTGTTCGCCAATTAAAGCGGTACGCGAGCTGGGTTCAGAACGTCGTGAGACAGTTCGGTCCCTATCTGTCGTGGGCGCAGGATATTTGATGGGAGCTGTCCCTAGTACGAGAGGACCGGGACGGACGTACCTCTGGCGCACCAGTTGTTCTGCC
>NZ_BQKV01000083.1 GCF_022180365.1 Faecalibacterium gallinarum
GCGTTTGTACAGGCGCTGTGGGAAATTCTTCTGGCTGTGCCAAGGATTCGTACTGTCCTTCACAGAAACTGTCGGTGCGGCTCCAGGTAACGGTATGTGTAGCCAGCAAAACTTTTAGGTCGGCAGAATAAATACGCAGCAAATCGCCGATGCGCTCTACTCTTGCTATCGCACTCGGATAGCTATAGGGCACTCCGAAGCGTCTGCCTTCGTAATTTACAAAGCCGTCAAAGGAGATCTTTCTTTCCGGACAGAGATAGACTCGGACAGAATCCTCTGGTACCATACGCAGCTGTTCTCCGCATACAGTTTCATGTATCTTTTGCGGCGCGCCATTCACAGTACGGCGGTAAGTTCTGTTTTGTTTGTTACACCACTCCAGCGCCTGCCAATTTAGATCCGTAAGATCGAAGAATACTCGATCAGCCAGGAAATTGTCTTTCACAAAGCGAACCAACCGCTCCACCTTGCCCTTGGTAAAGGGATGCCGTGGCTTGCAAAGTTTTGTCTCGAAGGCCAGGGCTTGCATAAAGGTTTCATAGTCTTTCTG
>NZ_BQKV01000084.1 GCF_022180365.1 Faecalibacterium gallinarum
GAAGATGGCGAGAAAAGCTGTGTGTATTTCTGCGGTGCCCGTACCGCAAACCGACACAGGTAGGTAGGAAGAAGATTCTAAGGCCAACGGGAGAAGGGTTGTTAAGGAACTCGGCAAATTGACCCCGTAACTTCGGGAGAAGGGGTGCTCCAGAGATGGAGCCGCAGAGAATCGGCCCAAGCAACTGTTTACCAAAAACACAGGTTTGTGCTAAATCGAAAGATGACGTATACGAGCTGACGCCTGCCCGGTGCTGGAAGGTTAAGAGGAGATGTGCAAGCATTGAATCGAAGCCCCAGTGAACGGCG
>NZ_BQKV01000085.1 GCF_022180365.1 Faecalibacterium gallinarum
ATTTTCTGCGGTCCACAGGAAGGAAGTGAGAGCAAAGGCGAAATATGCCGTGATTTACCGTTATCGGGAAGAGTATCCGATTTGGCGGATGTGCAAATTCTTTGGTGTTTCCCGGAGTGGGTATTACGCTTACATTCATAAGCTGAACCATCCAGATCCAAACCAGGCAATCATAGACCAGATTGCAAGTCAACAGAAACGTTGCAAGAATACATACGGCTATCGCCGGATGCATCTTTGGTTGGACAAAAACGGTTGTTCCAGGAATCCCAAAACGATTCTCAGGATTATGAAAACCAACGGTTTGTTGTCTGAAATCCGCAGACGCAGGCAGTGGAAGCAGCTTGGAC
>NZ_BQKV01000086.1 GCF_022180365.1 Faecalibacterium gallinarum
GAAGATGGCGAGAAAAGCTGTGTGTATTTCTGCGGTGCCCGTACCGCAAACCGACACAGGTAGGTAGGAAGAAGATTCTAAGGCCAACGGGAGAAGGGTTGTTAAGGAACTCGGCAAATTGACCCCGTAACTTCGGGAGAAGGGGTGCTGCAGAGATGCAGCCGCAGAGAATCGGCCCAAGCAACTGTTTACCAAAAACACAGGTTTGTGCTAAATCGAAAGATGACGTATACGAGCTGACGCCTGCCCGGTGCTGGAAGGTTAAGAGGAGATGTGCAAGCATTGAATCGAAGCCCCAGTGAACGGCG
>NZ_BQKV01000087.1 GCF_022180365.1 Faecalibacterium gallinarum
GCCGAAGCGAAAGCAAGTTTGAAAAGGGCGTTAAGTTACGTGCAATGGGCCCGAAACCGAGTGACCTACCCATGATCAGGTTGAAGTGGAAGTAAAATTCCATGGAGGACCGAACCGACCTCCGTTGAAAAGGCGGCGGATGAATTGTGGGTAGCGGAGAAATTCCAATCGAACTCGGAGATAGCTGGTTCTCCCCGAAATAGTTTTAGGACTAGCCTCATATTAGATATCTGGAGGTAAAGCACTGAATAGCCTAGCGGCCGAGAGGTTAGCGAAGCTTATCAAACTCAGAATGCCAGAATATTGGTGTATGGGAGTCAGACAGTGTCAGATAAATGTCATTGTCAAAAGGGAAACAGCCCAGATCTACAGCTAAGGTCCCAAAGTTAGGTTAAGTGGAAAACGATGTGAAGATACGCAGACAACCAGGATGTTGGCTCAGAAGCAGCCACTCATTTAAAGAGTGCGTAATAGCTCACTGGTCGAGCGTCTTTGCGCGGAGAATTTAACGGGGCTAAACCTAACACCGAAGCTTAGGCAGCAGCAATGCTGGGTAGGGGAGCGTTGTATACGCGGAGAAACATTAGCGCAAGCGGATGTGGAGTGTATACAAGTGAGAATGCCGGAATGAGTAGCGCGAATGCAGTGAGAATCTGCATGGCCGAAAGCCTCAGGTTTTTGGAGGAAGGTTCGTCCGCTCCAAGTTAGTCGGGAGCTAAGGTGAGGCCGAAAGGCGTAGCCGATGCACAGACGGTAGAGATTCCGTCACCACCAAAAGAGTTAAGCACAGGGACACATTTGAAGGGTCTGAGCCGGGAGTTGGTTCCGGTAGTGATCGAGGGAAGTTAGTACCGAAGTCAGGCTTGGAAGATGGCGAGAAAAGCTGTGTGTATTTCTGCGGTGCCCGTACCGCAAACCGACACAGGTAGGTAGGAAGAAGATTCTAAGGCCAACGGGAGAAGGGTTGTTAAGGAACTCGGCAAATTGACCCCGTAACTTCGGGAGAAGGGGTGC
>NZ_BQKV01000088.1 GCF_022180365.1 Faecalibacterium gallinarum
ATCTAAGCGTGAAGCCGACCCAAAGATAAGATATCCCACTGAAAAATCAGGTAAGATCCCTTGAAGACTACAAGGTTGATAGGCACAATGTGTAAGTGGAGTGATCCATTCAGCAAGCGTGTACTAATAGATCGAGGGCTTGACCACAAATTCACTTGATACTCTGTTTGGCAACACTTCGCAGATTATTATTCAGTTTTGAAGGCACGTCCTTCTAAAGAGAGAAGCGCTGAGGTAACTCAGTAAATATGGCCGGTGTCGATGACGGTGAGGATCCACCTGTTCCCATTCCGAACACAGAAGTTAAGCTCACTTGTGCCGACGATAGTTAGCTGGAAACGGCTTGTGAAAATAGGTAGTCGCCGGC
>NZ_BQKV01000089.1 GCF_022180365.1 Faecalibacterium gallinarum
ATTGCGCCCAATCTGCTGAACAGAAACTTCCATGCGGAAAAACCAAATCAAAAGTGGGTCACTGATGTGACAGAGTTCAGCTTGTTTGGCCAGAAACTCTATCTTTCTCCAATCCTGGATCTGCACAATGGGTATTTGGTGAGCTATGCTATCTCTGACCGACCGGTTTTAAGCATGGTAACGACTATGCTCACCAAAGCCTTTGAAACCATACCGGATGCAACTGGACTGGTTCTCCACTCTGACCAAGGCTGGCAATACCAGCACAAGCAGTACCAACGTATGCTGCGTGTGAAAGGTATTCGGCAGAGTATGAGCCGCAAAGGGAACTGTCTGGACAATGCGGTGGCAGAAAACTTCTTCGG
>NZ_BQKV01000090.1 GCF_022180365.1 Faecalibacterium gallinarum
GTGCAGTGAGGGAACCGCCTGAACTGAAACATCTAAGTAGGGCGAGGAAAAGACATCAAACGAGATTCCGTAAGTAGTGGCGAGCGAACGCGGAAGAGGGCAAACCAGAGGTAGAAATACCTCTGGGGTATGGACTGCTTTTAGGACTTGAGCTGTTAACCGAACGGCATGGGAAGGCCGGTCAAAGAGTGTGAGAACCACGTAGGTGAAAATGGCGAGAGCTGCGCAGGATCCGGAGTACGGCCAGACACGTGAAACCTGGTCGGAAGATGGGGGGACCACCCTCCAACCCTAAATACTACCCAGTGACCGATAGCGTATAGTACTGTGAAGGAAAGGTGAAAAGCACCCCGGGAGGGGAGT
>NZ_BQKV01000091.1 GCF_022180365.1 Faecalibacterium gallinarum
AGACCTTCAAAGACGTACCTTGAAAACTGAATAATAACTGCGAAACAAGATTATAGTAAGTTCTTTTTAAGAAACACTACAGTTTCAAAAGGAAGGGTAACAATAATCTAGTTGGCAAATAGAGAATCAAGAGGATATTGATAGACTCAGAGAAATCTGAGAATATCAGCGGTCAAGCGAAGAAGGGCGCAGGGCGAATGCCTTGGCACTGGGAGCCGATGAAAGACGTGATAAGCTGCGATAAGCCTCGGGGAGCTGCAAATAAGCTTTGATCCGGGGATTTCTGAATGAGGAAACTCACTCAGCCTCAT
>NZ_BQKV01000092.1 GCF_022180365.1 Faecalibacterium gallinarum
CGCAAGGAGGACGCCGCCGAAGGTAAAACTGGTGATTGGGGTGAAGTCGTAACAAGGTAGCCGTAGGAGAACCTGCGGCTGGATCACCTCCTTTCTAGGGAGTCAGGCAGATCGGCAAAGCTTGATGCTTTGGATGATCTGGTACAAGGGAAAGTTCAAGTTCGATATTGTTCAATTTTGAGGGCCCTGGAGAGCGAAAGCTCAAAAGACCTTCAAAGACGTACCTTGAAAACTGAATAATAACTGCGAAACAAGATTATAGTAAGTTCTTTTTAAGAAACACTACAGTTTCAAAAGGAAGGGTAAC
>NZ_BQKV01000093.1 GCF_022180365.1 Faecalibacterium gallinarum
CGCAAGGAGGACGCCGCCGAAGGTAAAACTGGTGATTGGGGTGAAGTCGTAACAAGGTAGCCGTAGGAGAACCTGCGGCTGGATCACCTCCTTTCTAGGGAGTCAGGCAGATCGGCAAAGCTTGATGCTTTGGATGATCTGGTACAAGGAGAAGTTCAAGTTCGATATTGTTCAATTTTGAGGGCCCTGAACACAGGCAACTGTGGAAAAGACCTTCAAAGACGTACCTTGAAAACTGAATAATAACTGCGAAACAAGATTATAGTAAGTTCTTTTTAAAGAAACACTACAGTTTCAAAAGGAAGGGTAACAATAATCTAGTTGGCAAATAGAGAATCAAGAGGATATTGATAGACTCAAAGAGA
>NZ_BQKV01000094.1 GCF_022180365.1 Faecalibacterium gallinarum
AGCCGGGGGGACCCGAAGTCGGTAGTCTAACCGCAAGGAGGACGCCGCCGAAGGTAAAACTGGTGATTGGGGTGAAGTCGTAACAAGGTAGCCGTAGGAGAACCTGCGGCTGGATCACCTCCTTTCTAGGGAGTCAGGCAGATCGGCAAGACTTGATGTCTTGGATGATCTGGTACAAGGGAAAGTTCAAGTTCGATATTGTTCAATTTTGAGGGCCCTGAAAAGGGTTACTCAACAGAGATTGTGGGGGTTTAGCTCAGCTGGGAGAGCACCTGCTTTGCAAGCAGGGGGTCAAGGGTTCGATTCCCTTAATCTCCACCACTTATGGGCCAATAGCTCAGCTGGCTAGAGCACACGACTGATAATCGTGAGGTCGATGGTTCGAGTCCATTTTGGCCCACCACGTGATCCGAAAGGATCACCAAAGACGTACCTTGAAAACTGAATAATAACTGCGAAACAAGATTATAGTAAGTTCTTTTTAAAGAAACACTACAGTTTCAAAAGGAAGGGTAACAATAATCTAGTTGGCAAATAGAGAATCAAGAGGATATTGATAGACTCAAAGAGA
>NZ_BQKV01000095.1 GCF_022180365.1 Faecalibacterium gallinarum
AACCTGGTCGGAAGATGGGGGGACCACCCTCCAACCCTAAATACTACCCAGTGACCGATAGCGTATAGTACTGTGAAGGAAAGGTGAAAAGCACCCCGGGAGGGGAGTGAAAGAGAACCTGAAACCCTGTGCCTACAAGCACCTAGAGCACGTCAAAGTGTGATAGGGTACTTTTTGTAGAACGGTCCGGCGAGCGATTGTACGTAGCAAGGTTAAGGTCTTCAGGACTGGAGCCGAAGCGAAAGCAAGTTTGAAAAGGGCGTTAAGTTACGTGCAATGGGCCCGAAACCGAGTGACCTACCCATGAT
>NZ_BQKV01000096.1 GCF_022180365.1 Faecalibacterium gallinarum
GACCGCGAGGTGGAGCAAAACTCAAAAACAACGTCCCAGTTCAGACTGCAGGCTGCAACTCGCCTGCACGAAGTCGGAATTGCTAGTAATCGCAGATCAGCATGCTGCGGTGAATACGTTCCCGGGCCTTGTACACACCGCCCGTCACACCATGAGAGCCGGGGGGACCCGAAGTCGGTAGTCTAACCGCAAGGAGGACGCCGCCGAAGGTAAAACTGGTGATTGGGGTGAAGTCGTAACAAGGTAGCCGTAGGAGAACCTGCGGCTGGATCACCTCCTTTCTAGGGAGTCAGGCAGATCGGC
>NZ_BQKV01000097.1 GCF_022180365.1 Faecalibacterium gallinarum
CCCCCCCCCCCCCCCTCCTTTTCGTTTGGGGATTATAGTTCGAGGCAGTGTTCCACCAGATATTGCTGCACCAGCCGGGCTACGGTGGGGTTTGCCTCCCGGGAAAACAGCAGGCTGACACAGAGGGGCTCGGCCCCCTGGACCGGCAGCTCCACGGTGGGGGAGTAGAGGCTCTTGGGGGCGGATTCGGGCCGGGTGACGCAGAGAAGGCCCTGGCTGCGCACCTGATAGTTTGCCTCGTAAAAGCTGGGCGCCAGCAGGAAATGGGGCTCGAATCCGGCGGCCCGGCAGAGCTGGGCGAAGGGGCCGAAGGGCTCCGGCCGCAGGCTGGGAATCAGGATGGTTTCGTTTTTTGCAGCTGCTCCGCCTTCAGGCTGGAGCAATGGCTCAGGGGGTGTCCCTGGGCGGCCATCAGGCAGAATGGGTCCTGGCGGAGAATGCGTTTTTCAAAAGGGTAGACGGCGGAACTCTGGTCCATCACCAGACCCAGAGCCAGGCGGCCCTCCGCCAGGCCCCGCAGGATTTCGTCGTTGGAGAGGAGCTGAATTTCCAGCTGAAAATTCGGATAAACCGTTTTGAGCAGTTCCAGCTGATAGGGCAGCCGGGGCAGGTAATCGGGCAAAAGCGCCTGGCTGACCCCGAAGCAGACCGGCCCGGCGGGGCGAAGGGTGGCGGCCAGCTCCTGCTGCAATTGTTCAAAACTCTTTACCACCGGGGCCGCGTGCTGGCGGAGCCACTCCCCCCGCTCGGTGAGGGAGATGTGGTTGCGCTGGTTGAGGAAAAGGGGTTCTCCCAATTCCTGTTCCAGGGCGGCGATGTTCTGGCGCAAAGCCTGGCGGGAGAGATACAGCCGCTGGGCGGCCCGGGTATAGTTCAGCTCTTCACAGAGAGTTAAAAAATAGTGCAGCTGTCGCACTTCCATGACGGGGTTCTCCTTTCAAACGCAAGGCGCGCTTGCGTCTTTGGGACAATTATATCTGCTTTTACTCTCCCTGTACAGATGTTAAAATAAACACAATGTCTGAAACCTGCACAGGTTCAAGAAAAAGAAGGAGATTTTAGCATGAACAAGATCAACCGCCGTGATTTCCTCAAACACGGCACCCTGCTGGGCGTCGGCGCGGCCGCTCTGGGCGCCCTCACCGGCTGCAACTCCGCCGCTTCCTCTGCGGCTGCCTCCTCGGTGGCCGGCATCTACACCCCCGGCACCTACACCGCCACCGCCAACGGCATGAACGGCCCTGTCACCGCCACCGTGACCTTTGACGAGGTCAGCATCACCGAGGTGGTGCTGGATGTCTCGGGCGAGACCGAGTCCATCGGCCAGGCCGCCAAGGACAAGCTGGTGGAGCAGATCATGACCGCCCAGACCAGCCAGATCGACGGCGTGACCGGCGCCACCGTCACCAGCAAGGCGGTCCAGAACGCCGTGGCCGACTGCATCAGCCAGGCCAGCGGCGGGGCCATCCAGCCCGCGCCCCAGGATACCTCTTCCTCTTCCGCCGGCAGCGACTGGCTGGGCCAGGAGCCCGAGATCGCCGAGAGCGAGATCACCGAGACCCGGGAGTGCGAGGTCCTGGTGGTGGGCGCCGGCTCTTCCGGCACCTTTGCCGCGGCATCGGCGGTGGAGATGGGGGCCAAGACCATCCTGATCGAGAAGTTCGGCCACGACATGGCCTCGGGCATCCGGGACACCCTGGCGGCCTGCGGTTCCACCGAGCAGAAGCAGGACGGCGACGATGTGGACCCCGCCGAGGCGGTGCGCTACCTCTGCGACTGGAGCCACGGCTACACCAAGCGGAGCCTGGCTCAGGTCTGGGCCGACAAGAGCGGCGAGACCATCGACTGGTTCGCGGCCCGTCTGGCCGAGGGCGGCATGGAGTTCCGCCACGAGATCGACGACGCCACCCTGCCCAGCAACTATAAGGTTCTGGACGTGGGCCACAGCACCCAGTATGGCCCCGAGTACACCGAGCAGCTGACCATGGACATCGTTCTGGACTACGCCCAGAATCTGGGCCTGGAGGTCCAGTACGAGATCACCATGGTCAAGCTGGAAAAGGACGGCGACCGGGTCTGCGGCCTGATCGCCAAGGACGCCGAGGGCAACTACATCCGCTATAAGGCCAGCAAGGGCGTCATCCTGGCCTGCGGCGGTTACAGCGGAAACGAGGAGATGATGCTGGCCCTCCAGCCCCAGAGCGTGGAGCAGACCTGCGTCAACTACTCCAAGCCCGGCGCCAAGGGCGACGGCATCAAGGCCTGCCTGTGGGCGGGGGCCATCATGGACACCACCCATACTTCCATGATCTTTGACCGGGGCGCCGTCAAACCGGACGAGCACGGCGAGTACGGCAAGGCCAGCAATGGCCAGCTGTTCTGGATGGGCAGCCAGCCCTTCCTGAAGGTCAACCTCAAGGGTGAGCGGTTCATGAACGAGTACCAGCCCTACGACATGGTGCTGCACTCGGCTTCCTCCCAGCCCTACCACACCTACTGCACCATCTGGGACAGCAACTATACCGCCGACTGCGAGAAGTTCGAGACCCACGGCTGCAGCCGCCTGTTCAACCACAAGAACGGCACCGCCCCGGTCTTCCCCATGGAAATGGTGGTGGGGATGAACGAGGAGCTGGAGGCCAACGGCTACATCGTCAAGGCCGACACCATCGAGGAGCTGGCCGAAAAACTGGGCCTGCCCGTTGAGACCTTCGCCGCCACCGTGGCCCGCTACAACGAGCTGGCCGCCAAGGGGGTGGACGAGGACTTCGGCAAGGAGGGCTACCGCCTGTCCGCCCTGGCCGCCGCGCCCTATTACGGCGTGCGCCAGTCCGGCGGCTACCTGATCTGCACCATGGACGGCATCCAGATCGACGAGAACATGCACGCCCTGAACGCCGATTATGAGCCCATCGCGGGCCTGTATGTCATCGGCGACATGAGCGGCAACTACTTCTCCCAGAGCTACCCCTGCCTGCTGGCCGGCGCCGCTGCGGGCCGCAGCGCCACCTTTGGCCGTCTGGCCGGCCAGAACGCCGCCCAGGGCATCTGAGCCGAAACTCTAAGATAACCCTATAAAATACACCCCGTCTGCCGGGCTGCCTGAAAAGGCGCTTTGGCGGGCGGGGTGTTTTGTTTTTTTGGGCTTATTGCTGGGCCGAAGCCGAAAGCGTTTTGGTCTGCTCCAAAAGATCCAGCTGGTATTTGCCGCACAGCTCGTTAAGCTGGTTGCGGTAGTCGGCGGGGGTCATGCCGTACAGCCGCCGGAAGGTTTTGAGGAAACTGCTGTAATTGCTGAAACCGCTCTCGGTGCAGGCGTCCAGGATGCTGGTGCCGGCGGCGATGGCCCGGCGGCAGTGCTGCATCCGCAGGTTGGTCAGATAGCCGTGGATGCTCTCCATGGTGTATTTCTTAAAGGAGCGGGAGAGGTATTCCCGGCTGGTATAGGTATAGGTGGCCAGATCGGCCACAGTCAGGTCGGGGTTGGTGTAGTTTTCCTGGAGATAGGCCACCGCCTGGGCGATCAGGGCGTTGGTGGAACTGGGGGCCTGGGTGTGCTTTTCCTCCACAATCTGGTTGGTCAAAAGCTGGAACTCCACCAGCTGGCTCTCCAGAATCGCGTTCTGGTATTGCTTTTTGATGTAAGGGCTCTGGGCCATCCGCTCAAACAGCCCCCGCAGGTCCCAGGTGGAGACCGAGTCGGCGTTCAGGATGGTGACCTCCTTCGTCCAGGCGGGGGAGGCCAGACCGCAGCGCTGGGCGGCAGACTCCCAGATGTCGGCGTCCACCTGGATCACCAGCCGCTCCGACACGGTGTCGGTCAGATCGTATTTCCCCGAGTGGAACTGCTCAGCCGGGAAAAAGATCAGCTCCCCGACGTGGAGGGTGTACAGGCTGCCGGCCGAGGAATACTGCACCATGCTGCCTTTGAAGGGGATGATCAGCTCGTGGTAGGGGTGGGAGTGAACCACCGACTGTTTGTTCTCCTGGTTGGTGTACCAGGCGATGACGACTTTGCCCCCCTCGAGGGCCATCCGGGCCATCTCCTGGGTGAGCATCGAGTCGATATAATGGGGGATTTTTTGGATAATCATGGCCGTTCCCTTTCCAAAAAATGGGGTTATGCTCAAAATAAGTATATCCAACAAAATCACATTTTGCAACATTTTAGACACAAAAGCAGTCGAAAACCGGCGAAGGATTTTGCTATTATAAACGAGACAGCGATAGATTGTACGAAAAAACTAAAATAGGTAAACTGCTTTTGGATGGTTTGCATGAATTGATTTTTCGATATCAATCTTTTATCTTGGCTTTTTTGGCAGGTATAAGAGGTGTAAGATGCAAACTTCAAAGAATCATTTCGAGGCCGTCACTCAGTACGACGACGACACCATCCGCCGGATGTTCCGCACCGAGTATTATGTCTACGAGACGGCCCGCCGGGTGCTCCGCCTGGGCATCGCCTGCGCGGCCCTGGTGCTGGCCATCTTCACCCCCATCCCGGAAGTGGCCAAAATCCTCTGCCTTTTGGTGGGTACCTGGCTGATCGTCTCCCAGGATTTCCCCAGCAAAGTCCAGGCCGAGGGGGTCATCGCCCAGCGGGGCGGCCAGACCAGCACCGTCAAATGCCGGCTGAACGAGGCCGGCGTCGAGGTGGAAAACGGCCTCAAAATTCCTTATAAAAAGATCGACCGCCTGGTGGAGGACGAAGCCTATTTCTATCTCTTTCAGGACAAGCAGACCGCAGTGATGCTCCCGCGGGAGGGGCTGACCCCCGCAAATCCCGACCGGTTCAAGGCCTTTGTGGCCAAAAAGAGCGGCAAAGAGTGGGAGACGGTGGGCAAATCCTTTTTGACCATGAACCTGTGGGATCTGGTGGGGATGCTCCGCCGCGCCCGAAAGAAAAAGTAATCGACCCACAAACCCGACGAAAGCGGCTGTTCGAGCTGTTTTTGGATAGATCGCACCCAATCCACAAGAAGAAAACAGGAGGATTTCATCATGAAGAAAATTTCGCGTCGTTCGTTCCTTGCGGCTGGTATGGCAGTGGCAGCGGCAGGTGTCCTGGGCGCCTGCGGCGGTTCTTCCAGCACCGCAGGCAGCACTGCGTCCGGCGAGCAGGTCTTTAACCTCAAGCTGAGCCACGGCCTGGCCGAGGACCACGCGGTTCATATTCAGCTGACTTCTTTTGCTGAGGAAGTCAAGGCGGCTTCCAACGGCAGCATCAACATCGAGGTTGTGCCCAACGGCACCCTGGGCTCCGAGGCCGACAACATCTCCCAGATCCAGGCCGGCGCGCTGGATATGGCCAAGGTTTCCGCCTCCACTCTGGGCAACTTCAAGGCCGAGTGGAACGCCATGTCGGTGCCCTACGTCTTCAACGATCAGGAGCACTACTACAACGTCATGGACGGCGAGGTCGCTCAGGAGCTGTACGCTGTGACCGAGGCCGACGGCTTCATGGGCCTGACCTGGCTGGACTCCGGCTCCCGCTCCTTCTACACCAAGCAGACCCCCATCCGCACCCCCGCTGACCTGAAGGGCCTGAAGATCCGCACCATGGACAGCCAGATGGCCATCGACATGATGACCTGCCTGGGCGGCTCGGCCACCGTTATGGGTTACAGCGACATCTACACCGGCATGCAGCAGGGCGTCATCGACGGCGCTGAGAACAACGTCACCGCGCTGCGCGACCACGGCGACGTCACCAAGTACTACTGCTTCGACGAGCACACCCGCATCCCCGACATCGTTGTCATCTCCACCAAGGTCTGGAACTCCATGTCCGCCGAGCAGCAGCAGATCATGAAGGACTGCGCCGCCAAGGCCACCGAGGAGTACAAGACCGCCTGGAAGGAGTTCGAGGACGAGGTTCTGGCCGCTGCCGAGGAGAAGGGCGTCGAGCTGATCTACGACGTGGACACCGCCGCTTTCCAGCAGGCCTGCCAGTCCATCTACGACAACCTCAAGACCAGCGACCCGGCTGTCTACGCCATCGTTGAGAAGATCCAGAACGCTGTCTGATCGGGCTGAAAGCCCCTTCGACGGAGGTTTCAGGGCGGCAGCTGAACGCAACGTGCAGAGAAGGCTGCCGCCTTTTTCTACAAACGAGGAGATGGTATTTTGAAAAAGCTCGATAAAATTCTCGACATTGTGATGCGCTTTATCATGGCGGTTGCAATGTTCGCTCTGCTGGCCGGCGGTACCTGGCAGATCTTCACCCGCTGGATCCTGAAAGATCCTTCCACCTTTACCGATGAGTTTCTGCGCTATGTGCTGATCTGGGCTTCCATGATCGGTTCGGCCTACTGCTTCTACAAGGATGAGCACCTGGCCCTCGACCTGGTCAAAGACCGGGTGAACGGCAAGGTTAAGATTGCCCTGATCCTTTTCATCGAGGCGGCGATCCTCTTCTTTGTCTGCTACGTCTTTATCTACGGCGGGCTCAAGCTGACCCTCAACGCCACCAACCAGTCGTCGGTCATGCGTCTGCCCTTTAAGTTCCTCTATTCCATCCTGCCCATCTCCGGCGTGTTCATCGTCCTGGGCCGGGTTCTCAAGTACCTGCAGAGCTTTGCAGAAAAGAAAGGGGAGGGCAAATAATGGTTTTACAGGCTACTCTCATGCTGTTCGGCTCCTTCTTCGTGATGCTGCTGGCGGGCGTGCCCATTTCGGCGGGCATCGGCATCGCCTCGGTCATCACCGCGATCATGAGCGGCATGGACCCGGCGATCTTCGCCCTGACCGCAGCCCAGCGCTGCTTCTCGGGCGTTGACTCCTTCTCGCTGCTGGCGCTGCCCTTCTTCTCTCTGGGCGGCAACATCATGAACAAGGGCGGCATCGCCAAGCGTCTGGTCCGTCTGGCCCGTCTGCTGGTGGGCTGGATGCCCGGCTACCTGGCCGCCACCAACGTTCTGGCCAATATGTTCTTCGGCGCCGTTTCCGGTTCTTCCGTGGCGGCTACCTCGGCCATGGGCTCCATTATGAGCCCCCTGGAGAAGGATGAGGGCTACGACCCCAACTACTCCGCTGCTGTCAACATCTGCTCGGCGCCCACCGGCATCCTGATCCCCCCGTCCGGTCCGCTGATCCTCTACTCCATCACCGCCGGCGGCGTCTCGGTGGCGGCCCTGTTCATGGGCGGCTACCTCACCGGCCTGCTGCTGGGCCTGTCGGTGGCAGTTCTGGCCATCTATCTGGCCGTCAAGAAGGGCTATAAGTCCTCCCAGGTCAAGGAGGAAGCCTCCACCCTGAAAATCCTGGTGGATGCGGTGCCCTCGCTGCTGGCCGTCATCATCGTCATGGGCGGTATTCTGGGCGGCATCTTCACCGCCACCGAGGCCGGCGTCGTCATGTGCCTGTACTGCGGGCTGCTGGCGGTGCTCTACCGTGAGATGAACTTCAAGACCTTCTACGACCTGCTGGCCGATACCATGAAGAGCTCGGCCACCATCCTGTTCCTGATCGCGGCCTCCTCCATCATGTCCTACGTTATGTCCTACTCGGGCATCCCGGCGGCCATTTCCAGCGCCCTGATGAGCATCTCCAGCAACCGCTATGTGATCCTGCTCATCATGAACGTCTTCCTGCTGATCATGGGCATGTTCCTGGATCTGACCCCCGCTGTCCTGATCTTCACCCCGATCTTCCTGCCCATTGCCCGCAGCGTCGGGATGAGCGACGTCCACTTCGGCCTGATGCTCATCACCAACCTGGGCATCGGCTCGGTTACCCCGCCGGTGGGCTCCTGCCTGTTCGTCGGCTGCGGCGTCGGCCACGTCAAGATCGAGGGCGTCACCAAGTACATTGTGCCCATCTTTGCAGCCATGGTGGTTGCGCTGTTCCTGATTACCTATATTCCGGCTATTTCGCTGCTGGTGCCCTACCTGTGCGGCCTGGTGCCCAGCATGTGGTGGTAATCAACCGGCCCTGAATCCAGCCAACACCTTGTGCCGGCCACCCGTGGATATCCTGCCTGAACCATGGATGGCCGGCACTTTTCAGGTGTGGCAGACACGAACCCCGAATACAACCGAAACGAGGAATCAACGATGGAGATTTGCACCCGTTATGTGGGGATGGACAGCCTGGAGGGCGGCTATCTGATCCATACCAACTGCGCAGACATCAAAGTCTGCTTTGTGACAGACGAGATCGTCCGGCTCCGCGCCTCCTTTGACAAGGAGCTGGCCGAGGAATCCTATATCCTGATGACCACCGCCTGGGCCGACCGCCTGGACAGCCTGTTTGAGGGGGAGCGCACCCGTGTGGCCCCCTGCCAGCCCGCGGTCTGCGAGACGGAAGGGGAGATCACCTTCGACACCGGCAAGGTTAAGCTGGTGCTCCAGAAAGCGCCCCTGAACTTCCGGCTGTACAACGCGGCGGGCGAGCTGCTGTACAGCGACCTGCCCGGCAACCCCTACACCCTGGACAGCAACCGGCGGATCACCCACTACACCCGGATGGAAGAGGACGACTGTTTCTATGGCTTCGGCGAAAAGACCGGCCTTCTGAACAAGAACAAGGCTTTCCTGCGGGAGCGCGCCACCGACGCCATGGGGTACGATGCCACCAAGATGGATACCCTGTATAAGCACATCCCCTTCTACATCCGGCTGTCCCGCGCCACCCACAAGGCGGTGGGCCTGTTCTACCACAACTTCTATGAATCCAGCTTCAACATGGGCTGTGAAAAGAGCAACTATTGGCCCCGGTACAGCTACTGGCAGGCCGACGGCGGCGACATCGACCTGTTCCTGCTGGCGGGCGACACCATCGCCCGGGTGGTGGACAACTACACCCTGCTGACCGGCCGCCCGGCCCTTTTGCCCAAGCGGGCGCTGGGCTACCAGGGCAGCTCCATGTACTACCCCGAGCTGGAGAAGGACAGCGACGATGCCGTTCTGGGCTTCATCGACACCATCAAGGAAGAGGGTTTCCCCATCGACGGCTTCCACCTGTCCAGCGGCTACACCAGCTACAACAACAAGCGCTGCGTCTTTACCTGGAACACCGAGCGGTTCAAGGACCCCCGGGCCTATTTCGCGGCCATGAACGAGAAGGGCGCCCAGAACGTGCCCAACATCAAGCCCGGCGTGCTGGTCTGCCACCCCTGGTTTGACCAGTTCAACGCCCAGGATGTTTTCGTCAAGGACAGCAAAAACCCCGACACCTACGCGGTGGGCGCCTGGTGGGGCGGCGACGGCGCTTTCTGGGACTTCACCAAGCCCGAGGCCCGGGAGAACTGGAAAAAATACGTCACCGACAGCCTGGTGGATGTGGGCACCAACTCCATCTGGAACGACAACTGCGAGTACGACAGCCTGCTGGATAAGGATGCAGTCTGCTGCTTCGACGGCAAGGGCGGCACCATCGGCCAGCTCAAGCCCATCATGTCCACCCTCATGTGCAAGATGAGCAACGACGCCGTCAAGGCCCATGACCCCAATGCCCGGCCCTACTCGGTCTGCCGCAGCGGCAGCGCCGGCATCCAGCGGTACGCCCAGACCTGGGCGGGGGACAACTACACCAGCTGGACCTCCCTCAAGTACAATATCCCCATCATCACCGGCATGGGCCTCTCCGGTCAGCCCAACGAGGGCTGTGACATCGGCGGTTTCGCCGGCCCGGCCCCCACCGAGGAACTCTTTGTCCGCTGGGTGCAGCAGGGCATCTTCCAGGCCCGGTTCTCCATCCACTCGGCCAGCAACGACAACACCGTCACTGAGCCCTGGATGTTCCGGGACAGCGCCGACCTGATCCGGGACGCCATCCTGCTGCGGTACCGCTTCACCCCCTATCTGTACTCCCACGAGTACGCCGCCTCCCAGACCGGCGCGCCCATCATGCGGGCCCTGGTCTATGAGTTCCAGGACGACCCCGCCGTTTACGACGAGAGCTTTGAGTTTATGTTCGGCCGGGATATCCTGGTGGCCAACGTGGTGGAGCCCGGGGTCACCAGCCAGAAGGTCTATCTGCCCGCCGGCTGCAAGTGGTACGACTGGAACAACAAGTTCGCCTGCTATGAGGGCGGCCAGACCATCGAGATCCCGGTGACCATGGCCAGCATCCCCATGTTTGTGCGGGAGGGCGCCTGCATCGCCATGGCGGACAACCAGCTCATGTGCATGGAGAAGGACCACACCACCGACCTGCACCTGATCGTGGCGCCCAAGGGGGTCACCACCACGGTGCTCTACGACGACGACGGCGTGACCAACGATTTCACCGCCGGCGTCTATCATAAGACCACCATCACCACCACCCAGGGCGAGCGGGTCACCATGGACTTTGCCTCCGAGGGCAGCTACACCGACACCGTGGAGCGGATCAAGGTGGAGATGATCGCCAAGGAGAAGAGCCCCTTCTGGGTCACCCTGGGGGACCGGAAACTGGAGCACTTCCTCAACCGGCGCAAGTTCGACGCGGCCGCCGAGGGCTGGTATTACAGCCAGAGCAAGAAGGCCGTGGAGGTCAAGTACGCCAACCCCAAGCAGGACTGCCGCCTGACCGTCAGCTTCGAGCAGTTCGACCTGATCGGCATGTAATTTCGATTGCTAAAGGAGCGCCGGCCGCCCGGCCGGCGCTTTAAATTGAAAAAAGGAGGGTTCCCAATGCTGCTGAGAACCTGCCGCTCGATTGAAAAAAACGATTGCGGCTATCTGATCCACGGCGACGCAGCCGATGTGCTGCTGGTATTCATGAGCGATGATGTGATCCGAATCCGGGTCCACTTCGACCGCACCAAACCCATGGAGGAAGAGTCCTATACCCTGGTAACCACGGCCTGGCCCGACCGTATGGACGAGCTGCTGGCGGGGGAGCGCACCCGAATCCAGGCGCTGGATGTCCCCATGGAGGAGAACGAGAAGGAGGCAGTGTTCTGCACCAAGACCCTGCGGCTGGTGCTGAACAAAAAGCCCTTCGCCTTCTCCCTCTACACCGCGGAAGGGGAGCTGATCTACCAGGATCTGCGGGAGCGGGCTTTTGAGCGGGACCAGCTGGGCCGCCTGACCCACTACTCCAAGACCGACCGGGAGCTGGACCACTTCTACGGTTTCGGCGAAAAGACCGGCCACCTGGACAAGAAGGGCCGCCGGCTGCGGATGTCCCCCAAGGACGCCATCGGCCACGACCCCGAGATCGGCGACCCGATGTACAAGCACATCCCCTTCTACATCCGGATCAACGAGCGCCAGCGGTACGCCATGGGCCTGTTCTACCACAACTCCTATGACTGCGTCTTTGACCTGGGTCAGGAGCTGTCCGGCTATTGGGAACGGTACTGCTACTACCAGACCGACGGCGGCGACATCGACCTGTTCCTCCTGAACGGCCCCACCATGGCCCAGGTGCTGGAGCACTACACCTGGCTGACCGGCCGGAGCGCCCTGCCCACCAAGCAGTCCCTGGGCTACTGCGCCTCCACCATGTACTACGCCGAGCTGGAAAAGGACTGCGACCAGGAGATCTACAAGGTCATCGACAAGCACGAAAAAGAGGGCGTCCTGATCGACAACTTCTGGCTGGCCTCGGGTTATTCCAGCGGCGAGGAGGATAACCTCCGCTATGTGTTCAACTGGAACCACAAACGATTCCCCGACCCGAAAGCCTTCTTCGCCGAGATGAACGCCCGGGGAATCAACGTGATTGTCAACCTGAAACCCGGCATCCTCAAGCGCCACCCCTATATGGACCTGTTCAAGAAAAACGACGTGTTCATCAAGACCCCGGACGGCCAGGAGGACTACCTGGGGCGCTGGTGGGGCGGCGAGGGCCGGTTTGTGGACTTCACCGGCCCGGCGGGCCGCAACACCTGGAAGCAGCTGCTGGAGGAGAACATCCTCAAGATGGGCACCAAGACCGTCTGGAACGACAACTGCGAGATGGACGGCGTCGAGGACCGGGAGGCCCAGTGTGACTTCGAGGGCAAGAAGGGCACCATGGCCGAGCTGAAGATCCTCCACTCCAACCTGATGGCCTATGTGGCCAAGCAGGCCCTGGCGGAGGTCTACCCCGGCGAGCGGCCCTATATCATCAACCGGGCGGGCTATGCGGGCATCCAGCGGTACGCCCAGGTCTGGGGCGGCGACAACCTGACCGACTGGCGGACCCTCAAGTTCAACATCGCCACCATCGTGGGCATGGGCCTGTCCGGCTGCGCCAACATGGGCTGTGACATCGGCGGTTTTGCAGGGGGCGCCCCCGAGGCCGAGCTTCTGCTGCGCTGGATTCAGAGCGGCGTGTTCCAGCCCCGGTTCTGCCTGAACTCCGCCAACAACGACAACACCGTCACCCAGCCCTGGATGTACGAGGAGAATCTGCCCTATGTCCGCCAGGCTTACGCCCTGCGGTACCGGATGCTGCCCTACCTGTACAGCCTGATGTACGAGGCCAACCAGAACGGCCTGCCGGTGATGCGGCCACTGTTCCTGGAGTTCCCCGAGGATATCAACACCTACACCGACCAGAACCTCACCTTCATGTACGGCAAGAGCGTTCTGGTGGCCAACGTGGTGGAAAAGGGCGCCACAACCCGTCGGATCTACCTGCCCGCGGGCTGCAAGTGGTACGATATGAACGACAACCTGCGGGAGTATGCGGGCGGCCAGACCATCGAAGTGCCGGTGGGCCCGGGCAGCATCCCCATGTTCCTGCGGGGGTCGGCGATCTTTGTCACCAGCGAGGACGTGAAGAAGATCCTGCGGGACATCACAAAGCAGATGGATCTGCTGGTGGCGGCCGAGACGGACACCAGCTTTGTCCTCTACGACGACGACGGCCACACCGAGGACTACAAACAGGGGGTCTACGCCAAAACCACCATCCAGGTCACCGCCGGGGACCAGACCAAGCTCCGGTTTGTCACCGAGGGCAGCTACCCCTCGCCGGTGGAGCGCCTGACCGTCAAGCTGGTCAGCAAGGCCAAGGGCGCCTTCTGGTGCACCGTGGACGGCCAGCCTGTGCCCCGGTTTATCGTACGGGACGGCTGGGAGGAGGCCGAGACCGGCTGGTACTATAACCTCTCTGACCGCACCATCTGGCTCAAGTGCCCCCGCCCCAAAAAGGACGATTTTACCATCGTGATCTCCACCGAGAAGTTCGACCTGATCGGCATGGCTGAGGATTAAGCCGGGCTCAAGAGTCCTGCGCTGAGAGATTCCCTTTCTCCTATCGGAAAAGCGCTTATAAAATTGCAGCGGCAACGCCTGCATCCGCCTTTGGGCGCGGTGTGGGCGTTGCCGCGTTTTTCGGCCCAAACTGCGAAATAAGGTTCTTGCACTGGGGCTGCCCCGCGGGTACAATAGGGGCAGATTGGCAGCGAAATTTGCCCCCACCCAACCGAATAGGAGGAACCCCCTATGAAAAAGTTTTGGCAGCGCCCCGGCGTCTGGTTTTTGGGCTGTGTCTGTGTGGCTGGTTTGGCGGTGCTGGCCTGGCCCCGCACCGGCCCGGCGGAGCCCGCTTCCTCTCAGACGGCGGAGAGCTGCGTTTCCTCCAGCGCGTCCCAGGGGGCGGCGTCCCAGCCGGAAGCCCCGGCGGATTGGATGGATGGTTCCTTTGGCTTTACAAACGGGGCGGGGGACGCCTTTCTGGTGCCCCGGATGGGCCCCGAGCTGGAAGCCCCCGAGCAGCTGACCCGGGCCGTGGGAGAGAACGGGGTGGTGCTCCAGCTGACCTATGCGGGCTGGCAGGAGGGCACCGCCCAGGACACCGGCCGCTTTACCGCCGATAACTTTGACAACATCCCCGGCTGGCGCTACACTGTGACGGAGGGGACGCCCGGCAGCGGCAAAACCTACTACGCCGCCCTGGAAAATGCCCTGGAACCCGCCCTGTTGGAGACCCGCCTCGGGGACGGACGGCCTTTGGATGAAACCGCCGCCGCCGAGCTGGAAGCCGAGAAGGGCCGCGCCATCCAGAACAGCTGGCAGCTGGCCGGGCTGGGGGAGGAGGCCGAGTTCTACCTGGTTCTCTTTGCGCCCGAGGGGGAGGACCTTCTGGCCAGCGTAGTAGTGTCGGGGCCGGAGGGGCTTTTGAGCAAGGACTATCCCGCCCAGCTGAACGGCGGCTCGGCCTGGCGGGTGGACGACGGCGGGACCATGGACCCCTCCCTCTTCCAGCTGGTGTTTGCCGCAGAGGATGCCCAGGGGCTGGCCCTGGGTATCTCCTGGCTGGGGGCCGAAGGGGAGTCCACGGTGATCCTCCGGCAGAACGGGTCGGCCCTGGAAGAAACGGGCCCCTCTCTCTACCGCTATACCGCCATTGGATGACGGCTGCAAAATGATAAAAATGGAAAGGAACTCTCAGGATGGAATTTTGTCGCGTGGATCGGGCGGCTTGGCCGAGAAATGAATACTTTGAACATTACTTTTCCAATACCCCCTGTACTTACAGCATGACGGTCAAGCTGGACGTCACCAACATCGAGGAAAAAGGGCTGAAATATTACCCCGCTCTTTTGTATGCCCTGACCACCGTGGTCAACCGGCACGAGGAGTTCCGCACCGCCCTGGACGCCGAGGGCCAGGTGGGGATTTTCTCCGAGATGCTGCCCTGCTATACCGTATTCAACAAGGAGACCGAAACCTTCTCCAATTTGTGGACCGAATATACCCCCGATTACCCCGCGTTCTGCGCCCGGTAGCAGGAGGATTTGCGCCTCTACGGGGACAAGGGGGGAATGATGCCGAAACCCAACCCCCCGGAGAATACCTTCCCGGTGTCCATGCTGCCCTGGGCCACCTTTGAGGGGTTCAACCTCAACCTGCAAAACGGCTACCGGTATCTGTTGCCCATCTTCACCCTGGGCCGGGTCTTTACCGAGAACGGCCGGCGGCTGATGCCCCTGGCGGCCCAGGTCCACCACGGGGTCTGCGACGGGTTCCACCTCTGCCGCTTTGTCCGGGAGGTACAGGAGCTGCTGGACACCCTGGGCGAGTGAAAATTACATCCCACCGAACCCACAGGGGGCGCGTTCTGCGCCCTCTGTTTTTGTTTGGCCCAAAGGGTGACCCGGTCACCTTGCCCCCGGGGCGGAAGTATGTTATACTTTGGTTAGAATAAACTAACCAATAGCTCCCACAGCGGGGGAGTCAATTTCTTTTTCAGGAGGTGTTTCTTTGGATCACAGCGTGTTGGGGGCGTTTTTCCTCACCCTTTTGGCCGGTCTCAGCACCGGAATCGGCAGCGTCCTCGCCCTTTTGTACCGGCACACCAACCGCCGGTTTCTCTCGGTGTCCCTGGGTTTTTCAGCGGGGGTGATGATCTATGTCTCCATGACCGAGATTTTTTCCGAGGCGCAGAGGGTGCTGGCCGGGCAGCTGGGCCCTCGTCTGGGGGCCTGGGCCACGGCGGGGGCCTTTTTCGGCGGCATCTTCCTGATCGCGGCCATCGACAAGCTGGTTCCCTCGGAGGAGAACCCCCACGAAGTCCGGCAGCTGGAATCCGCCGAGCCGGGGGCGCCCCCGCCCCAGCGGCTGATGCGGACCGGCCTTTTCACCGCCCTGGCCATTGCGGTGCATAACTTCCCGGAGGGGATCGCCACCTTTGTCTCGGCCCTCCAGTCCCCCAGCGTGGCCCTGCCCATTGTGGCGGCCATCGCCATCCACAACATCCCCGAGGGGATCGCCGTCTCGGTGCCCATCTACCAGGCCACCGGCTCCCGGCGG
Source organism: Faecalibacterium gallinarum (assembly GCF_022180365.1). Taxonomy (GTDB): domain Bacteria; phylum Bacillota; class Clostridia; order Oscillospirales; family Ruminococcaceae; genus Faecalibacterium; species Faecalibacterium gallinarum. The sequence goes on from NZ_BQKV01000097.1 coordinate 15,678, forward strand.
CGGGCTTTTGTTTATTCCTTCCTGTCCGGTCTGGCGGAGCCTCTGGGGGCGCTGCTGGGGTGGCTGGTCCTCCGGCCCATCATGAGCGACACCCTGTTTGGCCTCCTCTTTGCGGGGGTGGCGGGAATCATGGTCTTTATCTCCCTGGACGAGCTGCTGCCCGCCGCCCGGGAATACGGCGAACACCATCTCTCCATCTACGGCCTGATCGCCGGCATGGCGGTGATGGCGGTGAGCCTGCTGCTGTTTCTCTAAGATGCAAACAAAAAAAGCGCCTGTACCCCAATAGGTGAACCGCTCCAGTAAAAGTAGACAGTGAAAAAAGAAGGCCTCCTGTGGTAGAATAAAACTACTACAGGAGGTCTTTGCTATGCCCAGAAAATACAGCCACATTCAGGAACACGAGAAAGAGATCCTGGAACTTCGCAGCCAGGGAAT